>JAEEHL010000183.1 GCA_016280825.1 Verrucomicrobiota bacterium
CGGCAGTCGTGGAGGAGGCCGCGCCGGCCGCATCGCAGCTTCCGCCGCCGGAGATAACGAAGATACACGAGCTCTGGGACCGCGCCTACAGCTGCAAGGCCTGTGCGCTCATAATCCACCACCGCATAGACAAGCTCCTTACGCTCATAGCGCAGTCCAACAATTTCCCGGAGGAGAACAGGGAGACGCTGAAGAAGATCGAGGAGCTTGCGCAGTCCGTGAGGGCGGAGTACGACTCCATCAAGGGCTCGGAGGAGTTCAACAAGGTGCAGAAGGGCATATCCTTCATCAAGTCGAAGGGCGCGCGCACCCTTGAGGACACGGTGAAGCGCCTGCGCAGCGAGCGCCTCCAGAAGGAGCGCGAGGCGGCGAAGAAGGCTGCGGAGGCCGCTGAGAAGAAGCGCCAGATAGAGCTTGCCGAGGCGAAAAAGAAACTCATCGAGGAAGAGACGAAGGCCATCAACGACAAGTTCGAGGCGCTTGCGACCGCAGGAGTCTTCAGGCAGCTCGACTGGAACGGAGCGAAGCGCCAGCTCAACGCCTTGAAGGGCGACTTCGACAGCGCGGAGGCGGCCGTCGCGGCGGACCTCGTCATCCGCAAGGTCGAGGCGATGCAGCTCGTGCACGAGATCATGATCCGCAACCTCAAGAACTACACGTTCGAGAAGGGCAAGGACCTGAAGGGCATGAAGGTCGTCGAGGTGGACGAGCGCGAGATGAAGCTCCTGAAGAAGGACGGCAAGACGACGAAGAAGGTGAACTGGCCGAAGTTCTACCGCGAATACCACGGCAACCTCAACGAGCTCTTTAACACGTTCGTGGTGCGCGGCCGCAAGAACGGAACCCCGAAGCTGCGCCCGAAGGACTGGAGCGTGGCGATGATGGGCGCGGCGCTCACGATGCGCGTCATCTGCGCGGACGACGCAGCCGCCCCCGTGCGCGGAGAGTCGATCGCGAAGGAGGCCGTGCGCCAGTTCGAGATCTACAGGCCGCTTGCGCAGGAGTTCTTCCCCGACATCGACTTCAGCGACGTAAAGCCGGAGGAGTGATGGCCATGGACGGTGCAAGTGTCGTTCCGCGCAGATATCTCGTGACGTTTGCGCTGCTCGCGAGCTGCTTCGCGCTCTGGGGGCTGCTGAACAACATGACGGACAACCTCGTTCCGTCGTTCCAGCGCATCTTCATGACTACGCAGTCCACGGCGGGCTACGTGCAGGTGTCGTTCTACGGCGCGTATTCCGTCATCGCGCTCTTCGCCTCGTTTCTCGTGCAGCGCGCGGGCTACAGGGTCGGCGTGCTCGCGGGGCTGGGCGTGTACGTCCTGGGCGCGCTTCTCTACGTGCCTGCCTGCATCATGCAGAGCTTCTGGACGTACATCGTAGGCATCTTCGTCGTGGCGGGCGGGTGCGCCGTGCTCGAGACGACGTGCAACCCCTACGTGCTTGCGCTTGGCGACGAGTCGACTGCCGTGCGCCGCCTCAACTTTGCGCAGATGTTCAACCCCGTGGGCTCGCTCGCGGGCATCGTCCTCGCACAGCAGCTCATCCTCTCGCACCTGAACCCCGCCACCTTCGACGAGCGCGCGGCGATGGCGCCCGACGTCCTGAAGGGCGTCGTGCACGAGGAGCTTTTCTGGGTGTGCGTGCCGTACGTCGGGCTTTGCGCGATAGCGGCGGCCAGCTGGCTTTTCTTCTTCTTCTCGCGCCCTACGGAGATTGACCGAGGGCAGGAGGGCCATGTCGGAATCGGCGAGGTGCTGGGCATTCTCGCGCGTTCGCCGAGGTGGTACTGCGGCGTCGTCGCGCAGGTGTTCTACGTCGGCGTGCAGATTGCCGCGTGGACGTGGATGAACGTCTATTGCCAGAAGGAGCTCGGGGTCACGCCGGCGACGGCGGCGAACTACTACTTCATTGCGCTCTGCCTCTTCATCGCCTGCAGGTGGATATGCACGTTCCTCATGAAGTACTTCGACCCTGCGAGGATGATGGCGCTCTTTGCGCTCTTGGCGGTGCTGTCGTCGTTCGGCGTCATGTATCTCGACAGCCGCGTCCTCTTCACTGTGCGGGGGCTCCCGTTCTCCGCGAATGTCCTCTGCCTCTGCGCGATGTCGGGCTTCATGTCGCTCATGTTCCCGACGATCTACGGCATAGGGCTCGGCGGGATAGATCCCAAGGCGCAGAAGCTTGGCGCGGCAGGCCTCATCATGGCAATCGTCGGCGGTGCGCTGCTGACGCCGTGGATGGCCTCGATAATCGACAGCCCCGGCTTCTGGGCGAAGCTCGTGCCGATGTTCGACGCGACAGTGGACCAGAACCTCAATGCGTCGTCGATGTCGCTCAGGGCCTCGTTCATCGTGCCCGTCATCTGCTTCGCGGTGGTTTTCCTGTATGCAGTGGCGTTCAGGCGCAGAAAGCCGGCATGCCATGAAAACTGATTTTTCCAGTTGACTTATTTAGGATAATTAGGTAAAATACGTTCAAATTGAATCTCAAAAAGGGAGTAATAGATGAAGTCTACGATTAAAGCTACTGTTGCGGCTCTTGCCGTGTCCTGCGCGGTCAATGCGTTTGCCGCGGAGGAGATCATCGGTTTCGCGTCGGATCGCGACGAGGTAGTCGGCTGGACGCCGATATGCATCGGCATCGCGACGCCGGTGCAGCTCCCGTTCGGCATGAACAAGTGGGATGTCTTCGGCATCGACTTCAACCTCCTCTATTCCGACGCGCCCAAGATGTACGGCATCGACGTCGGCGGGCTTGCGGCCGTCACGCGCAACGAGATGATGGGCCTTCAGGTCGCGGCGCTTGCGAACTACGCAGTTGAGGATGTCTACGGCGCGCGCATCGCGCTGGGCGTGAACATCGCCAACGCCAACGTCTACGGCCTTGAGGCGAGCGGCTTCGCGCTCCGCCCGGACTTCGTTGGCCTCGACATTGAATTCGTCGGCGCCTATCAGCGCAATTTCTGCGGGCTTGGCGTTTCCGGCCTTGCGAACATTGCCACCGAGAAGTTGAGCGGCGTCGCCATCGCCGGCGGCTGCAACATCGCGAAGGTCGCCTACGGCCTCCACATCGCGGCGCTCTACAACCACGCCATCGAGCTTCACGGCTGCCAGATCGGCCTCGTCAACTACTGCAGCGAGTGCGTGTGCGGTTTCCAGATCGGCCTCGTGAACTTCATCATGTCCAACCAGGTGAAGGTGCTGCCGTTCGTGAACGGCTACTTCTGAGACCTTCCCCAAGCCGGGATCACTCATAGTAGAAGCCCCTCCCATGGCCAAGGCCAATCCCTTTCTCAAGAAGCCCGTGCAGGCCGGCAAGGACAAGCCGGCGAGGCTTGAAAGGAAAAAAGGCCTTGGCCGCGGTCTGGACAGCCTCCTGGTCCCGTCTGGCGCGGGCGCTGCGCCGGCGCCGGCGGCGACATTTGCGAACGAGGCGAAGGCCCAGCCGGCTCAGCCTGCGTCATTCGAGCTTTCGATAGCCGAGATAGAGCGCTCGCCCTACCAGCCGCGGCGCGATTTCAACGACGAGGAGCTGAAGGGGCTTGCCGATTCCATAAAGAACGGAGGCCTTGTGCAGCCGCCCGTCGTGCGCAGGAACTCCGCCGGCAGATGGGAGCTTATTTCCGGCGAGCGTCGCGTAAGGGCGGCGCAGCTTCTTGGGTGGCGCACCATACAGGTCGTAGTCAAGAACGTGGGCGACCTCGCCGCCGCCACGATGACGGCCTCGGAGAACCTCAACCGCGAAGACCTCAATCCCATAGAGGAGGCCGAAAGCTACCGCGTCCTGCAGGAGAAGTTCGGGCTGAGCCAGCAGGAAGTCGCTGACCGCGTCGGCAGGGGCCGCGCAACGGTTGCCAACGCAACGCGCCTCCTTGAGCTGCCGGACGAAGTGCGCGAGCTTGTCGCGAAAGGGCTTCTTTCGGCCGGCCACGCGAAGGTCATCCTTTCAGTCGAAGACGAGAAGTCGCGGATCATCCTCGCACGCGACTGCGTGAGCTCGCGCCTTTCCGTACGCGCGCTCGAGAAGCGCGCGCTGAAGAAGTCGGGCGGCGTGGAGCCTGCAAGGCAGCGCGGCAGGCCGGCCCTCCCAGATTCATACGTCAAGGGCCTTTCGGACGCAATGCGCCGCCATCTCGGGTGCGCCGTGCGCATCACGAGCGGGCTCGTTCTGCCGAACGGCAAGCGCACCAAGGGGATTGTCGAGATAGACTTCTTCGACAACGACGACCTCGACCGCATCTTGAAGATGATAGGGGTAGAGGTCGAGTGACGATGACGGCGCTTCTCCTTGCCGCCGCGCTTGCCTTCACCCGCGAGGATGCGCGCATTTCCTACGATACGGCCCGTGTGCTTGTTGACGAATGCACTCCGCGCGACGCCGGCACGGTGCGCGGGAAGATCGCCGCGAACCGCCTGCTCGACGCGGCCTCCTCGGCCGGGGCGGATGCCCGTCTCGACCGATTCGAGGCGGAGACGCCGAAGGGCATGAGGACCTTCCACAACGTCTATGCGGAGTTTGCCGTGCGCCAGCCCTCGGACTGGACGGTCATTGTCTCGCATTTCGACACGAAGCCGGGGACCAAGTGCCCCGGGGCCAACGACGGCGCCTCCACCTCGGGCCTGCTCGTGGGGATAGCCAACATGCTTTCCCGTTGGCGCACGCCTACCAGCAACGTCATGCTCGTCTGGACCGACGGCGAGGAATGCATGGAATCGTACTCCGCCAAGGACGGCCTCTGGGGGGCCAAGCGCGCCGTCAGGGAGGTGCAGCGCCGCGGGTACCGCGTAAAGGCCGTCATCTGCCTCGACATGCTCGGAGACCGCGACCTTCAGATAATGATTCCGCGCAATTCGTCGCCCGCGCTTGCGAAGATAGCGTTCTTCGCGGCTGAGCAGGCCGGCGAAAAGGGCCTTGTCAAGCAGACGGACGAGCTCGTGAAGGACGACCACGTGCCGTTCCTGGAAGCGGGGATGAAGGCGATCGACCTCATAGACTTCGAATACGGCAGCGCACCGGGGAAGAACGACTACTGGCATTCCCCGGCCGACACCATGGACAAGGTGTCGGAGCGTTCGCTACTCAAGTCCGGCAAGGTGGTGGCGGAGATGCTCAACGTGCTCTTCGCGAGAAATGACGACGCGATGAGGTAGGATTTCGTTCAAACGAAAATGAAACAGCAAAAAGGAAGAGGTGGGTTATCGTACAGTTCACACGCGTAAACTTCAAGATCCGCGCACCGCAGGTGCGCGTCCTTGACGCGCAGGGGCAGATGCTCGGCGTGATGGCGACGAAAGACGCGCAGCGCATGGCGGAGAGGAGCGGTCTCGACCTTGTCGAGATAACCCCGAACGCGGTTCCGCCCGTCTGCAAGATAATGGACTACGGCAAGTTCAAGTACGAGGAGTCCATCAAGGCCAAGCAGGCCCGCAAGCAGCAGAAGGTGCAGAAGGTGAAGGAGATAAAGTTCCATCCCGGTACCGACACGAACGACTTCAACTACAAGCTCGGGCAGATTCGAGGCTTTCTCCAGAGCGGCAACAAGGTGAAGCTTACACTGCAGTACCGCGGCAGGGAGAACGCCCACCGCGAGCTCGGCGAGGACGTCATAAACCGCGTCCTTGAGAGCCTTGGTGCGGAGTGCTTCGTCGAGCAGGCGCCGAAGACGCTCGGCCGCGTGCTTGGTGCGCTCGTGGCGCCGCCCCGCAAGAACGCGCCGAAGCAACCCCCCAGCAGGCCGCCCAGCCCTGGCGAGATACGCATATCGATTTCCTGAATGCCATGTCTAGCGAAAAAGAGAAGGCGCCCGATTTCTCGAACAGGGCGTATCTGTTGCCGCCGATAAACCGCGAGGCGCTGAAGTTCGGTCCCGTGGCGTTCGCCCTCGCGCTTGCCGTAGTTGCGGGTACGTGGTTTTGCCCCGTCCTCGCGTGGTTCGCCGTCCCCTCGCTTCTTCTTGCGTGGGGCGTATGCCTCTTTTTCCGCGACCCCGATCGCTACCCGCCGGACGACCCCTCGGCGATCCTCTCGCCGGCTGACGGCAGGGTCTGCATGGTCGAGGAGTGCGATCTGCCGGACTCCCTTGCAGACGGAACGCGCCATGTGAGGGTGTCCGTATTCATGAGCGTCTTCGACGTGCACGTGAACAGGATGCCGACCGCTGGCACGGTGGAGAAGGTGGAGTACGTTGCGGCCGGCAAGTTCCTCAACGCCTCGCTGGACAAGGCGTCGAAGGAGAACGAGCGGTGCAACTACCTTGTTCGCGCCGAAAGGGGCGTGTACGCGGTGACGCAGATAGCCGGCCTCGTCGCGAGGAGGATAGTCCCGCAGGTCAAGGAGGGCGAGCGCAGGGAAGCGGCGGAGAGGTTCGGCCTCATTCGCTTCGGCAGCAGGCTCGACGTGTACCTGCCGGTCGGCGTGAAGGCGCTTGTGCGCGTCGGCCAGAGGACGGTCGCCGGCGAGACCGTGCTTGCGAGATTCTGATTTTCGACTTAATGCGGAGGTTTTCATCATGTCAAGGTTCAGGTTGCGCGGCAGGAGACGCAGGCTAAGGCAAGGGCGCGGAGAGAGCGTCCCGCTGCGTGCCATCGTGCCGAATCTCGTGACGTCCCTCGCGGCCTGCGCGGGCATTACGTCGATTTCCCTCTCGGCGGAAGGGCGCTTCCTGCCGGCGCTCTGGGCGCTGTTCGCCGCCGCGATATGCGACGGCATCGACGGCAGGATAGCGCGGCTCCTGAAGGCTTCTTCGAAGCTCGGCGCCGAGCTGGACTCGCTCGCGGATTTCGTAAACTTCGGCGTTGCGCCCGCGATGTTCATGTACTTCTGGATGACGGGCGGCCCTGCCCACGAGTACCTCGACGGCGCGAAGGTCGCCCCGCAGCTTGTGCGCGTCGTGCTTGGATGCTCGCTTTTCTACGCCATGTGCGACTGCTTCCGCCTTGCGAGGTTCAACACGATGCTCGAGCAGGAGACCGCCCCGTACTGGAAGCACTTCTTTACCGGCGTTCCCGCGCCTGGCGGCTGCTGGATGGTGCTGACCCCCGCAATCATCTCGCTTGCGCTCGACGCGAAGGGTTCCGCCCCGCAGTTCGCTGAGTTCCTGCAGAGCCCGTGGACGGGCATCTTCATGCTCCTTTTCGTCGGCTCGCTGATGGCGTCGCGCCTTCCCACGATATCGCTCAAGTCCCTGCACGTGAGCCGCCGAGCGCTGCCGCTGGTGATGGCGTTTCTCCTTCTCCTCATCGCGTGCCTCTTCGCCAATTTCTGGATGACGCTCGGCGTGGTGGGCGTGGCGTACATATTCACCGTGCCGGTTTCATGCCTTGCGTTCAGCGTCGTCCGCGCCAGATACGAGCGGGCAAACCGACCTTGAGAAGGCTTTTCCTAGTCTCCGCGCTACTTGCCGCGGCGGGGCTCTTCGCCATGCTCCGCCTGAGGGATGACCGCCCCGTGAAGACGCCGGACCTTCCGGGAAGCGCCCTTGCCGCGATTGGCGGGCTGAGGTCGCTTGCGGCGGAAATAGTGTGGCTCCGCGCCGACCGCCTGCAGGAAGAGGGGCGGTACGTGGAGCTTGCGCAGCTTGCCACCACGCTCACCTTCCTCGAGCCGCACACGCCCGAGGTGTGGAGCTTCGCGGCATGGAACCTCTCCTACAACGTATCTGTGATGATGCCCACGCTCGAGGACCGCTGGCGCTGGGTGGAAGCGGCCCTGAAGCTCCTGAGGGACGAAGGGCTTAGGCTCAACCCAGAGGAGCCTGAGCTCTACAGGGAGCTTGCGTGGCTCTTCCAGATAAAGATGGGGCTTGACGTAGACGACGCCGCGCCGATCTACCGTGCGAAGTGGCGCGAAATCGCTGGCGAGGTCGCCGGCAGTGGCGACTGGGCGTCGCTCCGGATGGATCGCGCCGCCATGGACGAAGTCGAGCGCGCGACGGGCTTTTCAGACTGGGGCGACCCGCTTCTGTCGGCAGTATACTGGGCCGGGATGGGGCTCAGGCGCGGCGCCTCCGGCTCGACACGGCAGTTTCTCGAACAGACTATTGTGCAGTCTGTCCGCATAATGCAGAAAAACTCGAAAGGGCGTTCAGATTCATGAAAAGACTTGCATTGGCCTGCGCGGCGGCCGTATGTGCCGCGTCATGCGCGTTTTCCGACGACGATGGCGAGAAGAAGGAGATAAAGCCGCTTGAATGGGTGAATCTCGTGCCCGCAAAGAGGATAGGCGGGCGCATGGTCTCGTCCGGGTACCTGCGTGGCAAGGTGGTGATGGTCGACTGCCGCGACTACTCGAAGACTTCGTCGATCGACGCGCTCAAGGAGCTGCAGGACATCTGGGAGGCGTACAAGTCGAAGCCGTTTGTGCTCGTGGGTTCCCATCGCGGCGGTGACGTTGAGACGGTGAAGCGCCGTATGGAGGAGCTGAAGATAACGTTTCCCGTGTATCACGAGGCTGCTCTCGCCGCCGACGAGCCGGGCAACGGCTGGAAGGGGGAGTTCGCGTACATAATCGGCATCACCGGGCGCAGCCTCTTCTACGACACGAATCTCCGCCGTGCCCGGGCGACGATAGGGTCTGCGATAATAAGCTCCCGCATCCATGCGAAGCCGGGCAACTACGCCCACTATCTTCGCTGGGAGCTTGCCGTCCTCCCGGGGCAGGCGCTGAACACGTTCGCGGACTTCAAGGCCGCATACCCTAGGGAGTCGCTTGTGTTCTCCGAGGAGGCCTCCGCCCTTGAGAAGAACGAGGACGTGGTGAAGCTCGCGAAGCTCGAGAAGATCTGCAGGCAGGCGCGTGACTACGACCCCGAGCTGCGCAAGGGCTCAAAGCCGCTCACCGCGGAGCGGCTTGAACTCGTGATCGACCATTATTCCTATCTCAAGACCAATGCCGACGAGCGCGTCTCGCAGGAGGCGAAGAACTGCCTTGCAGACCTCAAGTGGCTGCAGGCTACGCTGCCCAGGGAATAAAACGCAATCTGGTTTGATGCCGTGTCATCCCGTTGCCGTCAACCGAGAGCGCGAGCGGCTGCCCTAGCGGCCGCGCTGTGCATGGTGACGGCATTTCCGCTTGGCGCGGCGATCAACGCCTCGACGAGGTATCGCTCGCCGCGGAACCCCGAGCGCAAGGTGCGCGCCTCCACGGAGCTTATCGTCCTGCATACTACCGAAGCCCCGGCGAAAAGCTCCCTCAACAAGGTCTCCGACCGGGGTGAATGCCATTACGTCGTCACAGAGGAGGGGTCGGTATATGCGATAATCGACCGCGACAAGGAGGCGTTCCACGCGGGCCGCTCAATGTGGAAGGGCAAGGAGGACGTTGACAAGTTCTCCATCGGCATAGAGTGCGTCGGCAAGCACAACGAACCGATGGGGATCGTGCAGCTCAGGGCGATAGCCTCCCTCGTGAAGGAACTGAAGGCAATGTACCGCATATCCGACGAAAACGTAGTCTGCCACTGCCATGTCGCATACGGGCCTCCCAACAGGTGGCACAAGGTGAAGCACCGCGGCCGGAAGAGATGCGCCATGCTCTTTGCGACCCCGAGCGTGAGGCGCGTGCTGGGGCTTGCGGTGCGCCCCAAGGTCGACCTCGACGTCAGGGCCAAGAGGCTTGTGGTCGCCGACAAGTACCTTAACAGCGTCCTCTACGGGTCGTTCGACCCGATGGCGAAGCACTACCCGCAGAAGACGAATGCGGTTGTCGCCGCCCAGCCAAAGCCGCAGCCTAGGCCGGCTGCCGCATCGGTTCCGCTGCATGCGGCGCCGCCCAGGGCAGTCGCCACTCCGCCCAGGGCAGTCGCCACTCCGCCCAAGCAGCTGCTTCCTCCCAAGACGGAAAAGGAGCTCGGCGAGCGCGGGTGGAAGGTCAAGGGGACAGTCGAGAAGGGCGTCACCGTCTCGCGCATCGCGGGCAAGGCGTGGAATTCGCCAGAGACGTACTACACATTCCGCGGCAAGGTTGTCTCCGGCGCGGAAATAGACCCCGTCCGCGTACAGGCGGGGACAAAGGTCTGGACGAAGAAATGAGGTTTTCCGTAAAGCTTTCGTTTGCCGCGCTTGCGGTATATTTCTTCGTTGCCGTCTGCGGCGAGGTGCAGTACCGCGTCGCGCAGATCCGCGACGAGACGCCGGCGTACAACGTGGTGAATGCGGCGGAAAGGTATCTGCCGCCCGCCCCGGGTCACGTTCTCGGTACGGACAACCTCGGGCGCAGCGTCGCGCTCCGCCTCGTGCAGGGCGCGAGAATCGCCTTTATCGTCGGCTTCGCGACTGGCGCGATAGCGATGGCGATAGGCGTTTTGCTTGGGCTTCTAGGTGGCTATCTCGGCGGAAAGACGGATTCGTTCGTCGTGTGGCTCTGCGCCACGTGTGCGTCGATGCCGGGGCTTCTTTTCATCCTCGCCATCTCGCTTGTCGTAGGCAAGGGGCTTCTTGGCGTTGTCGCGGGGATAGGCCTTACCACGTGGGTGGGCGTCTGCAGGACGATACGCGCCGAGGTGGTGAAGCACAGGAGCAGGGCGTATGTGCTTGCAGCGAAGGCGCTTGGCTTCTCGCCTGCGCGGATAATGTTTAGGCACATTCTGCCCAACGTCCTCCATCTCGTCCTCATACAGTTTTCAATACGCTTCCCATCGGCAGTCTCGACGGAGGTCTTCATTTCGTTTCTCGGCATTGGGGTGCAGGGCGAGCCCAGCTGGGGGGTCATGATAAACAACGCCCGCATGCGGCTCTGGCAGGGAGTGTGGTGGGAGATGGCGTTCACGACGCTTGCGATCTTCATCCTCGTACTTGCGTTCAACAACATTGCCGACTACCTACGCGACAGGCTCGACCCCGCTCTCAGGGGCGAAAGGTAGGTCTGGAAAACACGATGCACCATGTGCCAATGAAACTGACCAACCTCTATGCGCTCTGCGCCGCGATTGCAATGCCTTTTGCGTCGCAGGGTGCGGATGCTCCATCTCGCGCGCCAGCGACGGCCTGGCGGCCGAGCGTTCGCTGGTGCGGGTTCAACATGCTTGGGATGTTCTGCAAGACGAGGATGGAGAACGGCGACAGGCGCATATTCGGCCATTTCCCGGAAGACCGCTTCCAGTGGATGAAGGAATGGGGCTTCAACTTCGTGCGCCTGCCGCTCGACTACCGTTTCTTCGTCGAGGAGGGCGACTGGATGAAGCCTGTCGAACAGGAGCTAAGGAAACTTGACGAGGCGGTGCAGTACGGCAGAAAGTACGGCATTCACGTGCAGGTCAATTTCCACCGTGCGCCGGGATACTGCTGCAATGCGCCTCAGGAGCCGAAGTCGCTCTTCCGGGACGCCGAGCCGCTCGTGGCCTTCACTAATCTCTGGGGCGTGCTTGCAAGGCGCTATCGCGGCATTCCGAACGAGGAACTGTCGTTCGACCTCGTGAACGAGCCCGCGCCAATTGAGTTCTACGGCGCGACGCCGTCCAACTACGCCGTTGTCGCGCGTGCGGCGATTGCGGCGATTCGAGCAGCTGATCCCGGCAGGTTCGTCGTGTCCGACGGCTGGAAATGGGGCAACGAGCCGGTGATGGAGCTTCATCCGTTCGACCACGCGGCAGGCGAGTCGATCCACTGCTATTCGCCGCACAAGCTCACGCACTACAGGGTGTTCAACCCGAACGACGGCAAGCCTTGCCATCCTTGGCCGCCAGTTGGCTGCACGAATGGAGTGGAATGGCTTGACGGGAATTTCGCGAAGGCGTGGAGGCCCGCCATCGACGACGGCACGTTCCTTTTCGTCGGCGAGTTTGGCTGCTATCAGGGGACGGTGCCGCACGCGACGTATCTAGCATGGCTGGAGGATGCCCTTAAGATGTTCCAAGGGCACGGCTGGGGCTGGGCGCTCTGGAATCTCGACGGGACGTTCGGCATTCTCGACACGCCGCGAACCGACTGCGAGTTCGAGGATTTCCACGGCCACAGGCTCGACCGCAGGGCGCTGGAGCTCCTGAAGCGATACTCCTCCCGGTAGTCTCCCCCTGCGCGACCGCACGTCAAGTGGACTTTCCTCCGCGATTCTCTGGCAGGCGAATTTTATGATATAATACGCAGGCACGGAGATTCACGGGCAAGATGCAAGATAGGCAAAAGGAGGAAGTTCATGTACGACAGTGTCAAGGCGTCGGGCAAGGAGCCATTCAACCTGGAGACGAAGCTCGAAAGGTTCTACAGGCCGGAGAAGATGAGGACTGCGCTCTTCAAGATGGAGCAGTTCTACATCATGTGGCAGGATACAGCCGTTGACGAGAGGCACCGCAGGGCCGCGAAGGCCCTGTACGAGCACTATCGCCGGCTTGCCATGTGCATACTCGCCAAGGAGTTCAACCCGGAAATGGAAGTTGAGCGAGTGCTGACGCCCAGTTTCATCGACACCATGTTCACCGACAGCAACCCATACCTTGGCGGATAGGAGCCGATTTCAACCCTCTCGCAGATGAGGCATCCAGCGATAGAAACTCGCTTCATTGCCGCTTTTCGCACATCCGGCAGGTGATGAGGTCGCCGCCGACGGCAAGCGTGGGAAGCCCGTCCTTGGCCTTCCCCTGCCACCAGTTCCAGGATTTGAGGTCCCTTGACGTGGCGACGCCGATCCCTTCGTTGGAACGGTATGTCCCATAGGCATAGTAGACGCCATCGTCAAACATGATGTTCCCCCATGGGAGTTGCCTTTTCCGCCCGCAATTATATCATATTTCCGGCTGATCTCAAATCCCGCGCTTTCACAGGCCGCATCTGCCCCCCATGTCTCATAACCCCTTCACTCGCCCGCCTGTATTGATTTTCGCCGCGAGCTTTGATATACTGCTGACCATGAGGTGCGCAAGCAGGCACTTCTGCAAAGTCAAATGGTCACTCGCAGAACATTCGTGAAGGGGGCGTCGCTCGCGATGGGAATCGCGGCGGTTCCCGGCGTTGTAGGATGCTCGGGCGGGACAACCCACAAGGAGGCGTCAATGGACATGAAGTTCAGCGAACTTATCGAGGCCCGCCGCAGCGTGCGGAAGTATGCCAAGGCGGAAATCTCCAAGGACGAGATGGCGAAGATCGTCGAAGAGGCGCTAAACGCCCCGAGCTGGAAGAACACCGAGACGACGCGGTACTACGCGGCAATCGGCGCCGACGCCAAGGCGAAGATCTGGAGCGAGGCCCTGCCAGGGTTCAACGCGGCGAGTTCCGAAAACGCCGCGGCGCTTGTTGCCGTCACTTTCGTTCCCGGCGAAAGCGGCTACATGGGCGATACGCCCGCTGACGAGCTTGGCGAAATGTGGGGCGCGTACGACTGCGGCCTTGCGTCGTCCTACTTCGTTCTCGCGGCGAAGAACCACGGCTGGGACACCCTCATCATGGGCATTCGCGACACGGCGAAGGTGAAGGCGATACTCAATATCCCCGAGAAAGAAATACTGACGTCCGTCATCGCGGTCGGAAAGTCCGCCCAGCCTTATTTCAAGAATCCCCGCAAGCCCGTCGCCGAAGTGCTGAAGGTGGTGTAAAGATATCACATAGACAATAACTAAACTTGCATGCAAAGCAATATGAAAAAAGGAGCCGAACTCGTTGCTAACGGACGAAGTGTCCGAATGATGAAGGTTGAGGGAGAGGATTATATCTGCCTGACCGACATAGCACGCCAGAAGAATTCGGAATTTCCAGCAGATGTCGTGCGGAACTGGATGCGCTCTAAGATGACGGTCGCATTCCTTGGGCTATGGGAACAGTTGCACAATCCCAATTTTAAACTGGTCGAATTCGACCAGTTTAAAAATGAGGCGGGGTTGAATTCCTTTGTGTTGCCACCGCAAGTATGGATCGAGAAAACAAATGCTATTGGCATAATTTCCAAGTCTGGTCGCTACGGCGGCGGCACATTTGCCCACCATGACATTGCTTTCGAGTTTGCCTCATGGGTTTCTGTCGAGTTTAAGCTATACTTGATAACGGACTACCAGAGGCTTAAGATTGAAGAGCAGAAACAACTCGGCTGGTCGGCAAAGCGGGAACTGGCGAAGATCAACTACCGCATTTACACGGACGCCATACAGCAAAAGCTAATTCCCAACGCCGTTACGCGAGCACAGATGAACATCATCTATGCGAGCGAGGCAGATGTTCTCAATGTTGCGCTCTTTGGCATGACACATCAGCAATGGCAAGTCGCGAATCCAACGCTGAAAGGCAACCAACGCGACTACGCCACCATCAACCAACTTATCTGCATCTCAAACATGGAGAATATCAACGCCGTCATGATCAATGATGGAATTCCGCAACCACAACGCTTGAAGAAGCTCAACGAAATCGCCATCCAGCAGATGCGCATCTTGTCAGACGTCGACAACAGGAAGTATCTGAAATAACATATGAACTTTACGAGGGAATAGCGATGACGAATCCACAAAATCGGATAGAGGCATGATTTCAGCCACAAAGAACAGGAGATACAGGAGAGGTAAGATAAGTTATGAAAAACGATTTCGAGAAGTTCAGGAAATGGCGTCGCTTTCAAGCGGTATTCGCATGTGCGCTGATCCTCGCGATTGTACTTGTTGCCATTTCGTCAACATCTTCAGATTTTGCCTACATTGGGCGTAGGGACGGCCTTCGGATTGTGGGCATTGTCTGTGCACTTGGCGTAATCATGAATATCGTTACCCTGAACATCACGAAGAATCTACGCTGTCCACACTGCGGGAAGTCGTTCATGTCAAAGTGGATGGGGCGCGATGCCGCAGGCCGCAATTGTGCCAAGCGAATTGAGAAACACCTGCCGATTCTTTGCTTTAATTGCGGACAAGAGATTGATACAAATTAAAAGCCTTGATCAACCCAAAGTCAAGCAAAGAGCAAGAAAATTCCATGCAGAGAAACGCATGAACTTCAAGTACGGCAAGAGGGAAATCGAATACCTCAAGTCGCGGGATAGGCGGCTGGGGGAGGTCATCGACCAAATCGGGCGCATCCGCTGGACGGTCGAGCCCGATCTCTTCTCGGCCATCGTCCAGAACATCGTCTCGCAGCAGATTTCCGGCAAGGCGGCCGAGTCGATTCTCACGCGGGTCGGGAAACTGCTCGGGGAGATTACGCCGAAGTCCGTCGCTAAAACCGACATACAGGCCTTTCGC
>JAEEHL010000184.1 GCA_016280825.1 Verrucomicrobiota bacterium
CGATCTTGTTCGCGCCGGCGGCGGCCAGGATCACGTCGAACTCGGTCTTCTCCTCGGCAGGAGCAGCACCGGCGGCAGGGCCGGCCACGGCGACCGCGGCGGCGGCGGAAACGCCCCACGCCTCCTCGAGCGCCTTGACGAGTTCGTTGATTTCGAGAACCGTCTTGCCCGACAGCTCCTTGATTATCTCTTCGTTTGTCATTTTCCTGTTCTCCTTTTTAGTTCAACCTTCAGCGTTTTTCATCTGAAGGAAATCTTTTTCATTATGCCGCAGGGGCCTCGCCGCCCTCTTTCTTGGCCTTCTCGGAAAGGACACGCGCAAGGCGCGTCGCAGGCTCCTTGAGGAGCATGAGCAACGTCGCCCTGAGCTCGTTCTTGCCGGGCACCTTGGAAAGGGCCTCGACCATGGCCGCGTCGACGATCTTGCCGTCGTAGTCCGCGCCCTTCACCGAGGCCTTGCCGTTGGAGGCCTTCACGAACTCCATGACGGCCTTCGCCACCGCCGTGGGCTCGCCGTGCCCCGTGACGATCGCCGTGTTGCCGGCGAACATCGCGTTCACCTCGTCGCTCCAGCCCTTCTCCTTGGCGGCAAGGGCGAGGAAGGTGTTCTTCACGACGAGAAGGCGGCTTTCGCACTTGCGGAGTTCCGCGCGGAGCTTCGCCATCTCGGCGACGGTGACGCCGCCGTGGTTGACGATGAAGCAATAGTCCGAATCCTTGACACGGGCGACGACTTCATCGAGAATCGCAATCTTTTCTGCTCTCATTGTCTGCTGACCTCCCGGATTATTCCGCGTCGCTGTTGACGACCACCGGCACGCCGACGCCCATCGTGGACGCGATCGTGACCGACTTTATGAAGGAGCCCTTGACGGTCGCGGGCTTTGCGGCCTGCACCGCCGAGACGACTGCACGGATGTTCTCCGCGAGCGCAGCGGCCTCAAACGAGCGCTTGCCCGCGACAACCGAGACGTTGCCCGTCTTGTCCATGCGGAAGTCGACCTTGCCGCCCTTTGCCTCCTTGACGGCCGTCGCCGTGTCGTCGGTGACGGTGCCCGTCTTGGGGTTGGGCATGAGGCCCCTGGGGCCGAGCACGCGGGCGCACTTCCTCACTTCCTTCATCGCCTCGACCGTCGCGATGGCGACGTCGAAGTCGCACCAGCCCTCCTTGACGACCTTCTCGACGAGGTCGGCCATGCCGACGAAGTCGGCTCCAGCCGCCTTGGCGGCCTCCGCCGCGTCGCCGCCCGCGAACACGGCGACCTTGACGGTCTTGCCCGTGCCGTTGGGAAGCTTCACGATCCCGCGCACGGCGGTGTCGCCCTTGGTGAGCTCCTTGCCGAGGTGGAAGTACACGTCGACTGTCTCGTCGAACTTCGCGCCGGGGTTCTCCTTCACGAACTTGACGGCCTCCTCTATCGTGACGGCCTTCTTGGGGGCCTTCTTGAGGGCGTTGAAATATTTCTTGCCGTGCTTCATTCGACCACCTCGATTCCCATGTTGCGGGCCGTGCCCGCGATCATCTTGACCGCCTGCTCGGGGTCGTCGGTGTTGAGGTCGGCCTTCTTCATCTCGACGATCTTCAGGAGCTGCGCCTTCGTGACCTTGCCGACCTTGTTCTTGTTGGGCACTCCGCTGCCCTTGGCGAGCCCCGCCTCCTTCTTGAGGAGCGTGGAAGCCGGCGGCGACTTGAACTGCAGCGAGAAGCTGCGGTCCTGGTAGACCGTGATTATCACGGGGATGACGAGGCCCGCGTCCTTTGCGGTCTTCGCGTTGAACTCCTTGCAGAACTGCATGATGTTGACACCTGCAGAGCCGAGCGCGGGACCCACGGGCGGCGCCGGATTTGCCGCGCCCGCCGGGATCTGGAGCTTTACCACGCCAGTTACCTTCTTGGCCATTTATGCCTTTTCCTTTCCTTCGTGCGGCTCCTTCCGGGGATCCTTCCCGGTGGGCGCGCCGTTCCGCCATGACGGCGGGGCCGGCGCGTTCGCGGACCGCAAAACCTGCCTCTACTTGGCCGGCTCGAGGGTGTCGCCTATGTCGACCTTCTCTACCTGCCAGTATTCGACGTCGACAGGAACCTTGCGGCTGAAGACCTGTACTTCAACCTTGAGCTTGCTCCTGTCGGGATCCACCATGCTTATCTGGCCCGTCAAGCCCATGAACGCGCCGTCTATTATCTTCACCGTCTCGTCGACGGAGAAATTCACCTTCGGACGCGCACCGCGCGGGCCTGACGGCCTGTCGCTCATTATCGCGTCCACCTCGCTCTGCTTCAGGGGCATCGGCCTCTCGCCGCCGATGAACCCTATGACCCCCGCCGTCTCGCGGAGAAACTGCCATGTCTGCGGATACACCGCCTTGCGCCCGTTGTCGTCGACGCCCTTCGACTCGTCGTAGAGCGCAAGCTCGCAGAGGACGTACCCCGGGAAGAACTTCTTCACCATGGTGCGCTTCACGCCGTTCTTCTTCTCGACGACCTTCTCCGTGGGTATGACGCACCTTCCCACGAAATCCTCCATCTTCTCGAGCTTTACCCTCGCCTCGATGGAACGCTGGGCCTTCTGCTCCTGGCCTGTCAGCGTATGAAGGACGAACCACTGCTTTTCCATAGCTACCCTCAAGCCCCCATGTGGACCAGTTTGATGAAGCCCTCGATGAGCTTGTCGCACACGAGAGTGGTTGCCGCGAGTATGAATATGAACGCGATCACCACGAGCGTCGAGCCCCAAAGCTCGCGCTTGTCGGGCCACGTGACGCGCCGGCTCTCGGCCGCCACGCCCTTTAGGTATTCCTTCGTCTTTGTGAATGCACTCATTTGATCGCCTCTTCTCGCTTTGGCAGGGTAGGAGGGAATCGAACCCCCATGGGCGGTTTTGGAGACCGCTGCACTGCCATTGTGCTACTACCCTAGTTTGAAGACCTACTTGGTCTCTTTGTGGGCAGTGCGCTTGCGGCAGTGCGGGCAGAACTTCACCTTCTCCAGACGCTCGGTCATCGTCTTCTTGTTGCGCGTCGTCGTGTAGTTGCGCCTCTTGCACTCGCCACAGGCCAATATCGCCAGCTCTCGCATTTTCTAACCCTCGAATCCCAATGCCCCCGCAAGACGTTCAAGCCCGCCCGCCGCCTCCGACCGACCCTATCGGCCGGGATTGGCGGGCAGGCATCTCACAGAAGGCCTTGCCTTGTATTACTTGATGATCGCCGAAACCGTGCCGGCGCCGACAGTGCGGCCGCCTTCGCGGATCGCGAAGCGCATCTTCTCCTCGAGCGCCACCGGGGCGATGAGCTTGACGGAGATCTCGACGTTGTCGCCGGGCATCACCATCTCGACGCCGTCAGGAAGCTGGATGTCGCCCGTCACGTCCGTGGTGCGGATGTAGAACTGGGGACGATAGCCCTTCATGAACGCCGTGTGGCGGCCGCCCTCTTCCTTCGTGAGGACGTAGACCTGGCCCTTGAACTCGGTGTGCGGGGTGATGGAACCCGGCTTCGCGAGAACCTGGCCGCGGGCGACCTCTTCCTTCTTCGTGCCGCGGAGGAGCGTGCCGATGTTGTCGCCGGC
>JAEEHL010000023.1 GCA_016280825.1 Verrucomicrobiota bacterium
CTTTCGCCGCCGGGCGCGAACCTCCTGATGTCGGCGGTGCTCGACGTCGCGGCGCTTTCCCCCGACGAGGCGGCGACGTTTCCGCTCGCGGCGGGGCTCGCCGTCGCGAACGCGCTCGCCCCTTTCGCCGCGCCGTCCGCGCAGCCCATGCTGAAGTGGCCGAACGACGTACTCCTTGGCGGCAGGAAGGTGGCCGGGATGCTCTGCGAGCGCCACGGCGGGAACGTGATAGCGGGCATCGGCGTGAACGTCGCCGAGCAGGAGTTCCCGCCGGAGATCGCCGCGCGGGCGTGCTCGCTTGGCGGCGCGGCGACTGTCGAAGGGGTGCGCGACGCGGTGCTTGCCTCGCTTGCCGCCGTGTACGGGCGCTGGCTGCGGGAGGGGTTCGCCTCGGTTCTCCCGGAGATCGGGCGCATCGACTTCCTGAAGGGCAGGCGCGTTCGCGTCGTGCAGGTCGACGGCGAGCGCCCGGGCATTTGCGGCATTTGCCGCGGCATTGCGGCAGACGGTTCTCTTGACGTTGACGGCGTGCGGGTGTACGCCGGAGAGGTTCATGTGGAGACAATGGAGGAAGGACAATGAAAAACGACTGCGTGTTCTGCGCGATAGCGGCGGGCGAGATCCCGTCGTTCAAGGTGTACGAGGACGACGATACGCTCGCGTATCTCGACATCAACCCGTTTTCGAAGGGCCATGTGCTCGTCATCCCGAAGGCGCATAGCTCCTGCATTCTCGACACGCCCGACGAGACGCTTTCGAAGCTCGTCCTCAAGGTGCGCGACGTCGCCGCGAAGGCGAAGGCGGCGCTCGGCTGCGACGGCTTCAACATACTCCAGAACAACGGCGAGTCGGCGGGGCAGACGGTGAAGCACCTCCACTTCCACATAGTGCCGCGCTATGGCGCGGGCCCCGTCGATTTCGAGAGCCACAAGGCCGACATGGAGGAGCTCAAGGCCCTTGCCGAGAAGATCGCCGCGGTATAGGATTATTGCATTGCGTTATGCGATATGATATAATTCCCGCCTGTTGAGGGTTTGCAAACTGGAAGGGTTCTCGAGATGTCGGTGTATCAGTACATAGCCAAGGATTCCACTGGCGCGCAGACGCGCGGGCAGGTCGAGGCGGCGGATCGCGCCTCGGCCATCGCTTCCGTTCGCGCGCAGGGGCTTTTCCCGCTCGCGCTCGGCGAGGTGAAGGCGCCCGCCCAGGCGGAGGCGCCTGCGGAGCCCCAGCGCGGCAGCGGAAAGAAGAGTTCCTCCGTCGCGGAACGCTTCAAGGAGCCGGCCCCGGCGAAGAAGGGCAAGGGCCTCCACACGGAGATCAACCTCAACATCAAGCTGCCTTCGTGGATGCGCGGCAAGGTGAAGACGAAGATCCTTACCCAGTTCACGCGCCAGCTCGCGACGCTCGTCACGGCGGGCCTGCCGCTCATGCGCGGCCTCGACGTCCTTAAGCGCCAGATGAAGGACTCGCAGATGAAGGAGGCGCTTGACGGCATAAGCGAGAACATCTCCTCCGGCGGCACGTTCTCGGAGGCGCTTTCGGCGTACCCGAAGATATTCGACAACCTCTACGTCAACATGGTCAAGGCCGGCGAGGCGGGCGGCGTCCTCGAAGTCGTCCTCGGGCGCCTTGCGGAGTTCGCGGAAAAGGCCGAGAAGATCAAGAACAAGGTGAAGGGCGCGATGATCTACCCGATCGTCGTCCTCTGCGCGGCAGTCGGCATCACGGCGTTCCTCCTCTACACGGTCATCCCGAAGTTCAAGCAGGTCTTCGCCGACATGATGGGCGGCGACAAGCTGCCCGCGATCACGCAGTTCGTGATCGACGCCTCGGAGTTCGTGCAGAACAACGGCCTCGTCGTCGCCACGTTCATTGCGGCCGTCATAGTATTGAAGAAGATCGTCGGCAAGACGGCCCAGGGCGCGTATTTCTACGACTGGCTCTCCCTGAAGATGCCCGTCACGGGCACGCTCGTGCAGCGCACCGCCGTCTCGCGCGTGACGCGCACGCTCGGCACGCTTCTTTCCTCGGGCGTACCCATCCTCCAGTCGCTCGTAATCGTCCGCGACACGACGGGCAACCGCGTCGTCTCGCACGCCCTGCAGGTGGTGCATGACGCCGTGAAGGAAGGCGAGGGCATGACCCAGCCGCTTGCGCAGTGCTGGGTGTTCCCGCCGATGGTGATCTCGATGGTGGAGGTCGGCGAGGAGACGGGCGCTCTTGCCGACATGCTGACGCGCATCGCCAATACCTACGACGACGAGGTCGACAACGCCGTCGCCGGCATGACCGCGGCCATCGAGCCTGCGCTCATCATCGTCCTCGCCGTCGTCGTCGGCACGATCGTCATTGCCATGTTCCTGCCGATGATAAGCATCATCGCCAAGGTCTCGGGAGGAGGTGCAATGTGATGAAGCGGGGCTTTACGCTTATCGAGATGCTCATCGTCGTGGTGGTTCTCGCCGCGCTTATGGGAATCGTCGTAAAGATTGCCTCCAACAATAAAGACATTGAAGCCAAACTTGTGACGATAACCCGCCTCCAGAGGCTCGAAAACTGCCTTTCGGGGTACTATGCCGCGTACGGCGGCTATCCGCCAGTCGCGCTGCACGGCTCGCGCGACATATACCGCAAGGTGGCGGGCGACGGCGTGCAGCTTGCGAGCGGAGACCGCAACGAGGGCATTTGGGGCAATCCATACGAGGCATGGAAACAGGTCAAGGCCGCCTGCCTTTCGCAGCCTGTCGCGTGCAACTTCCCGCTTGAAGACACGACAGGCGTTCAACAGCACGTGGACGAAATATCGGACATGTTCAGGCAGCTTGTCGAATCGGCAGACGAAGATGCAGTGGTTGAAGACGCGGAAAAGTACTTGGCCGGCTTTAACGGCCTTGGCAGCGGATCGTCTTCCGTCGGCGAACTCAACCGAAAGAAGAACGTAACGGAATGGGAGTCGCTGAAGCTCTTCAAGTTCGGGCTTATGAGCTATCTTCTCCCGCGCTACATCATCATGACCGGGGCCAACAAGGAGTTCTACACCTACGCTCAGTGGGTGGAAAACAACGAAAACCCGAGCGACCCCTTTAACGGCCTTCCAATGAACTGGGACGAAGTGAACGAGCTGGCGAAAGAGGGCACGTCCGGCGCAAACAAGCTTGGGAGCATTTCCTCCCAGAGGGTATGTTCGCGCTGGCTGCCGAACCTCGAGAAGACCTGCTGCACCTTCCAGACGATAGACGTCTTCGGCATTGACATTACGGCCAAGAAGAAGATGTACGAGAAGGCGTTTCTTGGCTATAGAATCGAGGAAGACGGCACGAAGATCGGCACCATCAACCCACCCCTGGACGGTTTCATCTATACGCCCAGTGGCAAGCAAAACGACTATCGCGACCAGTATCTCCTTCACTTCGTAACGGTGCAGGACGGGTGGGACCAGGACTTCTACTACTATTCGCCGTCGCCCCACCAACGGTACCAGCTCTGGAGCGCGGGGCCTAACGCGAGGACGTTCCCCCCGTGGGTGGCGAGGGAGAGCCTGCCGGCGAATGCCAACGAGATAATACACAAGTGGACGAACGACGACATAATGCAGATGAGCCACTAGGGGGGATATCGATGAAACGCGGCTTTACCCTAATAGAGATGCTTGTGGTGATGGGCATAATCGTCGCCCTGATGGCGGCGTGCCTCGTTGGCTACCGCAAGATGCTCGTCATGGCGGAGAAGACGAAGTGCCGCGAACTCGTCTCCAACGCCGCGACTGCGCTTGCCGCGCTCTACACCGATTCCGGGGCATGGCCGCGCTCGCTCAGGAACGCAAACACGGCCGGCGGGGCGAAGATTCTTGACGGGAAGGCCGCCTACGCATTGGCAAGCCGCGGCTTCCTGTCGCTCGAAGTCAGCAGCGAGAGCGCCAAGAGCGGGAAGACGGCGGGTCTTGACAAGTTCGGCCTTATAACGCCGACTGCCGCCAAGGTGGTGAAACGCCTCGGCAACAGCGCCACCCTTTCCTCCATGGTGACGTCAGGCTCCACGATAGAGGACCATATCCTCCGGTTTGCAATAGACCTCGACGGCGACGGGGTAATCGAGGATGTCAACGTGGGCGGCGAGACGCTGGCCGTGCGCGCGAATGCGGTCGTGTGGTGCTGCGGCAAGGACGGAAAGATACTTCCTTTCCACGAGGGCGTGAGAAGCGACGACGTCCACAGCTGGACGGAGGGGCAGATCGTAAAATGAGGCGGGCGTTCACGATAATCGAGCTTATGATGGTCGTCGCGATAATCGCGGTGCTCGTCACGATCATAGCAGTCGTGGCGACGGGCGCGATTGACCAGGCCCGCCAGCACAAGGCGGCGGCGATCAGGAAGGTCGTGCAGCAGGGCATCGACGTCTACCATGCCCAGAAGGGCGACTGGCCGATTGTAGGGCTTGAGAAAAAGTCGCCTAACGACAGGGACGGCATTCAATACATCCTTGACAAGGACGAGGTGCGCCAGTGCATGAGGGCGATTCTCGAGGAATGCAGGCAGGGCAACCCGATGTTCGACGTCTCGGGGCTTTTTGTCTCGCGAGGCCCCCTTGATCTTGTGAAGAGCACCTACGAGGAGTTCTACTGTGCAAAGTACGGCCTTGACTTCATGTCTGCAATACACGGCACGAAGCGCACGGGCCGGAAGATGAAGCTGAACGAAATGTGGTTCGGGTATCCGTGTGACCACAAGGTCAAAAAGACGGGAATCACCTACAAGTTTGCCAATCTTAAGCTGGGGTACATTTTCGCATCGGACCACCTGGAAGTCCTGGAGCCCCTGTCGGATGACGATGCCGTAAAGCCCCTGGAAGGCGACTGAAAGCGATGCATAGATGACAAAGGCATTTACACTTCTCGAGCTTCTGCTTGTCATGGCCCTTATGGGGCTCATGGGCACGGTGGCCGTCGGCGGATACCGCGGGATGCAGCGCGGCATGGAGGAGCGCGGCGTCATGCAGAACGTGAACGAATTCCTGAAGAGCGCCTACTCCCGCGCGCAGATCGACCGCCTGCCCGTCGTGGTGTATCTCTGGAACGAAACAGTGCAGCTGGAGACGCAAAACAAGGATCTCGTCGTAGTGGGCCATGCCGTGGCCGTCCGCCCGTTCGGGAGGCTTTCGGGCGTGCAGGGCAACTACCTCTACGACGAGTACGGCGACTTGAGCGCGAACGCCGGGGAGTCGGACGCCGGCAATGGCGGCATGGCCGGGGTGGACAGCGCGGGCAACAGCACGTACATCTACAAGATAGACTCCTCCACCTCCCCGATGAGACGCTCCATCATAAGCCAGACGACGGTAGGCCTTTCCATCGACGAGCCCATATTCGGCTGCAAGCCGCCTGCAGGCGATTCGAATTCCGGTGGCGGAGGGACGGCAAATCTGGTCAAGATGCCCGTTTACTGCTATGTAAAGTCGAGCTCGGACAACAGCGGGGTGCAGTGGAAGACGGGCGACGCGTACGGCTTCGAGTTCCAGGAGCTTGTCCTCCCGCACAACTACACCTTCGGCAAGGCGTACTCGCAGTCTGAAACGGCACCGATTCAGAACCTTCCGCAGATTCCGCGGTTCTTCCCGGGCGAGAACAGCGGCTCCGGCTCGGACGGCGAGGCCGAGGACTTCAAGATAGACGTGTACGCCCTCCGCCCCAACAGCGCCGGCGAAATGACGCCGAACCGCATTGGGAAATCCAAAGACCCCCGCGAGAGGAACGGAATATGAGGAGAAGAGGCTTTACCCTCATTGAGGTTTCGCTCGCCATTACGGTCATGGCCGTCGGGGTGCTGGCCGTCATCTCGCTTTTCGGGTTTGGCTACCGCGAATCGTCGCAGTCGAACGAAGACGTGGCAAGCGCCGCGTACGCCGACGCGGTAATTAGCCAGCTCGTGATGGCCATAAGCCAGACGAATCTCCCGTGGAGCGTCTTCAAGGGGATTCAGGGCAAGACTGCGGAAATCGGCTGGGGGTACTATGTGTCGGAGAACGGGCGCACCCTGGGCGGCGTGGACGGCAAGGCGAAGGACGAATACTCCAAGTGGACGAAGCAGCTCAACTGGCCGAACGCGTGGCCAGCCGGCGCGGCGGGCGACATGAAGGCGGCGCTCGTCCTGCAGCACGACGTAAACAGCAGGATTGTCAGGATAGGCTTCCGCGCGACGCGGACGGAGCCCACCTTGATGAGCCAGCCGCTCTACTACACCGAAGCGCGCTTTCAGGGGGATCCTGACAAATGAGGCGCGGCTTTACCATAATCGAGGTGCTGGTGGCGAGCCTTCTTCTGGGGATGCTCACGACAATACTTACCATGATCTTCAACCAGAGCTCCATCGCATGGCGCACGGGGACGGCCACGGTGACGGACCTCGACGACGTGCGAGAGAACATCGCGGAGGTGCGCGACGAGGCCGACAACCTCTACGTCTGGAAGAGCGACATGTTCAAGATCCTCTCGCCATGGAACAAGGCAGGGGAACTGCGCAACCGCAGCTACAGCTGCCCGGGCAACACGAAGCTCGATTCAGTTGACCAGCCGTCGCTCCTCAGGGCCAAGAGCCCCGCCACGGAGGAGACGAAGCCGGACAAGTTCAAGGACGTCACCGTTGGCAACGGAGAGGGCAACAGGGGCTTTCACACCTACACAGTCAACGTGAAGAGCGCCGGGCCCGACGGCGAGCACGACACGTGGGACGACATATGGAGCTATCCCGATGATCCGTCAGAATGGTAGCAGGGCCGCGTTCACGCTCGTCGAGCTGATGGTGGTGATGGCGATGATCGCCGTCCTTATCGCCGCCATGACCACTTCCATTGCGGCCGCGAAGCGACGCGCGAAGATACAGAAGGCGACTAGCGAGGTGAAGATAATCTCGCAGGCGATTCTCGCGTACGAAAACTTCAGGTCGAACGACAACAAGCCGTTCGAGCTCCCCGTCATGAACGACCAGCCGGCCGATTCCTCTTCGCTTGGCTTTTTGCTTGGGCTGGATGGCAGCACCGAATCGGGCAAGATACCCGCCCTAATGCTCGCTTCGCTAAGCGGCAGCGGCGCGATGCTTGACCCGTGGGGGCACCAGTATCTCGTGAAGATACAGAAAAGCGCGGCGCGCGTCGAGATAAAAAGCGCAAATTCCACCTTGCGCACCGGCTTTGTAGTGCCGAACGTGTACCACATGACCGAGGGGGAACGCAAATGAACGTTTCCAGGGAGAGAAGGGGCAGCGCCCTCTTGATAGTGCTGGGATTCGTCGCGTTCCTGATAGTCTCGGCCGTAACGTTCTCGATATACATGCGCCAGTCGCGCCTCCCGTCAAGCTACCTGAGGCGCACGGCTACTTCGCGCCAGCTCGTAAAGGCCGCGCTTGCGCGGGCAATCGACTTTACAGAGTCCTGCATCAAGAACGACCCGCACCCGAATGTCCGCACGGCTGCCGAGAGTTTCAACTACTGGTATGGCAGGGTGCTTACCGGCGTGAACGCCCTTGTATCCGTCAGCAATACCGTGCCGACGCTGACCTTGGAGGGCCTTGCGTACATCCCGCCGCCCCTCGTGAACGCGGTGCGGTACTATTCGCGCCTCACTCCTACGGCGATGTGGCAGCGTTTCGGCTATGACACGGGGAGGTACGCGTTTACGGTGGTCGATGTCTCGGACTACTTCGACGTCAACAGGATGTTCGCAGACAAGGGGCGTTCCTCCGCCGCCAACAGGAGGGTGTCGCTTGCGTATCTTTTCGAGGACGGGGCCGACCATTCAAGCCCCCCTTCGAAGGCCGGCGACTGGGACGATTTCATGGATGACTTCCGCAAGGTTGAAGAGGGCAGCCTTGCCGTAAGCTATGACGGCAAGTATCCTCTCATATCGGTTTGCGACCTGAACCTCGCCATGGGCAAGGAAGACGTGGCGGGGTTCAAGAGCTATTTCTGCGACTATATCGGGGCGCAGGGCAACCGCGCAGGATTCTACAACACTAAAAACGAGGACGACGAGGACCGCGTCGAGCGCATGACGTTCGTGACGGACTCCATCCCGTCGGGAAGGAAGAGCACGTCGCTTGCCGCGGGAACCGAGACGCCGGTGGCCGACCTGGCCGATGCCGACAACCAGCCCTTCAAGATGGCCGACCTCGAGAAGGAGAATGCCTCTGCATACAAGGTCATGCTCGGCGAGCTCTGCCAGACGAAAAACACGAAGCCGCATGATGCGAGCGGCAACCCGGTTACGGAACCGTCTGGAGGGGATTTCCTCTGGCAGAACCACATAAGCGGGCTTGGGCTTGCCGCGCTTTGGGACTATCTTGACACCGACAGCTACCCCATTTCGCTCGCCGTGCCGACTACGGAGCGCCACGCCATGATCTGCGGCATCGAGCCGATGCTGAAGAACGACCCCGGTCTTTCCGTCGTGAGGACGGTATCGCATGAACCGGGGTCGCCGTTGCCGAACGCCCAGCCGGGGGACAAGTCCGTGCAGATGAAGACTACGGTAAAGTACACGCTGACCTTGAAGAATCTCGTCGACCAGGCTTCCCTCGTGAAGGTGGCGACGATGTATCCGTTCAGCCATGCCGACGAACTGACCAAGGAGGACATGAAGTTCTCGGTTGACGGCCTTTTCAAGTTCTTCTTCTCCAACCAGAAGATGACCCTTCGTACGGGCACCGGCGACAAGCTCCACCCTGACGCCTCGGGCTTTACCATGCCGACGGCGATCAGCCCAGAACTTGGGCAGATATCGATCAACCTTTCGCAGGGCGGCGTCCCCGTGGCATTCGACGCGGCAGAGGTGAAGGAGGAGAAGGACGCAGTAAAGCTGGTATCCGGCTCGGGCGGGACATCCGTCCTCTCGATAGGCAATGCCACTGCGCTCGAGACGGAATTCAAGAACAAGGTCTTTCTCGAACTTGAATACAACTGGGTGAAGCCGGGGAACGCAGGCGACACCGACCAGTACTTCAAGGGCAACATAGCGAACAACCCTGGCGCAGTGAACAAGCTCGGCCAGCCCAATCTCACGAGCGCGCATACCGACTGGCGTCCGCTTGACGCGGAGGGCAAGCCCGTGGACAACGGGTTTGACGACGATTCGCTGCTTTCAAAGCTGAAAGGCGGATATTCGGCAAGCCCCGCGACCTTCTACTTCAATGCGGCGATATGGCTCAGGGTGAAGAGCTCGGGCGACGGCGAGCGAGTCGTGGACATGGTGCCTGCGTGCTTTGAGGACGACAAGCAGAGCGGCGGCTCGTCCGGTGGCGGCGCGAGCGCCCAGCTGATGAGCGAAATAGGCAAGGAGATATGCGGCAGGACGTATCCTCTTTTCCGCTTCGATACCGAAGGCGGGAAGGGCAACTCAATCGAGTTCAGCTTCAGCGTCGAGGAGCTTGACAAAATGTCTGAAACGCCGAAGACGGTCACGCTCTATCCGGGGGCGGCGATTGTGGCCGATCCGCGCTGGAATTTCGCGCCGGAATACTGGTACAGTCTCGGCGGGACGCTTTCAGAGGATGCGTGGCTCAAGAACTGCCACCGTGACCAGGGCGACGGCGACATATTCATGGCTACGAGCGACCAGGGGTATCTCCAGTCTATCTACGAGCTTGCGTTTCTCCCGCGGTTCAAGAGCCTTGTCGCGTCGAACGGAGGGGCGCAGCTCATAGGTTCGCTCACTTCCCTCGACAGGGCCAGTGCCGACGGCATTGCGCAGAACTTTGGCGGCATTCCGAACAGCGGCTATATGTGGCGGATGTTCGACCCGATGGACGACGACGAAGATGCGTTCGACAAGCTCCCGTTTGCCTCCATCGGGCGCGGCATGAGGGTAAACCCGTATTCAGATTCGACTAACGTCATAATGGCCGCGTTCGCCAACACCCCCGCCAGCTGGCGCGTCGCCTCCACGAACAACGAGGAGGAGCTTGAATCGCTTTCCGCCGCGGACTACAACAAGAAGTACGCCTACTGCGCGTACGCAGACGACGAGTCGCGCAAGGTGGAGTGGGCCGACATGAAGGAGCTTGCCGGCAGGTTCATGGACAGGATTCGCGCATCGTCCTCGGGGGCGGCGGCGTACGACTGGAGCAAGGTCTGGGACGACCTCGACTGGTTCGGCGACGAGAAGGAGCTCTGGGGTGTCAGCTTCAGCTCGCAGAACACCCGCTTCTGGGGCGCCGACAAGCGCTTCCTCTACGGCTACTGGCGCGACTGCTTTGCCGCGGAGCAGCAGCTTTTCCTCGTCTTCGTCCGCGCCGAGCCGCTGATGATGGGCGGCGGCGAGATAGGTCAGACGCCGCCACAGCTCGGCGCACGGGCGGTGGCGCTCGTCTGGCGCGACCCGAAGGCGCCTGCAGACGCATCCGCGCCGCACAAGACGAGGGTGCTGTTCTACCGCCAGTTTGAATAAAAGGGGGTTGCCCATGAAAAGAAAGGCCTTTACGCTTATTGAACTTCTTGTTGTAATCGGCATTATCGCGGTCCTTGTGGTCGTGCTTACGGGGCTTTTTGCAGGCTCCACGGAGCAGGCGCGCGCCGCGAAGTGCCTTGCCAACATGCGCAATCTCGCGGTGATTGCCAATGCCATTGGGATGGAGGGCGTCTACGCAGGCAGCTTTGACCGCGGCAAGACCTATTTTAGGGCAAGTCAAGGTGGCGGTGAAAAGTTTGACATCAAAAGGGGCTGGCTTAGCTGGGACGATCGTGACGCGAGCGGGGTAAAGTCGACAAGCCTGGCCTCCCAGTCGCGGCTTGTTTCCGCCTATACGAAGGATCCTGAACTGAGGATGTACTGTTTGACGAACGGCACTTTCTTCTCCGTAGGGCATTCCGTCGACGTGTTCAAGTGCCCTACGCATCTTGTGAAGATGAAGAAGGAGAACCCCGCCTGGAGCTACGTGATGAACGCCAACTTGGGGTGGGCAGACATGTTGACTGGCATAAAGCCCCCGGGGTGCTCCGGTACAAACGACAGGCACCTTCTTCTCGCCGAGCTTCCGTTTCTCGGAACGGAGGGCGAGACGCCCGACACGTCCGAGTCGCCCGGCTTCAAGAACGACTGCACATTGCAGTTCTCCGGCTGCGGAACCGAGGCGGAGTACATCGGCTTCAACCACCGCTCATCGAGGCGCATGATGTGCGCCCACGTTGCCTTTTGCGACGGCCACGTCGAGAAGCTCATCTGGCCGGTGGAGAAGGGCCTTACCAAGGCTGAGGTAGTGCAGCTTACGAGGTGGCTTTGCACCGGGAAGTCCATTTCGTTCAACGGCAAGAAGTACGAGGTCGTAAAGTGAGGAAGGGCATAATCCTCGCGGGCGGCGCGGGAACGCGTCTCCACCCGCTTACGCGCGTCGTCTCGAAGCAGCTCCTGCCCGTCTACGACAAGCCGATGGTGTTCTACCCGCTTTCGACTCTCATGCTCGCGGGCATAAGGGACGTCCTCGTCATCTCCACCCCGCAGGACCTGCCTCAGTTCGAGCGCCTCCTCGGAGACGGCTCCTCCATTGGGATGCGCCTTTCATACAAGGAGCAGGCGGTGCCGAACGGCCTTGCGCAGGCGTTCGTCATCGGCCGAGACTTCATAGGCGAGGACAGCGTCTGCCTTGTCCTTGGCGACAACATCTTCTACGGTGCAGACCTGCCGCGCACGCTTAAGGAGGTCTGCGCGTCGGAGGACCCGACAATCTTCGGCTACCGCGTCGCCGACCCGGAGCGCTACGGCGTAGTCGAGTTCGACAGGTCGGGCGCGGTCGTCTCGCTTGAGGAGAAGCCGGCAAGTCCGAAGTCGCAGTATGCAGTGCCGGGGCTCTACTTCTACCCGAACGACGTGGTGGAGATCGCCGCCGCGCTCAAGCCCTCCGCACGCGGCGAATACGAGATAACGGACGTCAACAGGACGTATCTCGGGCAGGGGCGGCTCAGGGTGAGGACGATGGGGCGCGGCTACGCCTGGCTCGACACGGGCACGCACCAGTCGCTCGCCGACGCCACGAACTTCGTGAGGGTCATAGTTGAGCGCCAGGGCCTGCAGATGAGCTGCATCGAGGAGATTGCGTGGACGCGCGGCTGGATCGACGACGCTCAGCTCGCCAAGCTTGCGGCCTCCTACGGGAAGTCTTCCTACGGGCAGTATCTGCACAAGCTCGTGGAGGCGCAGGGCCGCACCTGATGGCGGAGATACTGATAGTCGACGACGAGCGCATAATGCGCGACAACCTGCGGGCGCTTTTCGAGGGCGAGGGCTACAAGGTATGCACGGCGGCGAACGGGGAGCACGCCGTGGAAAGGTTCGAGGAACGCCGCCCCGACCTCGTCCTCATGGACGCGATGATGCCTAAGATGAACGGCTACGCCGCCGTGAAGCGGATGCGCGAGATCGACAGGCGCGTGCCAGTCGTCTTTCTCACCGCGAAGGACTCCGACGCCGACGAGATGCATGCGCTCGCCCTCGGCGCGCACGACTTCATCTCCAAGTCGGCCGAGTGCGGCGTTCTCCTGATGCGCGTCAAGCGCGCCCTGGAGCGGACCGGCGAGACGGCCGGCCCGGCGGACTGCGACGACGAGGTCGACGTCGGCGACGGCATGAGCGCAGCGCTTTCCGCAGGAGTCGTGATGGACCGCGGGCGGGTCGTCGCCTCCCTGACGCCCACGGAGTCGAACATACTGAGGGAGCTTTCCCGCAGGCGCGGCGCGTTCATCTCCGTCGACGACCTCATCGCCGCGCTGCGCGGCAGCGGATATTCCTGCGAGGACAACATGCTCTATGCGCACATAAGCAACTTGCGCAGGAAGCTCGGTGCCGCCGGCGGGAGAATCGGCACAGAGCGCGGGCGCGGCTACCGGCTTTCGCGCAAATGACGGGGCGGCGGGCGTGATTGCATTCGCAAAGTTCCTTTTGGTCCTTCTTGCCGCGGCAATGATGCTTGCCGCGGCCGTGAGGCACCGCGAATGGCGGGGGGGCCTTCTTCTCGTGATGTGCGTCTTCCTTGCCGGCGCGGCGCAGGAGTGCGAGGGAGCCCTCAAGTGCGTCTTCTCCTCGTTTCACGAGCCCGAGATGCCGCCTACCATCGCGTTTCTCGCGCTTGGCTGCGCATTCGCCCTGGCGTACCGGGGTTCCGCGGCGCCGGCGCTTGCGGCGATATGGAAGAACCGCAGGTTCCCGATTCTCGTCTGGGGGCTTCTTTTCGTCTCGATAATCCCGAACGCGGCGAAGGCCAAGTTCGTCTGGAGCACTTTCTCGTCCCTCCAGGTCGGCACGCATGCGGTGCGCGAGGTGGCTGAGGCGGCGACGGAGTTCCTCGGGTGCGTGCTGCTCTTCAACTGGGCGGTGCTCTTCCTGAAGGACAAGTGGCGGCTCTTCACGCGGCGAGTCCCCTCGCCGCACGAGCATCTTCTCTGGTCGAACGAGCTTGTGCCCGTGGGGCACGGCTCGCGCCGCAGGGCGTACCGCATAGGGGACACGGGCTACTGCGCCAAGTTCTATCTCCCGCCGGAGGAATGCGCGCCCGGAACGATGAAGGCATCGATCCGCCGCGACATCGGCTGGCGGCGCTTCTCGCGCATGTACAACTCCTCGAGCCGAGAGGTCTACGTCTACGGCAAGCTGCGCCACGTCATGCCGCAGTCGGTGCGCGACAGGATGCCGGCCGTGTGCGAGCGGGTCTTCCACCCGAAGTGGGGGTGGGGCGTACTGGAGACGTTCTACGCCAATCCGGACGGGTCGGCGGTGCAGCCGTACATACGCGAAATCGCCCGCAGGAAGTCAATGGATGAGAAGAACCTCATCTACTGCGCGGCGCGCGACCTTCTCATGGAGCTTATCGCGCACGCCGCCCCGTTCTACGAGCCGGGGAATTTCCACGTGCAGGAACTGCCGGGCGGAAGGCTCGTCCTCAAGATAGTCGATTTCGAGCCCGACCCGAAGGTGGTGCTGCCGCTTGAGCTGTTGCTGCCGTTCTTCAGGCGCATGAAGCTCAGGCGCAAGGCGCGGCGCTTTCTCGCGCTTCTGCGGGCGCGCTACGGCGTGACCGCGCCAGTTGAGACGGAAATAGGGTGAGACCCTACTTTACCGTGATGACGGAGTTGAACGTGCCCTGGTCGTTGCGGACGGAATCCACATTCGCGGGGTCCGCGCACCAGACGCCGTCGACGACGAACTTGTATTCGTACGTGCCGGGCGCGAGCTTCACGGTTGTCGCGTAGACGTCGTCCTTCGCCTTGTAGGCCAGCTTCTTCGCCGTCGGGTTCCAGTTGTTGAACTGCCCTGCGAGACAGACCTTCTTGCCCTTTTCCGCATGGAGCGTGAAGATGACGCTCTTCGCCGCGGGCTTCTTTGCGGTAGCGCGCTTTCTGGTTGCCTTGGCCGGCGCCTTCGCCTTTGTCGTCTTTTTCATTTGACTCTTTCGTTGCCTTTCTTGTCTGTTGAAACGCGTATTATCTCATATTTTCGTAAAAAGTCAAGGGTATTTGTGATCTATATTTTTAGGGCAAACGCGCGGCCGTTATGGTATAATACGCTTGGTTTTGCATGGCATGGTACAATCAGGGGAAAAGACAATGGCGGAATTGATAGTTGCGCTCGACGTGCCGGGAATGAAGGAGGCAGTCGAGAAGGTGCGTCTCATCGGGCCCGAAGTCGGGTTCTACAAGATAGGCCTCGAGCTTTTCACGGCTGCCGGCGCGGACGTGGTGAAGGCGGTGAAGGACCTCGGCAAGAAGGTCTTTCTCGACCTCAAGTTCCACGACATCCCGCGCACGGTGGAGCGCTCGGTGACAAGCGTCGGGAAGTTCGGCGTTGACCTTCTTACCATTCACGCCTCGGGCGGCGCGGGCATGGTGAAGGCGGCGGCGGCGGCGGCCGAGGCGTTTGGCGCGGCAGGCCCGAAGGTGCTTGCGGTGACAGTCCTTACCTCGCTTGACGAGAAGGACCTCGCCGACATAGGGGTTTCCGGCAGAAGCGCCTCCGAGCAGGTCTCGACGCTCGCCGCGCTCGCCGTCTCGAATGGCGCGCACGGGCTCGTGTGCAGCCCGAACGAGGTCGGCGCGCTTTCGCGCTCGCTTCCGGCGGGCACCATCTTCGTGACGCCCGGGATACGCCCTGCGGGCGGCGCGGTGGGCGACCAGAAGCGCGTCGCCACGCCTGCCGCGGCGGTGCGCGACGGCGCCACCCACCTTGTCGTCGGGCGGCCCATCCTCTGCGCGGAGGACCCGCGCGCGGCGGCCCTCGCGGTGCTTGGCGAAAGGCAGGGGGCATAGGCCGTGACGAAGCCGCTATTCATCGTGATCTCCGCGCCGTCCGGCTGCGGCAAGTCCACGCTTGTCGACCTTC
>JAEEHL010000024.1 GCA_016280825.1 Verrucomicrobiota bacterium
CGTAGGAGCCCGTCGCCGGACGCCCGCGCGCCGTCGGCATCCTTCGTGGCTACCGGGGTCGGCGCGAGAGCGGGCGTCGGTGCACGCAAATCGAACGTGCGTTGCGCCGCGGGCGCGGGGGCGGCGAAGAGGAAAAGGAGCATGGCGGCCAGTGTCAGGCAAGACGATTTCATTGTGTTCTCCCGGATCCGTTCCGAACGGGCATTCATTCTACGCCCTTTCGTCGGCCAGTGCAAATCCCGCGACGGCGATCGGGATTCCAAACCGGGGCGGCCACCATGTCGCCCGACGCCGATTTGGATTCTTCGCAAGGTGCCTGCGGGCGCGAAGGCGGGTGTGCATGGTCGCTTGCATCCTCGTTTGCCGCCGGAGGACGGAACCCGCACGGAGAATCGCCCCGGCCCCAGACGCGGATCGTTCCGCCGCTGGCGACGGGGACCTCGCACCACTCCGCGAACGCCGCGGCGGCGGGGAGCTCGAGCAGGGCCAGGATCGAGGCGGCGGCGAGAGAACGGATCATGAGGCGAGGCGACATGGCGGATTAATGCGACGCCTGCTTCGAGGTGAAGGACGGCCATGCGCTGCGGGTCGACTTCGCGACCGTCCGCCAGGAATACGTCTCGCTCGACGCGGCGGCCCGCGGCTAGTGTGGCGGAACCTAAATAACTTTCCCATGCGGGCCACGGGCGCATGATGCATCGTTGCCGGCGCTAGACGTAATTATTACGCCTTCGAGCCGGCGCCTCGCCTGATGCGTCCGTGGCTCCGCCTTGGACTACTTATTTAGGTTCCACCACACTAGGTCGGCACGGGCGTCTTCGTCGGGGACGAAGCCGGGCACGAGGCGCTCCTCGCCGCGATCCCGCTCCGCCTGCGCGACGAGTCCGAGGCGTACGCGGCCGAGGTCGCGGCCCGCGTCGAGGCCGGGGCGACGCTCAAGGGCAGGAGCAGTTGTCGGCCGTCGTTCCGGCGACGCTGCTGCATTGACGGCCGTCTGTGCGAGATGGCCACTCTCACATGACGCCAAGTCGCTGCTTCAGCTGCGACGGGTGGCGGGCGATGCCAAGGGCGGCGCGAAGGGAAACGGCCCTGCTGCGGACAAGCCTCTCAAGTGACTGGTCGAGCGTGATCATGCCGTTGTTGCCGCCGGTCTCTATCACCGAGTATAGCTGAGCGCTGTGCCCGGTGGCTATGTAGTTCGCGCTTGCCGTCGTATTCACGAGAAGTTCGCACGCCGGCACCCTCCCGCCGTCCCTCCGGGGCAGAAGATGCTGCGCCGCCACGCCTCGCAGGACGAGCGCGAGCTGACGCCTCGCGCTGTTCTGCTCGTCAGGAGGAAACACCGACAAAAGGCGCTCTATGGCGCCCACGCAGTCTCCGGCGTGAAGCGTGGTGAAGACGAGGTGCCCTGTTTCCGCCGCCCTGAGCGCCGTGCGCATCGTCTCGAGTTCGCGCACTTCGCCGACAAGTATGACGTCGGGATCCTGTCGCAGTGCCTCCACGAGTGCTTCGTTGAATCCCTTGGCGTCCCTTCCGACCTCGCGCTGGTGAATGACGCACCTGTCGGACTTGTGGATGTACTCGATGGGATCTTCTATCGTAATGATGTGTCCGTCACGCCTGTGGTTTATGGCGTCCATCATCGTGGCAAGCGTCGTGGACTTCCCGCTGCCCGTAGGTCCGGTCACAATGAAGAGACCGTCACGTTCGTCGCTGAACGACTCGATCCGTTCCGGCACGCCCAGCTCCGCGAAGGAGCGGAAGCACGAGTCAAGCCGTCGCAGGGCGACAGCGCATGCATTGCTGGCACGGTATACGTTGAACCGGTACCGCACGCCTGACGGACTCGTCATCGCGCCGTCGATGGACTTCTCCCTGAGAAGCACCTCTCGGACATGTTCCACCCCTTCGCCCATCCCGAGGGAAACGGATCGCCGCCCCAGCTCCATGGCCACTGACTCTACGTCCGCCGCGTCGAATGCGCGTAGATCATCCCTCGAAACAAGCGAACCCCTGATCCTAAAGCGAGGTGGAAGACCCACGGCAAGGTGCAGATCGCTCGCGTTGCTCGCTTCGCACATCTCCAGCAGAGTCTCCAGTACTTTGCTTGTCGTCATCGTTGCCTCCTTGTTCTCAAACTGCGGTCTAGAGCACGGGTCTTGTGTGATTTTATGACTTTCGATCATTGTTTCCTGTAGCTGATTTTTTCAGACCAGCGGTATCACGGCGGCCCCCGGGAACAACAACCGAATTGAGGACTTCATCTTCATGCCGAAGCGCGGCGATAAGAAAAGAGGTCTGGGCGGAGCCGGTCGCCCATCCGCACGTGAACTACTGGCAGACCGGGCCGAGTTCGCTCCCGTGGTCGCCAAGAATGATGTCAGTTCCGCCGACGAATTGCAAGGAAAAAGAAGTTGAACCTAAAAATCGCAGTTGAGGGAGACGAGGTGTCGTCCCGCCGATGTTTTCGAGCGCGGCGAGTTGCCGCTTGATGGCATGAGGGGCGTGGCTCGTGTCCCGTGCATCAAATCCTTGGCAATATGCCTTGTCAGCCGCCGACATCCTTCGTCGTCAGCCAATCATGTTGGTCCACAACGCTCAAGACTTCCTCCTCGTCTCTCAACGGCTGGTTTCGCATATTGCTCAAGACTAATCGCACGGGACACTCGTGAAAAGGGCGAAAATTTAGTTGTCAAAAAACAAGAACGATGGCTGTTAGATTGTTGTCATGGTTCAAATAGTGCAAAAGCGCGAACCGTCTAGGAATCGTCTGTGCGCTTGAGGTTCGCGGCGCGCTAAAAAAGCATCGGTTCTTCAACGTCCATCGTCGGTTTCGCCCCGACATGCTCTATGCGGCGCGTGTAGTTGTCGCCAAGGTTGTAGTAGCGGAGGCTGTCGGTTTCGGTATCGAAGATGTTTTCAAGCGTCGCCTTGAGCCGCACCCACTGTGCCGGATCGACGTTGCACTCGAATACCGAATACTGAACGCGGATGCCGAAGTTCTGGCAGGCTTTCGCAATTCGCCTTAGCCGCCGCTTTCCGGCGGCGTCGGCGGTTGAGACATCGTAGCTTACGAGCATGAGCATGGCTGAAGGTTAAGGATCGAATGTGCCAATGTGGAAATATGGTTCCAGCGCGGAGCGCCAGAGTTCAAGCTTGCGGTCAAAGGAGAGGCGGGCGGCGGCGGGCGATGTGGAGGGGAGTCGCACGACGGGCAGCGGGAAGTTCGGGAAGAAGCGCCGCAGGGAAGCGCAGGACGCGCCGCCGTTGCACACGACGAGCTTCAGTCGCGGACAGCGCGCCAGCAGCGCCGGCAGGTCGTTGGGAACGGCATCCTTGATCGAGGAGTCGAGACTGCCCTCGCGGCGGCAAGTCCCTACGACATCCCAGAGTGCGACATGCGCCTTCTTGAGCGCCGTGAGCCGCCTGGGGTAGGGGAGCGCCGGGTTGAACCCGAACAGCGCGCCCGCAATGCGCCAGAAGGCGTTTTGCGGAAAGGCGTAGTATTGCGCCTTGCGCAGGGACTCCTCGCCCGGCATCGAACCCAGAATGAGCAGCTCGGCGTCGGCGCGCGCCACGGGCGGAAAGGACTTCAGGAGGGACTTTGCAGATGGTGTGGCGAGCCAGCGCTTCCGTTCGTCGGCGTCGAAACGCTCGATGGCGTAGCGGAGGGCCGTGCGCGGCATGGAGTCGGCATGTTTGCGGAGGAAGGTGCGGAGGCGGTCCGCGTCGCGCTTGCCGCATTCGCGCAGCACCCAGCCGACCGCCTTGTGCATGAGGTCGTGCGGGTGGTGGAGGAGCTTTTCGGCGAGGCGGAAGGCGTCGTCCAGATCGCCGCGCCGGACAAGGTGGAGCGTCGAGACGATGGCGATGCGGTTCTCCCAGAGCGACGGACGGCGGGCGAGGTCGTAGAGAAGCTCACGCGGCTTGTCCGCGAGAAACTGCCCGACGAGCGTAGGGGCGGAGAGATCAACAAGGTCCCAGTTGTTCACGCGGCCCGCCGCTGCGGCGGCGAGGTAGCGCGCGAGGATTGCGGCGCGTTCCGCTTCGTCGGCGCGGGTGAAGCGATTGCACATCAGGAAGAGGCCGCACTCGCGCGCCTCATGCCAGGGGGAGGCGAGGAGCGCGTCCTCCGTGAGGGCGGAGGCCCCGGCATGGTTCTTGGCGACGGCGCGAATCTGCGGCACCATGACGCCCAGGAACCTGTCACCCTCCCCATATTCGTCGGGGCCCGACTTGAAGAAGCGCGAGAGCACCGCACGCTTTTCTTCCGAGGCGGCGGCACGAAGTTCATCGAGGATTGCTTTTGCGCTCATGGGCGGTCTCCTTTCAGCCCCTTTATCATCGCGTTGAGCATGCCGTTGGGCGAGATGTCGCCAACCCATATTTCATCGGCATGGCGAAGCACATACTCGTTGCACCAAGTGGCGACCTTCTTGTTGAGCCGCGAGCCGCTTGGCTGGGGCGAGAGCAGAAGCGCCCGCCCCTCGCGGCAGGCTGCAGCCAATTCGGGCGAAAGCTCGCTTTCTGGCGGAATGCCCTGCGGAATGACTTGGATGATGCGCTTGCCTTTCGAAAGCGCGCGGCGTAGAGCTTCGCGCTCCTGAGCGCTCGTGAAGGTGGAAATGAGAATGGGTGGTTCGGCGGTGGAAGTGGCGGCTGAAGCCGCCTCCTCCGATGTGGATGCGCCTTCATCGAGGTCGCGGGCTATAGCCCGCCTCACCCATATCTTCCTTGGCCGCAACTCGCTCGCGTGAAACCCCTGCGAAGCGACAAAGGCGATGCGCGGCCCGTTCAGGAGGTCGAGATTGCCCAAGGAATAGCTCGTGCAGGCTCCATAACGGTCCCGCGACCAGTTCGCGGGATTGTCGCGAATGTATTTTGCCTGGTTCGCGAATTCGCCGTCACTGGTCACGAGATCGTCCCAGTAGTCGAACTGCCACAGATGGTCTCCGATATCCTCCACAAGGCCCGCGCGACGCATCTTGCCATAGATGTAGCCCGCGCCTCCCTTGAAGCGGCTCATCAGGAAGCCCAGGGGGTTTTCGCGGTTCGTCTTGCGGAAGTGTATGCGCAGCAGTGCGTGTAAATGGTTTGGCATCAGCACCGACTCGAAAACCTCAAGTTCGGGGTATTGGGCAGGCAGGCCCAGCCAGTATTCCCACACTTTGCGCCCTAGCTCGTTATGTACCACCTTGTCACCAACAATCGCGCCGAA
>JAEEHL010000185.1 GCA_016280825.1 Verrucomicrobiota bacterium
ACCGTCTGGCGCGAAAAAGGAGTCGATCTCCTTCTCGACTGCCGCAAGCGCAGCCTCCGCGCCGGCAGTGTCGCCGCCAAGGACGGCGACATCCGGCTCGGCGCCCTTTTTCTCCCACTCCGCAAGCGCGCGCGCCTCGTCATCGGAAGGAGGCTCGCTTCCAAGTGACGCCTGGCGGGCCACTACGTCGGCAAGCGCCTTCTCGTCGGCCTCGTCGTGCGAAAAGAGCTTGGAGAAGTCGAAGCCCTTCGACTTGAGGAATTCGATTGCGCCAACGACCTCCTCCATCCGGATGCGGCCGTCGCCGTCGGAATCCATAAGCTCAAGGGTGCGAGTGTCGAACCTGAGGCCCTTCACTGGCGCGCTCATCGCCATCCAGCGCTTGCGGTCGAGTTCGCTAAGGCTCTCGACGTCGGCCGCCGCCTTCAGCGCCACCTGCGCCGCGCGCCCCGCGCGGAACGTCCTCCATTTGTGCTTGCTGCAATCCGACATCGTCTTACCTCCTGCTCATTTGCCATGCCTTGTTGATCGTCCAGTACTTCACCTCGAGATTGCTCGCCTCCCAATCGGGCCTGTTGCCGTTCTTGAGCCAGCCGAGGAACTCCTCGATCTCCTGCGAGAAGTGCGCCTCGTGGCCGATGTCGTAGGTCTTCGGTATGACGATGCGCCATTCGCCGTCCTTCTCGGCGCCCACCTTTACTCCGGGATACGACTTCGCAATGTCGGCGACCGCCGCCTTGAGGGCGCCGGCGAACACCTTCCTGTCGACGTTCGGCGCGCACTTCACGAAAAGCGCCGGGCGGAAGCCGGTCTCCTTGTTCTGCCTTATCGACACCGTCGACCTCGTGCCGCGCATGATGGAGCTGTGGGTGTCGCCGGAACCGGGCTCCGCTATGAAGCGCCATTCCACAGCCACCTTCACGGCAACGCCCTTGAGAAGGTACGTGAACTCGCCGTTCGCCTCGCACTGGAGGGTGTTGGAGGAATCGACCTTGTCGAGAAGGTAGTCCGGCCACTTGTCGAGGCCGGTGGACATCTTGTACTCCTTCGCGCTTATCGGGGTGTCCCACGCGCGGGCCGAAACGACCTGCACGTCTTCGCGCCTGAGCTTCACCCCCGGGAACGCCGACCACTGCACGATGTCGACGAGGTGGGTCGTGACGTCCGCAATGCCAGCACCCTGCTTCCGCACGTCGTAGTACCACGCGGGCCTCTGGAGGGGCTTCCCGTTCACGAGCTTGCAGAAGTGGTGCACCGAGAGCTTCTCTATCGCCGGCTCCTCCGGGCTGCCCTTGAGCTGTTCGCCGTAGACGAGCGGGGAGTTGACAAGCTCCTTCTGGATTATCGTGAATATCTCGTGGCGCTCCGTCATGACGTCGTCGACGATGACGCCGTTCTTCTCGGCCGTGCGGAGAGTCTCCTCGAGCTTGGCGAACGCCGCGTCGTCTATGCCCATCGGCTTGTCGGAAATGACGTGCAGGCCCGCCTTCGCCGCCGCGAGGAAGTAGTCGGGCTTGAGGTCGTTGCGTCCCGCGAGAATGACGACATCGCCCCTGGAAGACGACTCGATGGCCTTCGCGAGGAAGTCGTCTCCGCGATAGACCTTCTCCACCCACGCAGTTGGGTCCTTCTCTCGCGTGTTGAAGGCGTTGACGAGCGCAAGGTGCGCGTCAAGCTCCGGGCCGGCCGGCGCATAGACGCGAACCTCCTTGTTGGCCTCAGGGTACGAGCGGTTCAGCACGAGCGCCGCGTGGAAGTGCCCTGGGTTGATCTCGACGAAATTGACAGCGGCAAGAAGAATAGACATCAGCATTTTCAACTCCTTTTCAAAAGTTCCTTAAGCCCACCCTTTGGAACCGCCCGCGCGGCGGCCCTAAGAAGCCCGAACACGACGCCGCGCTCCGATGCCGACATGTCGGCAAACGTGTCGAGGCGCGAGGAAAGCTCGACAGAGAGCGCATCGAAGCGCTCGCGCTCCTTCGAGACGTCGTCCGCCTCGTATGGATACGACCCCTCCTGCATCCAGCCGCCAACGAGGCTCGCGGAATGCGCAGCGCCGATTGCGGCGAAATGCTCCTTCATCGCCTTTCGCGCCGCGTCGAGGTACATCCTGACCTCGGGGTTCAGCTCCTCCATGACGAACGCGTTTTCCGCCGCAAGCGCGGAAAAGCGCTTCGCGACGAGATATGCCGTGAAGCTCGCGCCGCCGGAGCGCACGAGAGCGGGGGTTTCATGCAGTTCGAAGCCGTCTGCGCCTGCGAGGACAAGCCGCCCAGACCCCTGGAAGCGGCGCTTCCACTCGATTATCTCGAGCTTCGCCTCGGCGCCGTTCTCGAGTTTGAGGGCGATGTCGGTCGAGCGCTTCTGCACGATGACGGGCGTAACGGGCAGGCCGTTGAAGTATATCCGCACGTCCGGGTAGCTCTTCAGATAGAGCGCGAACTTCGACGCGAGCGACTGGACCGTCTCGCCCGCGTCGAGCAGGCCGTCGCAGGCCGCCCTCGTGTTCGAGACGACGACCTCCGTGCCGCACGAGGGCGCCTCGGAGGGCTTCACCGAGTCAAGT
>JAEEHL010000186.1 GCA_016280825.1 Verrucomicrobiota bacterium
CAATGTGTGCCAATGCCAAAATTCAAGCTAATGAAGTCTTTATCATTACAGAGGTTTGTTTCATCTTTTAAAACCGCTTACAGAAAATGTAAAGCCTCGTTTGGCGATTTAAAATGGCATATAGTTTTTCAATGCTAGAGGGGGACAAGAAAGTAACATATCACTCTATAATCTGGAACAAAAAAGCGTATCAGACCACTGGATAGGGGAAGACTCGGCAGATTGGCATGGATTATGCTACATCAAGGTCCAACATGAAACGCATACATGACATATATCGCCCGACAGAAGAGCGCAAGCGCGACTGGAACGAAGTCGAGCGCTCGCTTAACGACGACGAATTAAAGGAGCAGTCCTCCCGTTGCATGGACTGCGGGCAACCCTTCTGCCACGCCTATGGATGCCCGCTCGGAAATCTCGTCCCAGACCAGAACCGCGCCGTGGCGCAGGGCAACTGGCGCCTTGCATACGACTTGCTTTCGGCGAATTCCGACTTCCCGGAGTTCACCTCCCGCGTCTGCCCGGCGCTTTGCGAGGCGTCATGCGTCCACGGGCTCGACGAAGAGGCCGTCATGATCAGGCAGTCGGAAAAGCGCATAGTCGAGACCGCCTTTGAAAAAGGCTGGGTGGAACCGCGCCCGCCGGAAAGGGAAAACGGCAAGACCGCCGCGGTAGTCGGCGCGGGGCCGGCCGGCCTTTCCGCCGCGGTCACGCTCAGGCGGCGCGGCTGGGGCGTGACGGTATATGAGAGGCGCACCGACATCGGCGGGCTTCTCCGCTACGGCATACCCTGCTTCAAGCTCGACAAGGCCCTCATAGCTCGCCGACGCAAAGTACTTGAAGCGGAGGGGATTCGATTCGTGACCGGAATAGAGATCGGCAGGGACCTTTCCGCCTCGTGGCTCAGGGAGCATTTCGACGCCGTAATCGTGGCAATCGGCACGCCCGCCGCCCGCGACCTCAAGATCCCCGGGCGGGAGAAGGCGGGCATCCACCCTGCCCTTGAGCTTCTCGAAGGGCAGAACAGGTTTCTCACGGGCGAAATCCCCGCCCCGCCGATTGACGCGAAGGGGAAGGACGTGCTGGTGATCGGCGGCGGCGACACCGGCTCCGACTGCGTTGGAACGGCGATTCGCCACGGGGCGAAATCAGTCACGCAGATCGAGATCATGCCGAAGCCGCCGGACGGGCGCGACAGGTCGACCCCGTGGCCGCTCTGGCCGTACATGCTACGCACGAGCTCCAGCCACAAGGAAGGCTGCGCCCGCCGCTGGAACCTCAACTCGCTGCGGTTCCTCGGCTCCGACCGCGTGACGGGAGTGGAGGTGGAGACCGTAGAATGGGAGTTCTCGTCCGATGGGCGCCCCATGAAGTTCCACGCCGCCCCCGACACCAGGGAACTCATCAAGGCGGACCTCGTCTTTCTCGCAATGGGCTTTACCGGCGTGCCCGCCGACAGCCCCATCGTCTCCCAGCTCGCGCTGAAGCAGACGCCGCGCACGACCCTCGTGTCGGATCCGGCGCGGAACATCTACTGCGTGGGCGACTGCGCAAGCGGCGCTTCGCTCGTCGTCCGTGCAATTGCCGCAGGAAAGAACCTACCTCTTCAGTGAAAGACAAATCCATGAACCAACAATGCACACATGGCCAACGGGGGCTGTATAGAGGCGAATTCGAGCATGATGCCTGCGGAGTGGGGATGGTGGCGAACCTTTCCGGCGAGGCGAGCCATGAAATCGTGCTGAACGCCCTCACGGTGCTCAAGCGCCTCATGCACCGCGGCGCCACCGGCAACGACCCGGAAACGGGCGACGGCGCAGGGCTGCTTCTGAAGATCCCCCTTGGATTTTTCAAGAAGATTCTATCTCACTCCAAGGCGCAGAGAGCCCTCGGAGAAGACGAACCATTCGGCGTTGCGATGATCTTCGGCGGCGAGGGCGAGGAGGGGAAAATCGAGGATGTGGCGAGGGCGGAGGGCTGCGAGGTCCTTGGCTGGCGCGACGTGCCGGTGAACCCCGCCGCCATCGGCCGCGACGCCAGGAAGGCCATGCCGAGGATCAGGCAGGTATTCATCTCTCCGGGAGGCGACGGTACGCGGGGCGGCGGCCCATGCCCTGGCGAGTTCGAGCGGCGGCTCTACGTAGTCCGCCGCCAGATCGAAAAGGCCACGAAGAACACGTACATCTGCTCGTGCTCGTCGAAGACGATAGTGTACAAGGGGCTTCTCCTCGCGACGCAGATAGAGAAATTCTACCCCGACCTCGCCGACCCCGACTTCGTCTCGCCGTTCGCGATAGTGCACCAGCGCTACTCGACGAACACCTTTCCCTCGTGGGAGCTTGCGCACCCCTTCCGCGCGATCGCGCACAACGGCGAGATCAACGCCCTCAAGGGGAACCTAAACGCGCTTTCCGCGCGCGAGCCATCGCTCTGCTCTCCGCTCTTCGGCGACGAGATAGGCAAGATACTGCCAATCGTGCACGGCGGCCAGTCAGACTCCGCCTCGCTCGACAACGTCTTCGAGCTGCTCGTGGCGGCGGGCCGCGACGCGCCGCACGCGATGATGATGCTCGTTCCGCAGGCATGGGGCGCGAAATACCACGTCGGCCACGACATCCGCGCATTCTACGAATACCATTCGGCGCTGATGGAGCCGTGGGACGGGCCGGCCGCCGTCGCGTTCACCGACGGAACCGGCCTCGGCGCCGCGCTCGACAGGAACGGCCTCAGGCCGGCGCGCTGGACTCTTTCAAGGGACGGCCTCTTCGTGCTTGCCTCCGAGACAGGCGTCCTCGACATCCCGCGCGAGAAGGTGATGCGGCACGGGCGCCTCAGGCCGGGCTCGCTTCTCTGGCTCGACATCGAAAGGCACCGGCTCGTGGAGGACGCGGAGCTGAAGACGTTCTACGCCCGCCGCCGCCCGTACCGCAGGTGGATAAACGAAAACCACATACCCGTCACCGGGCTCTTTTCCGAAATCACGCCGTCGAAGACCGAAGGCCGCGAGGAGGCCGTCGCGAGACTGCAGGGGGAATTCGGCTGGTCGCTCGAAGACGTGGAGCTGATACTGCGGCCGATGGCCGAGACGGGGCACGAGCCGGTGGGCGCGATGGGCAACGACGCCGCGCTCGCCTGCCTCTCGAAAAGGCCGAGGATACTCTTCGACTACTTCCACCAGCTGTTCGCGCAGGTGACGAACCCGCCGATAGACCCGATACGCGAAGAGCTCGTGATGTCGATCATGACGTACATCGGGAACCCCGAGAACATCCTCGACGAATCGCCCGAGCACGCGCACCTCGTGAAGATGACGCGTCCGGTGCTGACCGACGACGAGCTGCGCCGCATGCGCAACATCCCGGACTTCCCGGCGAAGACGCTCTCGCTGTACGCCGACGGCCCCTCCTCGCCATGGCTCAAGCCCGCGCTCGACTCGCTCGCAGCCGCCGCGCTCAAGGCGGTCGACGAAGGCGCGAAGATACTCGTGCTGAGCGACAGGGAGGGCGGCCCGCGACGAGCGAGAATCCCCACCCTTCTCGCCGTCGCCGCCGTGAACAAGGCTCTTTCCGAGGCGGGGGCGCGCACGTCGGCCGGCATAGTCGTCGAATCCGGCGAGGTTCGCGAAGTGCACCATTTCGCCGTGCTGCTCGGCTTCGGCGCAACTGCCGTGAACCCGTACCTTGCGCTCGCGACGGTTTCCGGGATTGGCGCGGCGGACCCGGTCAAGGCGACGGCGAACTACGTCGGCGCGGTCTGCAGGGGCGTCATGAAGATCATGTCGAAGATGGGCATCTCGACGCTTCGCTCCTACCGCTCGGCGAAGATATTCGAAGCCGTAGGCCTCGGCCGCAATCTTGTGCGCGAATACTTCTCGGGCGTCGTCTCGCCGGTCGGCGGGCTGGAGCTGGAGGACATCGAAAAACTTGTAGCCGCAAAGATCGCAGAGAGCGCAAGGACAGTTGTCGGAGGGGAGTACCGCCTGCGCAAAGGCGGCGAGGAGCATCTCTGGAACCCGCAGCGCATCGTAGACTTCCGCGAGGCAGTCAGGCACGACGACTATGCACGCTTCAGGCGCTACACCGATTCGATCGACGGCGAAAGCGGCGTGACCCTCCGCTCGCAGCTGGAGTTCAGCGGCGCGGGGGGCGGCGGCGGCGAAGTCGAGCCCGCCGAGGCGATCATGAAGCGCTTCGTGGGCGGCGCGATGTCGCTCGGGTCGCTTTCGCCGGAGGCGCACGAGACGATTGCGCTCGCAATGAACAGGCTGGGGCTGATGTCGAACTCTGGCGAAGGCGGCGAGGACCCCGAGCGCTTCGGGACGGAAAGGAACAGCGCGATCAAGCAGGTCGCGTCCGGGCGCTTCGGGGTGACGATAGAGTACCTCCGCTCCGCAAAGGACATCCAGATAAAGCTCGCGCAGGGCGCGAAGCCCGGCGAAGGCGGGCAGCTCCCCGGGCACAAGGTCGACGAATTCGTCGCGCGCCTCCGCCATGCAAAGCCAGGCACTACGCTCATCTCGCCGCCGCCGCACCACGACATCTACTCGATAGAGGACCTCGCCCAGCTGATCTACGACCTCAAGTGCGCGAACCCGGGGGCGCGCGTCTCGGTAAAGCTCGTCTCGGAGGCGGGAGTCGGAACGATCGCGGCGGGCGTCGCAAAGGCGCATGCCGACGTCGTCGTCATATCCGGCTTCGACGGCGGAACAGGCGCGGCCCCGCTCACGTCGACAAAGCACGCCGGCCTACCGTGGGAGCTCGGGCTTGCCGAAGCGCACCAGACGCTCGTGAAGAACAGCCTCCGCGGCAGCGTGAAGCTGCAGGTAGACGGCCAGCTCAGGACTGGGCGCGACATAGTCGTAGCCTCCATGCTCGGCGCTGACGAGTTCGCGTTCGGAACGTCCATGCTCGTCTCGCTCGGCTGCGTGCAGTGCAGAAGGTGCAACATGAACTGCTGCCCAGTGGGCATAGCGACGCAGCAGGCCGAGCTGCGGAAGAACTTCGCGGGGCGGCCGGAGCACCTGCAGCGCTACTTCCGCTTTCTCGCGGAGGAAGTGCGCGAAGTCCTCTCCGCGCTTTCGCTGAAGTCGCTTGACGAGGCGCATGGCCGCACGGACCTGCTGAAGTCGAAGGAAGGCTCTCCCTTCGACTTCTCCGACGTGCTCGCCTTCGCGCAGGGCCGGGAGGAACTGCGGCCTGCCGCGCCGAAGGGCAACTACGACGCGCGCGAGCTGATACCGGCGGTCGAGCGCGGCGAAACCGCCATCGAGCGCAAGATCGCCAACTGCGACCGTTCGGTGGGCGCCGCGATATCCGGCTGGCTTGTCGAGAACGGCGACAAGGCGCCAGTCCGCATCGCCGTCAGGTTCACAGGCACGGCGGGGCAGTCGTTCGGCGCGTTTCTCCACGGGAAGCTCGCCTTCCACCTCGACGGAGAGGCGAACGACTACGTAGGGAAGAGCCTTTCGGGCGGGTCTATCTCGATTTCCGGAGACGTGGGCAACGTGATCGCGTACGGCGCAACCTCCGGCTCGCTCTTCATACGCGGCACCGCAGGCGAGCGATTCGGCATACGCAACTCCGGCGCGACGCTCGTCGTCGAAGGCACGGGCGACCACGGCTGCGAATACATGACGGGCGGCACGGCGGTGATACTCGGGCCTGTCGGCGTGAACTTCGCCGCCGGCATGACGGGCGGGGTCGCCTACGTCTACGACGAGGCGGCCGTGCTCGACCTGAACTGCAATCTCGATTCCGTCGATCTCTTCCCCGTCGCAGAGGGTTCGAACGACGAAAAGGCGCTCCTCGCGCTCCTGAAGGAGCACGTTGCGCGCACCGGGTCGGAAAAGGCGCGGTGCATCCTCGGGCGCTGGGAGGACGCAAGGCCCGCGTTCGCAAAAGTGGAACCTGTAAGGGATCTGCCGCACAGCAAGGAGACAAGGCAATGAAGGACAAGTCAAAGGCGCGCGACCGAATAGTCATTCTCGACTATGGCTCGCAGTACACGCATCTCATAGCAAGGCGCATCCGCGAGATGCACGTCTATTCCGAGGTGCTGCCGTTCACCACCGGCGCAGAAGAGCTCCGCGCCGCCGCGCCAAGGGGCATAATCCTCTCCGGCGGCCCGAGTAGCGTCTTCGCAGATGGCGCTCCCTCGATCGACCCGAAGGTGTTCTCCCTCAACATCCCCGTTCTCGGCATCTGCTACGGAATGCAGCTCATGTGCCATGTACTCGGCGGCAGGGTTGAGCCAGGCACGGAGCGCGAATACGGCAAGGCGGAGCTTTCCCTCGCCGGCGAAAGCCGCATCTTCTCAGGGGTGCCGGAATGCTCGACGGTATGGATGAGCCACGGCGACAGGGTCGTCGACATCCCCAGGGGGTTCGTCGCGTCGGCTTCGAGCGGCAACTGCCCGTTCGCCGCGATGGGCGACGAGCCGCGTCGCCTTTATGCGCTGCAGTTCCACCCTGAAGTCGTCCATACCCAATGCGGCGAGCGGATTCTCGGCAACTTCATCTTCAACATCTGTGCCTGCCATGCGAGCTGGAGCATGGACTCGTGGATCGCCGACACTGTTGAAAGTCTGAAGGAGACGATCGGCAACGAGGAAGTAGTGCTCGGGCTCTCGGGCGGCGTCGATTCGTCCGTGGCAGCGGTGCTTCTCGACAAAGCGATAGGCAAGCGCCTCCACTGCATCTTCGTCGACAACGGCCTCCTCCGCCTCCACGAGGCCGAAGACGTCGAGAGGATGTTCGCGCAGACTCTCGGCCTCGACCTCCACGTCGCTCGCGCGGCAAGCCGCTTCTACGCGGCGCTGCGCGGCGTCGACGAGCCGGAGGCGAAGCGAAAGGCGATCGGGCGCACGTTCATAGACGTGTTTGCGGAGGAGGCCCGCAAGTTCAGCCACTGCAGGTTCCTCGCGCAGGGGACGATCTACCCCGACGTCATAGAAAGCTCCTGCGCGCCGGGCGGCCCCTCGGAGACGATAAAGAGCCACCACAACGTGGGCGGGCTGCCGCCCGACCTGAAGTTCGCGCTTGTCGAGCCGCTGCGCGACCTCTTCAAGGACGAGGTGCGCGCCGTAGGGCGCATACTCGGAATGGACGACGACCTTCTCGACCGCCAGCCCTTCCCCGGCCCGGGGCTCGGAGTGCGCATACTCGGCGAAGTGACCGAGGAAAAGGTGAGGATACTCCAGGAGGCCGATGCGCGCGTTCGCGAAGAAGTGAGAAAGCTCCCCTCCTACAAGTCAATCTGGCAGGCGTTCGCCGTTCTGCTCCCCTGCAGGACGGTGGGCGTCATGGGCGACAAGAGGACATACGAGTACACCTGCGCGGTGCGCGCCGTCAACTCCATTGACGCAATGACGGCAGACTGGACGCGCCTTCCCTACGACACGCTCGCGACGATCTCAAGCAGGATAATAAACGAGGTGCGCGGCATCAACCGCGTGGTCTACGACATCTCGTCCAAGCCCCCCGCTACAATCGAGTGGGAATGAACCTCAAACGCAGCTGAAATCGAAAAGAAAGCGGGCCGGCATCACATGAAGCGATGTCGGCCCCCTTTGCCTTTTCGCCAGAATGCTACTTGGCGATCACACGGGCCATCTCGAGCACCTTGTTCGAATAGCCCCACTCGTTGTCATACCACGAGAGAAGCTTCACGAAGGTCGGGTCGAGGC
>JAEEHL010000187.1 GCA_016280825.1 Verrucomicrobiota bacterium
CGCGCGTAACGACCGGCCTTGCGCTCGCAATCGACTGGAAGAACTTGTTCGGCATTACCCTCGAGGCCTGCGGAGTCTCGCCGAACACGCCGAGCAGCACGTCCGACCCGCGTATCTTCTCCGCCAGCTTTTCCATCGGGGTGTAGCCCTCGAAGACGATATTCTCCGCGCCCCGCGCCTCTCGTATGCATTCCTCCCTGAGCGGCCCGTCGCCGAGAAGGGTCCATCTGATGTTTTCGCCTGCGGCAAGGCGCGCCGCCCGCACGATCGTGGCTGCCCCGTGGAGCGGGATGAAACTGCCGTAGAAGAGCACTTCAACCGGCTCGCCGGGCCTTCTCGCCGGCAGCGGCGCGGGCGTGAACGTCGATTCGTCTGCGCCTATGTAGATTGTAGCGAGCCGCCCCTCCGGTACGCCGAGAACGTCGCGAAAGGCCTCGGCGTGGCACTTTGTGTCGGCGACTACGAGGTCTGGCAATGCGAAGAGACCCTGCTCGCGGCGCAGAAGGCTCGTTGCGCGCCTGCTCCCCTCGGGGAACTTGCGCTTCTCGAAGACCTGCTTCAGGTACGCGCTCACCACAGGGTCGAACAGTGTCTTCGCCCCGTGCTTCCGCCCCCATCTGCAGGCGGCGGCGAGGTCGCGCAGGCGGAAGCTCGCAACCCATATCGCGTCAGGCGCGGGGATCCTGCGCAGCGACGCCTCGACGTCGCCAAGGCGCGAGAGCGCCGGGCGAAACGAGCGCACCTCGCAGCCAAGCTCGGCGGCGAGTTTTCTGAGGATCAGGTTGCGCGAGTCTTTCTGCGGCCACCTGCCCCACCAGAGTATGCTTTTTGCCATCCCCATCGAAAAAAAGTATTTTACCACATTTGCGCGGGATAGTCAAACGAGCCTTTAAAATCAAGGGTGCGGACGCGATTTGGGCGATTTTGAACCTTAAGGAATCTTAAGGTTCATCTTAAGGTATCTTAAGGTTCGATTTGAGATAATATGTGGCGTCCCGGGGGCGAGGCGCCAGGCCGGGAGGAAAAGGGAACCGAAAACTGGAGGGAAAGAGATGCTTGCAAGATGCTATTCCGGCGCGCTCGCGGGAGTCGACGCGAGGCTTGTGGAGATAGAGGTCGACTCGTCGCTCGGGACGAGCTCGTTTGCAATCGTGGGGCTCCCCGACACGGCGGTCAAGGAGGCGAAGGACCGCATCCCCACGGCAATCGGCAACTCCGGCTTCTCGCTGAAGCAGGAATACGACGTCACGGTGAATCTCGCGCCGGCCGACGTGCGGAAGGAGGGGGCCATCTACGACCTGCCCATAGCGGCCGCGCTCCTGACTTCGATAGGCAAGATCCCTGCCGCAAGCCTCGAAGGGCGCGCGCTTGTCGGGGAGCTTGCGCTTTCCGGCGCGGTGCGCCCAGTCAGGGGGATACTGCCGATGGTCACCGAGATGCGCCGGATTGGCTGCAGGTCGATAGTCGTGCCGATGGGGAACGTCCGCGAGGCGAGCGTAGTGGAGGGCATCGACGTCGTCGGCGTCGAAACCCTGCGCGAAGCCGCGGAATACCTTTCGGGCAGGCTGCGGATAGAGCCCGTGCGCGCCGACATGGCGGCGCTTGTCAGGGCGGCCGCCTACGACAGCTGCGACGACTTCGCCGACGTGAAGGGGCAGAATTCCGCGATCGAGGCAGTCACGGTGGCGGTTGCGGGCGGCCACAACATCCTGATGATCGGCTCGCCCGGCTCGGGCAAGACAATGCTCGCCCGCCGCATCCCGGGGATCCTGCCGCCCATGAGCGTCGAGGAGGCTCTCGAGGTCTCGCGCATACATTCGGTGGCGGGCTTTGCGAAGAGCACGGAGCCGCTCATGGTGCGCCGCCCGTTTCGCGCGCCGCACCATACGGTAAGCTCCATAGGGCTTCTCGGCGGCGGCACAAAGCCCGTGCCCGGCGAGGTTTCGCTGGCGCATCGCGGGGTGCTCTTTCTCGACGAGTTCGCAGAATTCCCGCGTCAGGCGCTCGAGGTGCTGCGCCAGCCCCTCGAAGACGGGCACGTGGGGGTGTCGCGGGCCGCGGCCGCCTGCGACTTCCCCTCCAGGTTCCTGCTTGTGGCGGCGATGAACCCCTGCCCCTGCGGATACTACAATGACCCTCGCCACCGCTGCAGGTGCACGATGTCGCAGATACTGCGCTACCAGAGCCGCGTGTCGGGGCCGCTTATCGACCGCATCGACATCCAGGTTGAGGTGCCGGCGGTGGACGCGGGGCGCCTGCCCATGATGCCAGGCGGCCCGACGAGCGCCTCCTTGCGCGAGCGCGTTCTAGCTGCCCGCGAGCGGCAGCGAGAACGCTACAGGGGGCTCGGGGTCGCGGTCACGAACGCCGTGGTGAAGAGCCGCCACCTGCCCGACGCCTGCAAGCTCACGGTCGGGATGCGGGTCGAGCTTGTAAGGATGATCGACAAGCTGAACTTGAGTGCAAGGGCGTACGACAAGGTGCTGCGCGTTGCGCGCACCATTGCGGACCTCGCCGGCAGCGATGCCGTGACAGGCGAGCATCTCCTCTCTGCCGCCCTCTACCGCAGGCTCGACGTGCGCGGCGAAAACTCTTTCTGGGCATGACGCCCGGGAAACGGAAAAAACAAAACAGAAAGGAAAGCGAAAATGGAAAAGCAAAACGACAGTAGGCAAGGCGAGGCGGGGTTCCGCCCGGAACTTGCGTTCTACCATCCAAACGCGAAAGGCACGGGCTGCGCGGTGAAGTTCAGCCTCCACCCGGCCCATGGCGACACGGCGGGGAGCATCTTCCTCTCCGCCGCAAACCAGCTCACGGTCGGGAGCAGGGGCGCGGAAAGGGTCTTCCCGAAGTTCGACTGGGAGAACCGCATCTGCGTCAAGCTCGACTTCACCGACCTCTGCAAGATGCTGCAGGTGCTTCGCGGCGAATGCGAGTCGATAGACGACGGGCGCGGGCTCTACCACCGCCGCCCAGGCGCTTCGACTGCGATAAAGTTCCGGCACGTCGTCGAGCCCGACAGCTGCTATTCGCTTGAGCTGTACAGGAATTCGGGCGGCGAGGGGGCAGACTCCGTCTCCGCGCACATCCTCTTCGGCCAGGCGGAGGCGCTTGGGCTTTCGGAGGTGTTCTCGCGGATGCTGCCCGTGGTGTGTTTCGGCCTGCCGTCCGCGTATTCGCGGGCGTCGGCGCGGAGGGAGAAGGGCGATGAAGCTGCCGCCTGAGGCGCCAAACGTCGGCGTCGAGCACGGCAGATGGGGCGAGGCCGTCGCGGCGGACGCACTCCGACGCGAGGGCCTCGTCATCGTCGAGCGCAACAGCCGCCCGTGCGTTTGGAACAGGACCCTCGAAATAGACATAATCGCCTACGAGAGGGCTACCGACACGATGGTCTTCGTGGAGGTCAAGCAACACGGGCGGCGTTCGCTGCGCCAGCGCAGGCTTAGGAGCATAGACGGGCGAAAGCTCCTCAACCTGCGCAGGGCGTGCCGTGCGTGGATGCGCGTAAATTCGTATTTCGGCGGCGTCAGGTTCGACGTCGTCGAGATCTACGGCGTCCCGGGCGCAGGCCGCCCGGAGATCGATCACATATCAAACGTAAACCTGTTCGCGAAGCCTGAGCGTTTCGTGAACTGGAGCGCCCGCACGGCGGGCGGAAAGGGGAAGTGAAAATGGGTAAGCTGACGGATGCGCTCGAGGAGGCGCTTAGGTCAATTCGCAGGCAGTTCGGCGAGATGTCGATAATGAGGCTCGGCGCCGCGCCGCGCCAGGGGGTGGAGGCGATCCCGACGGGATGCCTTGCGCTCGACATGGCGCTTGGCGTCGGCGGCCTGCCGCGTGGGCGCATAGTGGAATGCTACGGCCACGAGTCAAGCGGCAAGACCACTCTCGCGCTCCATGTCGTCGCGAATGCGCAGAAGGCTGGCGGGGCGGCCGCGTTTATCGACGCGGAGCACGCGCTCGACCCGGCGTATGCCGCGAGGATAGGCGTAGATGTCGAGAGCCTAGTGGTGTCGCAGCCGAACTCCGGCGAGGAGGCTCTTACGATCTGCGAGCATCTCGTGAAGTCAGGCGCGTTCGACGTAGTCGTCGTCGATTCAGTCGCGGCGCTCACGCCGCAGGCGGAGATCGACGGGGCGATGGGTGACAGCCACGTGGGGCTGCAGGCGCGGCTCATGTCGCAGGCGATGCGAAAGCTCACGGCCGCCATCGCCCAGACGCGTACGCTTTGCATCTTCACGAACCAGGTGCGCGAGAAGATCGGCGTGATGTTCGGAAACCCCGAGACCACCCCCGGAGGGAAGGCGCTCAAGTTCTACGCCACATGCCGTTTGCAGGTGCAGAGGATAGGCGCCATCAAGGACGCCTCCGGGCAGGTGGTGGGCAACCGCACGCGCGTCAAGGTGGTGAAGAACAAGGTGGCCGCTCCGTTTTCGTCGGCCGAGTTCGACATCCTCTATGCCTGCGGGATTTCGCGCGAGGGGTCAGTCGTCGAGGCGGCGCTTTTGCGAGGCATCGTGGAGAAGCGCGGCAGCTGGTATGCGTACCACGGCGAGAACATCGCCCAGGGGTCGATGGCGGCCATCGAGTACCTGAAGGCGCATCCCGACGTCGCAGACGAAATCGCCGACGAGGTGAGAAAGGCGGCCGGATAGACGCAACGCTCCCGCCCTACCAAAGTGGCAATGGCAAGAAGGCGATTTTGGTTCAACTGCGATTTAGGCTTATGGCAGTGTCGAGCGTTTTTTGATATAATACGCTCTATTACAAAGGGGCAATTGTGAAATGAGCGAAGACATTCAGGGGCTACTTGAAAAGATAAACCGTGAGGGGGTCGAAAAGGCGCGCGCCGAGAGCGAGAAAATCCTTTCGGACGCCCGTGCTCGCGCCGAGGTCATCGTGCGCGAGGCCGAGGCCGACGCCGCGCGGAAATCTGCTGAGGCGGAGAGGGCCGCGAAGGCCTACGCAGAGGGCGCCGGCGAGACCGTGCGCCAGGCAATGCGCGACCTCGTCGCGCGCGCGGAGCAGTCAATGCAGGCGCTTCTCGAAAAGCTTCTCCTGAAGGACGTCGACCTCGCGCTTGCCGACGAGGGGACGGTCGCGGCGGTCGCGGCCGAGGCGGTGAAGGAAGTCGCGGGCGAAGGCGAGTTCGCCGCCTCTTCCCGCACGGCCGCCATGCTCAAGGCCCAGCTTGCCTCTCTCGGCTCGTTCAAGGTGACGATTGACGAGACCATCGGCGCCGGGTTCACCGTCAAGGTGGACGGCGGCCGCGTCGAGCACGACTTCACCAGCAAGGCGATTGCAGAGGAGCTTTCGCGCCGCCTGCGCCCCGACCTCGCCGCGCTCCTGAAATGAGCGTTGACTACATAGTCTCGTCGTTGCCGCAGCTGTCGTTCTCGCAGCCGCCGCCAATCGGCTGGGATCGCTTTGCCGAGGTCTGCGGCGACGCAATGGGCCGCGTGGACGAGATTCTAGGCACTCGCTGGCGCGACCTAGAGACGGAGCTCAGGAACGCCGCCGCAGTCTCGCGCGGCTCCGAGCGCCATCGCCGAGCGGCGCGAGGCTGCAGCCTCTACTGGCGCTCGAGGGTGGCGTCGTGCTTTCAGGAGAAGGACCCGATGAAGCGGCAGGCGCTTATAGACAGGACGTGGTGGGACGCGGCGGGAGAACTCGCCGACCCCGCCTCTCCGCTTGGTGCTGGAGCGCTCGCGGCGTACGCCGTGCGCCTCAGGCTCGCAATCGGGCGTTCGAGGATTTCTCGCGACGACGGCATGGCGGCGGTCGATGCCGCCGCATCCGACGCGACGCAGGAGGGGGCTCAATGACGACTACAGGCAGCATTTCGAGAATCAACGGCAACATGGTCACGGCAGACTTCGCAGGCGCCGTTGCGCAGAACGAGGTAGGGTACATCTCGTGCGGAGACAAGAAGCTCATGGCCGAGATTGTGCGCGTGCGCGGTTCGCGCTGCGACATGCAGGTATTCGACGCGACGGCCGACCTTTCGATCGGCGACGCCGTGGAGTTTACGGGCGAGCTTCTCGCGGCGGAACTTGGGCCCGGGATGCTCGGCCAGGTATATGACGGGCTGCAGAACCCGCTCCCGGAGCTTGCTGCTGAGGCCGCGAAGATCTCGGAGGACGCCGGATACTTTCTCCAGCGCGGGATGTACCTCCCGGGGCTTTCGCGCACGAAGAAGTGGCTCTTTCACCCGACCGCGAAGCCAGGCGACATCGTCGCGGCCGGCTCGCCGGTCGGCTGGACGGCCGAGGGCATCTTCGACGGCGTTTCAATGCCGGGGCACAGGATAATGGCCCCATTTGCGCTGAAGGGGCGGTGGAAGGTAGAGTCGGTCGCGCAGGAGGGAGAGTACACGGTCGAGGACGTCGTCGCAGTCCTTGTGCAGGACGGCAGGAAGGCCGATGTGAAGATGATGCAGCGCTGGCCCGTGAAGGTGCCCATCAAGTGCTATGCAGAGCGGCTTGCGCCTACGGAGACCCTTGAGACCACCGTGCGCACGATCGACACGTTCTTCCCGGTGGCAGTGGGCGGCACCTACTGCATACCCGGCCCGTTCGGTGCGGGCAAGACGGTCCTCCAGCAGACGACGGCGAGATACGCGAAGATAGACATCGTGATTTCCGCCGCGTGCGGCGAGCGCGCGGGAGAGGTGGTGGAGACGCTGAAGGAGTTCCCCGTCCTCAAGGACCCGCGCACGGGGAAGTCGCTCATGGAACGCACGATAATAATCTGCAACACGTCGTCAATGCCGGTCGCGAGCCGCGAGGCCTCCGTCTATACGGCGGTCACCCTTGCGGAGTACTTCCGCCAGCAGGGACTCGCAGTCCTTGTGCTCGCCGATTCCACGTCGCGCTGGGCGCAGGCGATGAGGGAGCTTTCCGGGCGGCTTGAGGAGATTCCCGGCGAGGAGGCGTTCCCCGCGTATCTTGAGTCTCGCATAGCGGCGTTCTACGAGAGGGCGGGGCGCGTCAGGCTTGCGGACGGCTCCATCGGCTCGGTCACGATCGGCGGCACGGTCTCGCCGGCGGGCGGCAACTTCGACGAGCCCGTCACCCAGGCGACTCTCAAGGTGGTGGGCGGCTTCCACGGCCTTTCGCGCGCGCGTTCGGACGCAAGGCGATACCCGGCCATCGACCCGCTCGACAGCTGGAGCCACTATCCCTCCGTCATCGAGCAGGGGCGTGTCGAGGCGGCGAGGGCGGTGCTGAGGCGCGGCAGCGAGATAGGCCAGATGATGAAGGTCGTGGGCGAAGACGGCACGAGCCTCGACGACTTCGTCATGTACCTGAAGGCGGAGTTCCTCGACATGGTGTACCTCCAGCAGAATGCGTTCTCCGAGACCGACGCCTCCACGCCGAAGGAGCGCCAGCGCACCATGTTCGACCTCGTGGAGAGGGTCCTCCTCCTGAAGCGCGATTTTCCGGGCAAGGACGAGGCGCGTCGGTTCTTCCTCGAGCTTCAGCAGATGTTCATCGACTGGAACGACAAGCCAGTCGGGACGGAAGAGTTCGAGACGCTCAAGGCCTCCATCGAATCTCGGATAGAGGGCGGGAAGGCGGAGCAGGCATAGAATGGCGCAGGAGCAGCTTTTTGCGGACGACTACAAGGTGGCGCTCGACGTGTTCGAGGGCCCGCTCGACCTCCTGCTCTACCTCATCCGCCGCGAGGAGCTTGACATCTACGACATACCGATCGGGCACATAACCGAGGAGTACATGAAGTTCCTCAACAGCGCCCGCGACATGAACCTCGACATCGCAGGCGAGTTCATCGTGATGGCCGCGACGCTCATGGTCATAAAGTCGAGGATGCTCCTTCCGGTCGAGAGGCGCGTCGCCGAGACCGGCGACGGGGAGGACTGGGTTGATCCGCGCCTCGACCTCGTGCGCCAGCTCGTTGAATACAAGAAGTTCCGCGACGCTGCCCGCAGCTTCGAGCGCATGGAGGCGGAGCGCCAGAACCGCTTCGACTACGGCGGCGGCAGGCCCAAGTTCGAGAAGACCGCGGCAGACGCGCTGAACGCGCTTTCGTCCATAGACATCTACGACCTTCTCACCGCGTTCCAGGAGGTGGTTGCGAGGGCGAGCGAGATTCCGCACGAGGAGCTGAAGGGTATACGGTTCTCCGTCCCGGACAAGATGGACGAGATACTCGAGCGCGTCGGCAAGGACGGCAAGGTCTCCTTCCATTCGCTCTTTGACGTCGAGCGCTCCCCCAAGGGCGAGATAATAGTCACCTTCCTCGCGCTGCTGGAGCTTCTTCGCCAGCACCGCCTGATAGTCTACCAGAACGCCCCGTTCCATGAGATAACGATACTGCCGTCGAAGGAAATCCCCATCGACGCGTCGATAGAAAGACCTGACGAATATGAGTGACGAGATGAAAATGCCCCTGCCGGGGAGCTTGCAGGAAATCGTGGGTTCGCTTCTTTTCGCGAGCCAGACCCCGCTGTCGGTGGCTGACATACGCGAGTCGGTTAGGGCCGTCGAGTGCGAGGAAGGGGAGAGTGCCGACGTCATGGAGGTGTACCGTACCTGCACGTCGAAGGAGGTTGAAAGCGCACTGCGCGGCCTTGAGAAGGCGCTGGAGGTGGCGCAGGCCGGATTCGAGCTCGTCTGCACCGCCGGCACCTACCGCCTTCAGACGGTGCCTAGCTGCGGCAGGTACGTGCGCGCCATGCTCAAGCTCGACAGGCCCAGCCGCCTCGGGCGCGCTTCGCTAGAGACGCTTGCGATAATTGCCTACCGCCAGCCGATCACAAAGAGCGAGATCGAGTCGATACG
>JAEEHL010000188.1 GCA_016280825.1 Verrucomicrobiota bacterium
GAACGCGCTCTGCGTGCGCCCGTAGACGATCTGGAGGAAGAGCTCGCGCATCGCGGTGTTGATCGCGTCGCAGACGAGGTCCGTGTTGAGCGCCTCGAGAATCGTCTTGCCGACGAGAATCTCGGAGGCCATCGCCGCGGAGTGCGTCATGCCGGAGCAGCCGATCGTCTCGACGAGCGCCTCCTCGATGATGCCGTTCTTCACGTTCAGCGAGAGCTTGCACGCGCCCTGCTGCGGGGCGCACCAGCCCACGCCGTGCGTGTAGCCGCTGATGTCCTTTATCTGCTTTGCCTGAACCCACTTACCCTCCTCGGGTATGGGCGCAGGACCGTGGTTGCACCCCTTCATGAGCGGGCACTGATGCTGTACCTCAGTCGAATAGACCATTTTGTTCTCCTTGATTGTTGGAAATTGCCCGTATTATATCAAAAATCGCGCAAGTCTGCTTGGAGAAGTTCGGTTTCAGGCGCCAACCCCCCGTCAATGCGGCCAGGGCACCCTCACCCGCCAAGGGCCGCGGATGCGCCAGCACTCCCTTACCGCCTCGACCGTCGGTTCGACGTAGATGGGCGTTGCCTGGTGGCGAAACCACGTGTCCTGGCGCTTTGCAAGCTGGCATGTGCGCACCAGAATCGCCTCCCTGTCGTCGCCTTCGCGGTAGCCTATCGCAAGAGCCGCCGTGCGCGACCAGACTGGATATAGTTCGTGAAGACGCCGCTTCTCGTCCTCCAGCCCCTCCATGAACATCGCGTCAAGGCGGCGGGCGATCCGCTCCCTCACGACGCCGCGGTCGATCTTGATGACGGGGTATTCCGGCGCCGGCGAGGTCCACTTCCTGTCGAGCCCGCGAAGAAGCGCGGAAAAGTAGAGCCCCGTGCCGCCGACGACTATGACAGGGCGCTCCGGCGGCACGTTCGAAAGCCATTCCGCCGCGGAGCGCAGCCATGCGCCAGATGAAAACTCGTCTGCCGGCGTTACCAGGTCGACCCCGCCCATGTGGAACTCCTCGCGCTCATCCCGGGGCGGCTTCGCCGTGCCGATGTCCATGCCGCGATAGACGAGCATCGAATCGGCGCTCAATATCCACGCCCCCGTCTCGCGCGCAAGCTCCGCGGCTATCGCGCTCTTGCCGCTTGCAGTCGGCCCTGCAAGCAGATATGCATCGCGCTCAACGCATCTTCCCATGCAGCGCGATGGCGGTTATTGCCTGCCGCCGTGCTGCTGGCAGTAGCGGCCGCCCTCCACGGGCTTGCGCACGCACTGGGTGCCGTCGTACGTAAAGGCGCGGCAGCGGTCAAACGGCTTCGACGGCTTCACGCTCGGGGCGTGCTGCTTGCAGTAGTCGCTTTCGCCGTCCTTCTTGTGCTTGCAGCGCGTGCCGGCCTCTGTCATGGCCCAGCAAGTGCCGTCATCCGCCATCTTCCCCTCGGAAGGCTTCTCGGCGGCGGCCTTCGCCTTGGCCTCGGGTGCCTTGGCCTTTGCCTCCGCGTGCTTCGCCTTGGCCCTAGCCTTCGGCTTCGATTTCTCCTCGGCCTTTTCCGCGGCCTTCGCCTGGCCTGCATGGCCGATGCAGTATTCAGACCCTTCCGCGGCCTCGCGCTTGCAGCGTTCGCCCTTCTGGGTCACGCCCTTGCACTGCGCAGCAAGCAAATTGACTGCAGACAGCAAGACGGCAACGATGACGACGATCCTTTTCATTAGGCATTCCTTTCCCGGCGCATTCCGCCGACATGGGTATTATATCTAAAAACCGCGTTTGAAATCAAGGGGAGCATGGTCGGCTGCCTGCCCTGCCGTTGATCGCCTGCGCCAGCGAAAGAGGATAGTCGCTCGTTACGCGGTCTGCGCCCTTCTCGCGGTATTCGTCCCAGTCGGCCTTGTTCTGGCACATCCAGAGACACACCGCAAGCCCGGCGTCGTGCGCCCTCTTGACCATCTCCTTCGTCGTCTTGTGGCCGTTCGGCGAGACGTTGCAGCAGCCAAGCGACTTCGCAATCTCGATGTGCGAGTCGTCGAGGCCGTGCGACGTGATGAACCCCGTGGGCGCCCTGGAATCGACCTTTCGCATCGCGGCGAGCGTATTCGTGTTGAAGCAGGTGAACGCATACGTCCCCGAGGGCAGCATGCGCCTGGCCATTGCGCTGAGGTCGCGGCAGTATTCCTCAAGCACCTCGGGCGTGTAGAAGTCGCTCGGGTAGGCCTTCATCTCAAGCTCGACGAAGATGTCGTCGCGGCCGCCGAAGGACGCAAGCACCTCCTCAAGCGTCGGCACCGGCTCCGAGGACGCCTTGAGGCGGCAGTTTCGCACCTCTTCAAACGTCATCTCCTCTATGGTCCCGTCGCCGTCCGTCGTGCGGTTGACCCGGGCGTCGTGCATGATGACGAGCTTGTGGTCCTTCGTGAAGCGGATGTCGGTCTCGAAGCCCCTGATGCCGTGCCCAAGGCAGATCCTGAACCCGCTGAGGGCGTTGTCGTCCCATTCGCCGCGGCTGCCGCGGTGCGCCTGCACGAGCGGCCCGCCCGCCGTCTTGAGCGTCGCGTTCGCGGGGCGCGGCGGAAGCGAGCGGCAGCCGCATGCGAAAGCCGCCGCCAATAGCGCCGACAGTAGCAGAAGTCTTCTCATGGATGCGTTCCTTCCTGCTTCTCGCCAGTCTTCCTTATGAGGACGTACGATATCGCGAAGTATGGCGGGCCGTTCATGTTGAAGCCAGGCGCGAGGTTCCTGATCTTGAGAGAATTGCCGCGCTGCATGAGCTTCGCAGGAATGGCGAACTTCCTGCACCCGTATTCCCGCTCGGGGAAGCCCGGGTCGCCCGAGAAGAACACCTGCCCGTTGACCGATATCTCCATCGGGTTAGAGCCCTCGCCCTCGTCGTCCATCGCCGAGATGACAAGCTCGTAGTCGCCTGCCGGCGGGAACGGGTCGCACTCGAACTTGAGCTCCGTGGAGGAAACCGCCGAATCCCTGCCGCGGATGCACTTTATGAACCTCGCCTCCTTCAGCGTGTAGTGGGAGTAGTACGCGTTCAGGGGGCCGGTCATGTCAGTCGGCAGGTACAGCCTGTCGCCCTTCGACTTGTCGAACTTCGTCTCCCTCTCGGCGAGCTCGCGCGCCGGCCCGATGTACTTTGCGTACTTCGCGAAGAAGTTAGGCGGGTTCAGCGCCCCCTTAAGCACCTTCGCCGCGAAGTCCACGCCCGCGCCGTACCGGCCGTACATGCGAATCGGCGGATAGTACTCGACCGCCTTGGCCCAGCAGTTGCTCGCGACTTCGTAGCGGCGCCTCACCTCGTCTATGTCCTCCTGGAGGATGTCCGCGTTGACCTGGCCGTACCTGTACTTGTCGTTCGCGGCAAGCCCCGCAAGCCCTGGCACGAGGATCGAGTACATCTTCTCGCCGCCCAGCTGGCCCACGGAGCGCTCGACGGAGCGGCGCATGTCGTATGCCTTCGGGTTCCAGAGGCAGTCGGCAAGCGTGTAGAGGTGCGGGCCGGAGACCGGAAGGCCCGAGTTCTTCAGGAAGCCGTTGATGTCGTTCTCGAAGAACCCCGGGTAGTGCCAGCCGTTCCAGTCCATCTCGTCCACAATGTAGGAGAGGAGGTTGTGCGGCCCCGTGCCGTTCTGCCCGATGGTGGGCTTGTGGCCGGTAAGCTCCGTGAACCACTCGACCTGCCTCTTCGTCTTTATGTAGCCCTTCACCTGGCCGCCGGTCCAGAAGATGTCGATGTCGGAAGGGAATATCCTCATGCTCTTCAAGTACTTCTCCCTGTCGTCGGGGTACGGCGCGGCGGAATCGGGCCCCCAGTAGAACGGCGGGCAGTAGATCATCCTGAACTCGGGGTACTTGGCCTTCACCGCCTCGAAGACGGCGAGGACGTGCTTCGCGTCGTAGTCGGAGGGCTTGAGGCCGGTGGCGATGTCGTCCTTGTGCTCAGTGGAGTAGCGGCTGTCGTCGTTCGGGTAGTAGACGCCCGCGCCCATCGCCGCGAACATCGAGCAGAGCTCTATCTGCATCGAGCGGTAGCCCTTCCAGCAGTACGCCCAGCCAAGCCCCATCGTGTGGTTGGTGATTCCGTAGCAGAGCCTGAGGCCGAACTCCCTGAACTCGCGCGACAGCGATTCGCACTGGTAGACGTTGAGAGGCGAGAAGTCGCCCGTAAGCAGCGGGTGCCTCTGCATGACGGCGTAGTTGAGCTTCGAGAAGATCGTGTACTCCGTGGTGTTGCACCAGTGCCCCGTCGAGAGGTAGCCGCGCCACTCGGTCGAGGGCCAGTCCTCGATGCTGCAGATCCTCACGGCCTTCTCATTGTTGTCCATGCACTGTATGAACGAGACGACGCCCCAGAGGACGCCCTGCATGTCGCGCGCGCGCACCTCCGCGCCCTTTTCGCCTATCTCGAGCGTGTAGCCCTCCTTCTTCTCGACCTTCGCCTTCGGGTCGAGCGCGAGCGTCACCCTGAATTCGCCCTTGCCGCCCACCGCCGCGTCGATGCCGCGCGCCTGGAGCTTGCGGAGGAGGAGCCTCACGCGGGCATCGCCCTCCTTCACGCCCTCGAGCTTCACGCTGACGGCGGAAAGCGGTGCGAACTTCTCGGTGTACTCGGCCTTCTGCGCCTCGGGGAAGGCCTTCGCGCCAGTCCACACCGGGAGCCGCAGCGCACACGGAGTTGAGCCCGAGAGGAAGCCTTTGCAGTCCCTCGCGAGAGCCGACCAGTCCGTCATGCCGCGGTGCGACGTGATCAGGTTGCGGGAGACGAGGTCGTTTATCTTTTCAAGCGCCCCCTTCCTGTCGCCTCTTGCAAAAAGGATTTCCGCAAGGCGGTACATCGACTCCGCGAGATTGCGCCCGTTCGGCCTCTTGGACTCAAGTTCCTCCTTCTCGACCCGCGCATACTCCCTCTCGGCCTTGTCGTAGAGCTTCCTCACCATGTACGCCTCGCCGAGGTCGAGCCGCGCGCGATGGTCGCCGGGCGTGACCTCGCATATCTTGCCGAGAAGCTCGATGTAGCGGTCACTGATCGCGTCAAGCTCCTTCTGGGGAAGCGGCTCTGCGGAATTCTTGTCGGTCGTCCACTTGCGGCAGAACCAGTCGTTCCAGAGGCAGGCGTTGCTGTTGCAGCGCTCCGACTTTATCTGCTTGCGCAGCTCCGCCGCCTTCGCCTTTGCCTCCGCCGCGGAAGGCCTGGGGTTGGCTGCCGGCGGCTTTGCCGGCGCGGCCGCAACCTGGCAGGCCACCGCCGACACCACAATCAACATTGCAATCTTCATGGTTCGTTCTCCCGATGTCTGTTAATCCTCTTTCCCGAAGAAGCGCGTAAACGCGGCAACATAGCCGTCCATTGACGATACCGAAACCTTCTCGCCGCTCGCGTGGGGCGCGCACCCGTCGACCGCGAAAATGACAATCGGCAGCCCAAGGTGCACATAGAACGTCGCATCTGTCGCGGCGCTCATGCGGCCGAGGCGAAGTCCCGGGATGGTAGCGCCCAAGGCGGCAAAGAGAGCGCCTATTTCCGGGTCGTCCTCGCGGTTCACCACAGGCAGGCAGCTGGGGATGTCTGGCGCAATGAGTTCGCACCCGCTCGTCCGGCGCATGCAGGCGCACATCCGGACGTAGTCCTCGACGGTCGTAAACCTGCACGAAAGCGTCATCGTGGCGTCGTCCGGCACGACATTCGACGTGTTGCCGGCGACAAGGATTGTCGGGGATACCACGGTGCGCCACGTACCCGTCGTGGCGGACGATTCTGCTGCCCATGCCTCGGCAAACCTGGCGTAGCCCTCGCAAAGCCTTGGAATTGGATTGTCGAGCGCCCATGGGCGCGAGGAGTGCCCGCCCCTGCCATGCGCCACCAGGCGGAGGACTGCATGGCCCTTCTCCGCAACAAACAGCTGTCCTGGCTCCTCTCCGGCAGAATCGCCCACAATGACCATCCGGCGGGGCACGTAGCCCCTCTCGACCATCATCCTCGGCGTTGCGGTCCCGATCTTGCCGCCCTCCTCGTCTGTCGCAAACATGGCGCCGACAGAGCACCTGCCCGCAAGGTTGGCAAGCACCTGTGCGATCACGGCGACATTCCCCTTCGTGTCGCATGCACCGCGCGCAAATATCCAGTCGCCTTCCCGCCGCGGCGTGAACATCGCGTCATCGGCAGGCACAACGTCGAGATGCGACACGAACAGGTAGTCGTGCGCCTTCCCCGGGGTCGTCGACGCATAGAGGGCCGGCATGCCCCGCTCGTTTCTCTCGACGGCGCAATGGACTCCGCGCGACTCAAGCCATGACCTGAGCATGGCAACGGACTCGTCAAGCCGCCCGACGTCGCAGGAAACGCTTTTCACCCGCAGAAGCGAGTCAAGAAGCTGCAAATCGACGCCGCCCGCCTTGACGACGTTGCGCCCGCCGGGGATTGCCGCTGTCAAAACATGCAAAGGCGTTTCCGCGACACATGCAAACGCCATGCCAAAAATGGGCAAAAGGGCCAGACCCTTCCGCATATGCCTGTCTATGAATGCCTGTTTCATCTGCCGCGTAGTATATCATAAAATCCTTTGGAGATGGGTGATGAGTGGGGGGAGTGGCGGCGCAGCCGATTTTATGGTATAATGCGGACATGGACACGACAAGCGGGAAGAAGCCGAAGAGAATCCATCATGAGAATATATGTTGACATGGACGACGTGCTGTGCGAAACTGCCGCCAGCCTTTGCATCGTCGCCGCGCGCGAGTTCGGCCGCAATGTCAAGTACGAGGACGTTCGCGACTTCGAGTTGAAGCGCGCCTTCAATCTTGACGAAGCCGAAATGGCGCGGCTCTGCGACATCGCCCATTCCTACAAGACACTTGCCGGATACCCTCGCGTGCCGGGCGCGGTCGAGGGCATGAAGGCGCTTGTCGCGGCGGGACACAAGGTTGACGTTGTCACTGGCCGCCCTCCATACACCCATGCCGGCACGAAGGCATGGCTTGAGGCGGCGGGGCTTGGCTCGCTTGAGATAACCTACGCTGACAAGTATTCGCGCCACTGGCATCTTGAGAGGTATTCGTCCATTCCGCCATTCGTTCCTTTCGACGACCTCCGCGAAAGGCACTATGACATTGCAATCGACGACTCGCCCGTTGCCGTGGAACGGCTTTCACGCTGGGAGGGCGTGAAGACGATTGTCCTAAGCCGCCCGTGGAATGCGGAGTACCCCCTGCCTGCGAACGCCGAAAGGGCCGAAGACTGGACGCAGATTCTCCGTCTGGCGCTCCATTAGGCCAAGACTGGTCGCAGGACGTGTAAATATGGTATAATGCGCATCATGAAAATGACAAGACGAGAATTCTGCATGGCGACGGCGGCGCAGGCGATCCTGCCGTCCTTTGCCTATGCGGGAGACGGCAAGAAGAAGCGCTGGTACAAGGGCAACCTCCACTGCCACACGTACTGGTCAGACGGGCGGGCGTTCCCCGACCAGGCCATAAGGAGCTACCGTGACGCCGGCTACGACTTCTGCGCCGTCACGGACCACAACCGAATCGACGCAAACCGCGACTTCTGGCGCTGGGTGAAACCGGACGAAGGCCGCTGGCCGCCGCTCGTCTGCCGAAGGAACTTCGAGCTGTACATGAAGGAGTTTCCCTGGGCGCAGTCGCGCGAAAGGGACGGCGGGACTGAAGTGCGCCTCCTGACGATCGACGAACTGGTCGAGCGCTACGGCAAGCCGGGCGAATTCCTCGTCATGAAGGGAATGGAAATAACGCGCATGGGGGCGGAGTCGCGCCACATGCACATGAACTACGTGAACCTCGACGCCCCGATCCCAGGGATCGAAGACGCCAAGCTCATCCAGGCCATGCCGGCCGACCTTTCCAACTCGGACATCGTGCGCAAGACCCGCGCCGAGGTCGCGGCACTTGCGGAGTCGCTCGGGAACCCTCCCCACGTCTGCTTCCTCAACCACCCGCATTGGCGCTACTACGATGCCGTCGCGCAGGACGCAATCGACAATCCGGAAGTGCGCTTCTTCGAGGTGTGCAACAACGGATCGGACTTCCCTCCCGTGCCCCCGCTGCCTGACGACGGCCTCTACAACGACCGATTCTGGGACGCAGTGAACGCCGCAAGGGCCAAGGCCGGACAGCCGCTTCTCTACGCCGTCGCAAACGACGACTGCCACTTCTACCCGTGCACGAAGACGGAAAACGCCTGCACCTTCGGGGAGGCGTACACGATGGTGCGCGCCGACGAGCTGACTCCAAAAGCCCTCTTCTCGGCGATGGAGAGGGGCGACTTCTACGCAAGCTGCGGCGTGGAGCTGGAGGACGTGCAGTTCGACGGCAGTACGCTGCGCGTCGCCGTGCCGGCAAAGCGCGGCACCTCGTTCAAGATCAGGTTCATCTCAACAAAGCGCGACGCCGACACGGAGGCGGCGATGTTCGCGACGCTGCCGCGAAAAAAGGCGGATGGCCGTCCTGCGCGAACCGTGCCGATATATCCGCCCTCGGTCGGGGCGACCGTGAAATGCGTCTCCGGCGGCAAGGGGGCGCGAGTGGAGGCGGAATACAGCCTTGCGGCCGACGACCTCTACGTCCGCGCACGCGTCGAGAGCGACGAAAAGGCGCCCTACTTCATCCTCGGCGGCGCCGGGTCGCAGCACCCGAAGGTCAGCGTCGCCTGGACACAGCCGTACAAGAGGGCGTAATCGCAGTTAAATGTCAATTTCAGTCGTTTCCTTTCTTTTCTCCATGTAGTCATGAGGCTGCCCCTTTCTGTTTTGCCGCGTACCCTCCCCATCCCCACGCCGATATAAGAATGAATTAAGACAGGTTGTGACAAAGTAGCCAACAGTCAACGCGATTGAGTTATATATGGAAGGCGCGATTAAGTCATACTGAGAAGGGAACGAAGAGTAGAATATAAGGCGTGGTCCTATAATCAGGCCATCCACAAAACCGCCCAAAAGCTTTTGCAGCCAGAAATCTGGAAAGAACCCCTCAAGCATGTCATGGAAATGCCAGAGCATCCCGCAAAACGGGCATGCAAGGACAAGCGCAACAAGGATAACAGCCAATACTTCAAGAACCCTCAACACCCCCATGCGCCTACGTTTCATCCATGCCGTCCAAAGCGATGCGACGGCAGCATAGCAGATTGCCACAGCACCAATATACTGCATCGGATACTGGACTTGGTAGTTCCATCCAAAAAGCACCCACGGAAATGCCGGCTCACTCGTCAACAGCGACACCAACCAATACAAGATTCCCAATCCGCAAAAGCACACGACAAAGTATGTAATGAAATAGAAAGCGCACTTCTTCATCTTCCCGCACCCCCCTTGATCCTGTCAATCTTGTTAATCCTGTCTAAAAACCTTCCCGCGCCGATCCGCTCAAACATCTTTCTCGTATTCATTTCGTTTCTCCCTTCAGGTTTTGTTTTAGACAGGATTTACAGGATTTACAAGATTAAGAATGTCGCTTCCGTTTCCCAAAATCCTGTTAATCTTGTTAATCCTGTCTAAACACTTCCCGCGACGGCCC
>JAEEHL010000025.1 GCA_016280825.1 Verrucomicrobiota bacterium
ACTATGACGACGGCCGCTGGATCGAGCGCACGTGGTCAGACCTTCTTATCGGCGTGCAGGAGACGGCGGAGGGCTACGGGACGCGCTTTGCGCTGAAGCCAAGCGAAGAGAACACTGCGATAATACTGCCCAACTCGGCCCTGTGGGTGGAGGCGTACCTTTCGCAGGCATGCTCCGGGGTAAGCGTAGTGCCTATCGACCCGAAGCTCCACAAGGACGAGGTCGAGTACATCCTCAAGGACTCCGAGGCGAGGGTCGTGACAACCGACAAGGCCCACCTCATGATGATCATGAAGATGGCGCCCTCCCTCCCGGCCCTGAGGGGCGTCGTCGTAACGGACGGCAAGATCTTCGACGGGCAGAAGATCGGGGACCGCATCGACGTCGTCGAATACGCAAAGCTCCGCGTTCCCGGCGCAAAGGGGTGGTACGAGGCGAACGTCGCCAAGGAGGGCGACATCGCCTCGATAATCTACACCTCTGGCACGACCGGGCGGCCCAAGGGCGCGATGCTCACGCACGCCAACTTCGTTTCCGACATCGAGGGGGCCCTCCAGATATTCGGCGCGCCCATCGACGAGCGCGACTCGTTCTTTGTCGTGCTGCCGCTCTTCCATGCGTTCTCCTTTGCCACCAATCTTGTCGCTCCCCTCATAACCGGGTCGAAGATGTATTTCGTGAGGTCGCTCAAGACGATCGGCCAGGATATCCACGACCTGAGGCCAACGGTGCTTCTCGCCGTACCGCTCTTGGCGGAAAAGCTCCACAAGAAGATCGAGGAGGGCCTCAGGAAGTCGAAGATCGCGAAGTTCCTCATGGCAATCGGGTTGAGGGGGCCCGTGATGCACATGGTGAAGCTGAAGCTTGGCGGGAAGCTCCGCTTCATGGTGACTGGCGGCGCGCCATGCCCGAGAAACGTCATCGACAGCTTCAACCGCATCCACGTGAGGTTCCTCGAGGGGTACGGGCTTACGGAATGCGCCCCCGTCGTGAGCGTCTGCCCGCCGGAGGTCACCAAGCCAGGGACGATAGGCCTTCCGTGCAAGGGAATCGAGGTTCGCCTTGCCGACAAGGACGCCCACGGCGTAGGCGAGCTCCAGGTCAAGGGGCCGAACGTCATGAAGGGCTATTTCCACAATCCAGACGCGACGGCCGAGGCGTTCGAGGACGACGGCAAGGGAGGACTCTGGCTCAGGACGGGCGACCTTGCGTCGATGGACGAAGACGGCTTCATGACGATTAGGGGGCGCAAGAAGGCGCTTATCGTCAATCGCGAGGGCAAGAACATCTATCCAGAGGAGGTCGAGATAGCGATCGCCAAGGAGCCATGCGTCCAGGACGTCGTCGTAGTCGGCTATACGCAGGGCGGCGACCCGGGCGAGAAGGTGGGCGCGATAGTCTACCCGAACGAGGACTATTTCAAGGCGGAAAACGGCGGCGTCTTGCCGGACTGGAGCGAGATCGAGCACCACAGCATAAAGAAGGTGCAGGAGAAGAGCGCGGAGCTTGCAGACTACAAGAGGGTGCGCAAGGTCGTCGTTTCCCACGAACCCCTTGAGCGCACGTCGATCGGCAAGGTCCGCCGCGTGGCGTACAAGGGGAAGCTCGACGAGTGAACGTTGTCGTCTGGCTGCGCTGGCCCGAAAAGTGCTTTAGGGCGAATGCCGACGACATCGCGTACCTGAAGTCGCTTTTGCCGCGCTCGGCTAGGCTTTTCGAGGCGAAGGGCGAGAAGGAGTTTCTTGCCGCGCTTCCTTCGGCGACGCATGCGATAGTCTGGCACTTTAGGAAGGAGTGGTATCGTCGCGCGCCGAAGCTCAAGGTTCTAGCAACGCCTGCCGCAGGGCGCGAACTTGTTGCGTGGCGGGAGGCGCCAAAGGGCGTAAAGGTGCATTTTGGCGCGTTTCATGGCTCTATAATCTCGGAGACCGTTCTTGGCTTCCTTCTTGCGTGGACACGTGGTTTTTTCTGGAAAGGCCCGCTGTGGCCGCGCTCGAAGCTCGCCGAGCATTGCGGCGACTTGCAGGGCACGACTGCCGTAATCGCCGGCTTTGGCAAGATCGGCCGCGCTATCGCGGGGCGGCTCGAGGGCTTTGGCGTAGAGTGCATTGGGCTTACGAGACATGGAGTCTTCACGCTTGCAGACTACCATGATGGATGCGCGAAGGGCGACGTTCGGCGCGAGAAGGCCATAAGGCCGATTCTTGCCAAAGCCGACTGGTTCATCCTCGCGCTTCCCTCCGACACCGGCACCGACGACTTTCTCGACGAGAAGCTTGTCAGGCTCTTGCCGAAGAAGTGCGTCGTAGTCAACATCGGGCGCGGGAACGCAGTTGACGAAAGGGCGCTCCTTGCGGCAATCGAAGAGGGGCGGCTTGCGGGCGCGTACCTCGACGTCTTCAAGAACGAGCCGACGGCTCTCAACCCTAAGATTGGCCCGCGAGGGAAGGGGCTTGCCGCCGCAAGGCGCGTGCCATGGAATCTCGTTCGCATGCCGCATGCCTGCGCCTTCTCGACGCGGTACATGAAGGAGTGCTTCAGCGAACTTTCAGAGGAAGGTCTTCTCAGGTGAAGGGCTCTTTCAAGGTAAGAAGCGTCGAGGAGACGTGGAAGCTTGCGGCATCGCTTGCAAAAGAACTTAAAAGAGGCGATATAGTCTGCCTTGAAGGGGAGCTTGGCGCGGGCAAGACGACGTTCACGCAGGGGCTTGCAGCCGCGCTTGGCGTTCCTGGGCGCGTCACTTCGCCTACTTTCTGCATCGTGCAGGAGCACGAGTCGCCGGATGTCCTTCTTGTGCATATGGACCTGTACCGCCTTTCCGGCGAGGACGACGTTCTCGCCATCGGATGGGAAGACTACCTGGAGCGCGGGGCGATTGTCGTAATAGAGTGGCCTGAGCGCGCAGGTTCGCTTGTCCCGGCTGGCGCAAGGCACATCGTGTTCCGCCACGGCGATGGCGGCGAGGACGAGCGGGCGGTGGAGTTCAGGTGAGCTGGAAGGGCATATCGCTTGGCGCATGGATAGGCGCGGTCTTCGGCGGCGGGCCGCTCGGCGCGATTCTTGGCGCGGTCATCGGCCAGCAGGTGGAGAAACGCTTTTTCGGCAATGGCGGCAGCGGCGACTCCGAGGTGAAATACGGCAGGCGGCGCAACGTCAGGACTGCCGCAGAGCGCCAGTTCGTCTTCTGCGCAAGCGCCGCCGCGATGTTCGCAAAGCTCGCCAAGGCCGACGGGCGCGTCACAAGCGACGAGATCGGCGCCGTCGAGGGAGCGTTTGACAGGCTGGGCTTCTCCGGGAACATCCGCAAGTACTGCATCGACGCCTTCCGCAGGGCCAAGGAGGATTCGCACACGATCTACGAATATGCCGACGAGTTCGCCGGCGTAGTGGATTCCATGGAGCTCAGGGAGCTATTCTACGAGCTTCTCTGGGACCTTGCGCGCGCAGACGGATCGGTGTCGCACCATGAGAACGTCATCCTGCGCAACCTGCCTCGCTATCTGCGCATACGGGCCGACTGGTACACCTTCTATGCGAGCCGCCGCACATACGGCGCGGGCGCGGAAAGCGCCGCGCAGGAGCGCACGGAGAGGATGGACCCATACGCCGTGCTGGGCGTCGACCGCTCGGCGTCGCTTGAGGAGATCCGCCGCGCATACCGCCTTGCCGCGAAGAAGTGCCATCCCGACGCCCTCAGGGCGCAGGGGCTCCCCGAGGAGATGATTGGCCGCGCCACCGAGAAAATGTCCCGCATAAACGCCGCGTGGGAGGAGATCAAGAGGTCTCGTACGTCATGAAAGGGGAACCATGAAAAGAGAACTGACATTTACGGCGCTTTTGCTTGGCATCGCCATATCGGTGGTCTTCGGCGCGGCGAACGCCTATCTCGGGCTCAAGGTCGGGCTTACCATTTCCGCGTCGATTCCGGCGGCGGTCATTTCCATGGGCGTCCTGCGGTTTGTCCTCAGGCGAGATTCCATTCTCGAAAACAACATGGTGCAGACGATTGGCTCCGCAGGCGAGTCGCTTGTGGCGGGCGCGGTGTTCACGATGCCCGCCCTCTACCTCTGGGCGCAGGAAGGCGTGTGCATTCCCCCGGGGTTTGTCGAGCTTACCCTCATCTCGCTAGCTGGAGGCATCCTCGGCGTCCTTCTCATGGTTCCGCTCAGAAAGCCACTCATAGTCGACCAGGACGCAGTCCTCGTCTATCCAGAGGGCCGTGCCTGCGCCGACGTGCTACAGGCGGGGGAGAAGGGCGCGCGCCATGCGAGCGTCGTGTTCCTTGGCGTCGTAGTCGCGGCAGTCGTGAAAATCGCGACCGACCTCTTGAAGTGGGTGCCGGCCGTGGTTTCCATCCCCTTCAGGCGCCTTCGCGGCGAGCTTGGGCTTGAAAGTTCCGCCGCGCTCGTCGGCGTCGGCTACATCGTGGGGCCGAAGGTGTCTACGCTCGTCTTCTCCGGCTCGTTCTTCGGGTGGATGGTGCTCATTCCGCTTTTCTGCGCGTTCTCCGACAATGCGGCCGCCATCTATTCGCAGGGCGGGGCCGTCGCCGTCTGGAAGGAATACGTCAGGTTCGTCGGTGCGGGCGCGATTGCTGCGGGCGGGCTATTCTCGCTTGTCAAGTCAGTGCCGCTGTTTGCAAGGACCTTTCGCGACTCCTTGAAGCGCGGCGGAGATTCGCACGGCGACATCCCGTTCAAGTTCATCGCGTGCGGCGTCGCGGCGATCATAGTCTTCATTGCATGCGTGCCCGCCGTTCCCGTGGGGATAGGGGGCGCGCTTCTGATGGCGCTTTTCGGCTTCTTCTTCGCGGCGGTGTCGGCGCGGATGGTGGGGCTCGTCGGTAGCTCCAACAACCCGATTTCCGGGATGACGATCGCGACGCTCGTCGTCTCGTCGTTCGTCCTCAAGACCTGCGGCGCAGCGGGCGCGGCCGGGATGACGGCCTCCATCGCAATCGGGAGCGTCGTCTGCATCGTCGCGGCGCTCGCCGGCGACACCGCGCAGGACCTAAAGACAGGGCACATCGTCGGCGCGACGCCGTGGAAGCAGCAGCTTGGCGAGCTCGCAGGCGCGATTGCCGCCGCGTTCACGGTGGCAGGAGTCCTCTATCTCCTCCACAAGGCATGGGGCTTTGGCAGCGACCAGCTGAGCGCGCCGCAGGCAACGCTCATGAAGTCGATAGTCGAGGGCATGATGGGCGGAGAGATGTCATGGGGGCTCCTTGCGCTCGGCGCCGGAATAGCCACCGTGCTCGAGATCTGCCGCGTGCCGGTGATGGCCTGCGCGCTCGGCATATACCTCCCCGTGCGGATCAACTCGACTATATTCATTGGCGGAATGCTGCGCCTTCTTTCCGATGCGAAGCGCCCGCATCTTTCCCGTCCGGGCACGCTCTTCTCGGCCGGCCTCGTAGCGGGGGAGGGGCTTTGCGGCATTCTGCTCGCGCTTCTTGCGGTGATGGGTTAAAAAAAGGAGAATGAAAATGAAGGCGAAAATGGTTCTTGCTGCGGCGGTTCTTGCCGCGATGACGGCGCAGGCCGCGTTCAACGTGCGCGACTTCGGCGCGAAGGGCGACGGCGTCACAGACGACACCGAGGCGTTTCAGGCGGCGATAGACGCCGTCGCCAAGGTCGGAGTCGGCAAGATTCTGGTGCCGTTCGCCCCCAAGGGCTACAGGATAGCGGGGCCAGGGCGCGAGTTCGTCAACGGCAAGCCCTGCCGCGGGCAGCTCGTCATCCCCCCGGGCGTCATGAACATCGCGTTCGAGGGCGAGATGCCGTGCAAGCTCCTCTACGGCTACCAGGTGCGTCCGCCGGAAGTCGTCAAGTGGAATTTCAAGCCCACCACGTTCGGCGAGATGAAGATGTGCAACACGTGCCTCTTCTCCGACTGGACGCCGCCCGAGGAGCATGACCCGACCGCACGCCCGTGGACGATTCTCTCGACCGTCGAGGGCACTGCGGCCAAGGGCAAGTTCTCGACGGGGCTTGTGTCGATCAAGAACCTCGAGTTCCGCGCCCATCTCGACAAGGAGACGATGTACCCGAAGGGCGGGTGCGTAAACCTGCAGAACACGTCGCGCGCGATAGTGCGCGATTCGCAGTTCTGCCTTGACGAGGCCGTGGGCGACACGTATCTCGGCAAGTGTCTGCAGCCAAACCCCTGCCATACGGTGGGGCTCATGATGTCGGGCGACCAGAACGACAACCAGGTCCTGGACAACGTGGCGGTGCAGGGCTTCAGGTACGGGCTCGTCCTCGGGGAGCACGTCGTCGCGAGCTATCTCTACGTGCACAACTGCGAGGAGGGGATAGTCTTCCACGACGCAACCCACCTCTCTTCGATAAACCACGTCGTCGCGCAGCACAACCGCGTGATACTCTCGACGACGACGACTAACCTCTTCGGCCACGCGAAGGCGCCGTGCAACGTAATCGTGAGGTCGGTCAACTTCGAGAGCGGGCGCGGGCTCCTGCCGGAGGTCTCGCGGCTTGTCGCGGGCGTAAGCGATCCAGAGAGCCGCCTGCGCGGCTCGCTTGTCTGGCACCAGCCGTGGGGCGACGGGCAGTTCCCCGTCGTCGGCGCCAAGAAGTTCAAGGTCGTCAAGTTCCCTCCCCAGTGAAACCGCTTTGACTTTTGCGGGCGCAAATGATATAATATCCAAAATTACCTAGCAAAAAAGAGGAATTCAAAAATGGGTACAGGTCGCACATTACGCAAGGAATCTCACGTCCGTCCGTGCAAGACGCCGGCAGGCAAGGCTCGCAGGTCCAAGGCGCAGCGCGCCCGTCTCGTCAAGTTCGGGATGAAGGCCGAAGACGTCGCGCGCATGGGTACCGAGGAGGTGCGCGTTCTCGTCCAGCGCCCGACCGTCGTCAAGAAGCTTGTCGCCAAGCAGGCGGCGAAGTAATGCTTTTTGCCGGCTGTTCGGTTCCAGAGCGTTTCGTAAATCCCCTCTTCGAGGTATTCGATGGAGGGGATTTAATATTATCCTCGTATCGCGACGTAGAGCGGCCGGAGGCGCAGATGCGCGTCTACTTCGAAGGCGCGTCGCGCCGCGAAGAGGCAAGAAGGGCGCTGGAGGACGCGCTTTCCATAGTTGGCTCGGGTGCGAAGGTCGAAATGGGCGAACTGCCCGACGAAGACTGGAAATACGCCTACCGCCGCCATTTCAAGACCGAGCTCATAGGGCGGCGGCTCGCCGTCGTGCCGGCGTGGGAGAAGCCCCCGCGCGGCCGCCGCGTTTCAGTCGTTATCGACCCCGGGATGGCTTTCGGCACGGGCGGCCACGAGACGACCAGGGCATGCCTCGAGTACATCGAGGCGCTTTCAGGCGAGCTTGAGGGCGCCGCATTTCTCGACATGGGGTGCGGCTCGGGCATTCTCTCCATTGCCGCGGCAAAGCTCGGGTTCGGCCGCGTCGAGGGCTTTGACGTGGACCCCTGCGCCGTTGCCGCGGCGCAGGAGAACGCAGCGCGCAACGGCGTGAGCGTGCCGTACCGTCGGTTCGCGCTCGGGCGCAGGAACCCAGAGAGGCCGAGGAGAAGGAGCGATCTTGTCGTCGCGAACATACTCGGGCCTCTTCTCGTGCGCTTTGCCGACGAGATATGCGCATACGTCGGCGGGCGGCTTGTCATCTCCGGCATACTCGACACGATCTATCCGGAAGTGCTGGCGGCATACGTCTCGCGCGGCTTTACCGAGATTTCCCGCACGACCAAGGGCGAATGGACTACTGGCCTTCTCGCGGCAGACGCCGTAATTCCCGCCCACATGGCCGTTCCCGGGGTTGGCAAGGCAACGCGCCGCGACGCGCTCGCCGTTGTCGTCGTGCCCGAGCAGCGCATGGTCGTCTCCGCCTGCGGCAGGACGCGCTCCTTCAGGGTGTCCACTGCTGCGGCCGGCGTGGGGAGCGAGGCGGGTTCGTACATGACGCCGCCTGGCTGGCACAGGGTGAGCTCGCGCATAGGGGCGCGGGCGGCGAAGGGGCAGCTCTTCGTCTCGCGGAAGCAGGTGAGGGGAGCCGTGCGCAGCGGAAACGCCCTCCGTTCCACGTCTGGCGACGAGATACTTTCCAGGATATTCTGGCTCGACGGCCTTGAGCCTGGCGTGAACAAGGACAAGGCCGGCAGGCACGACAGCTACCTGCGCCACATCTACATCCACGGCACGAACCAGGAGCAGCTCCTGGGAACTCCAGCCTCCCATGGGTGCATAAGGATGGGCAACGACGACGTGGTGGAGCTTTTCGACCTTGTGAAGCCATGCGCGAATTTCTATGTTTACATAAGCAAGACAAACTGATATAATACCCGTGATGAAAAGAAGAATCGTTGTAACAAGCGCGCTCCCATACGCGAACGGGGACATCCACCTGGGGCATCTTGTGGAGTACATCCAGACCGACTTCTGGGTGCGCTTCCAGAAGCTTCGCGGGAACGAGTGCGTCTATGTCTGCGCGGACGACACGCACGGCACGCCGGTCATGATCCGCGCGCGCAGGGAGGGCGTCTCGCCCGAGGACCTCATCGCGCGCATGCACGCGATCCACCTGAAGGACTTCACCGACTTCCAGGTTTCCTTCGACAACTACTACTCGACGAACTCGCCCGAGAACAGGGAGTTCTCCGAGCGGATCTTCGCTGCGATGGAGAAGTCTGGCGGCATAACCAGGAAGACCTCGCCGCAGCTCTACTGCGAGCACTGCAGGATGTTCCTCCCCGACCGCTTCGTGAAGGGCACGTGCCCGAAGTGCGGCGCAGAGGGGCAGTACGGCGACAGCTGCGACAAGTGCGGCTCTACCTACGGCGCGGAGGAGCTTGGGGCGCCAAAGTGCACGACCTGCGGCGGAACGCCGGTCGTAAAGGAGTCGGAGCACCTCTACTTCGAGCTCGAGCCGCAGCACGCCTTCCTCGAGAAGTGGATACCCGGGCACACGACGAGCGACGTTTCTAACAAGCTTCTCGAATGGTTCAAGGAACCTTTGCGCGGCTGGTGCATCTCGCGCGACGCGCCG
>JAEEHL010000189.1 GCA_016280825.1 Verrucomicrobiota bacterium
AGGCGGCCGCCGTTGATGGAGGCGGCGTGCTCGCCGGTGGCGAGTCCCTTGCCGCCGGCCTCGACGCCGACGAGCTTCACCTCCTTGTCGTCCATGAAGCCGGCGAAGAGGCCGATTGCGTTGGAGCCGCCGCCGACGCAGGCAATCGCCTGGTCGGGCAGGCGGCCGTACTTGTCGAGGCACTGGCGACGCGCCTCCCTGCCGATGCCGGACTGGAAGTCCTTCACCATCTCGGGATAGGGATAGGGGCCGGCCGCGGTGCCGATCACGTAGAACGTGTCGTCGCAGTTCGTGACCCAGTCGCGCAGCGCCTCGTTCATCGCGTCCTTCAAGGTGGCGCTGCCCTCCTCGATCGCGTGCACGGTGGCGCCGAGCATCTTCATCCGCTCGACGTTCGGCGACTGGCGCTCCACGTCGATTGCGCCCATGTAGACTTCGCACGGCATCCCGAGAAGGGCGGCCACGGTAGCGGTGGCGACGCCGTGCATCCCGGCGCCCGTCTCGGCTATGAGCCGCCGCTTGCCCATCCGCCGCGCAAGAAGCGCCTGCCCGATGGTGTTGTTCACCTTGTGCGCGCCCGTGTGGTTCAGGTCTTCGCGCTTGAGCACGATCATCGCGCCGCCAAGATGCCCGGAGAGCCTCTTGGCGCAGGTAATCGGCGATTCGCGCCCGACGTAGTCGTGCAGTATTTCGTCGAACTCGCGCTGGAACGCGGGGTCGGCCTTCGCCGCCTCGTAGGCGGTTTCCAGTTCCTTGAGCGGCGCCATCAGCGTTTCCGCGACGTACTGCCCGCCAAACTTTCCGTAGTGTGTTTTCATTGGTTAGGTAGTTAGGTGGTTGGGAGTAGTTCCTTAAGTTTTTCTCCTGGGTGTTCGGCGCGCATAAGGGCGGTGCCGACGAGAAAGCCGTTTGCGCCTGCGCCTTTTGCCCGCGCAACTGCCTCCGCCGTGTGCATGCCGCTTTCCGCTATCCTGACGCAGCCTTCTGGGATTTCGCCGACAAGGCGCTCGAGAAGCGAGACGTCGGTCGCGAAGTCCCTGAGATTCCTGCAGTTTACGCCTATGACATTTGCGCCGCACATGACGGCTCGCGAAATCTCCTCCGCGTCATGCGTCTCTACAAGCGCCTCCATCCCGAGCGAACGCGTGAACCCGAGCAGGTCGGAAAGCGCCGCGTCGTCCAGGACCGCCGCGATTAGGAGAACCGCATCGGCTCCGGCCGCCCGCGCCGCCGCTATCTGGTAGCGCGTCGAGAGGAAGTCCTTGTAGAGAAGGGGGAGGTCCACGACTTTCCTGACTGCCGCGAGATAGTCTTCGTTGCCTAGAAAGCGGTGCGGCTCGCAAAGGACTGATAGCGCCGCCGCGCCAGCGTCCGCAAGTTCGCGCGCAAGTTCCAGCGGGCGGAAGTCTTCGCGTATCATCCCTTCGCTCGGGCTTGCCCGCTTCAATTCCGCTATGATGCGGCTGGGTAGCCGGGTGGCGGTGAATGCCGCGGCGAAATCATGCGCCGGCGCGGCGCCTTTGGCGCGGCGCACCATCTCGTCAAGCGGGATTTCGCGTTCGCGCCTTTCCGCGTCTGCGCGGCGCATTTCCGTAAGCTCCGCAAGTATGTCGTTTGCGCTCATGCGTATGCCCCGAGGAATGTGAAGCTTTCAATCTCCGGGTCCTGCGAAAGCTCGGAGAGAAGCCCGAGCACCGCCGGATTCGCCGGAGACGACTCGAACTCGAACGTGAAGCGGAACTCGAAGTCCATTCCCGGTATCGGGCGCGACTCGAGCTTCGTGAGGTTCACGCCGGATGCGGCGAACTTCGAGATGATCGCGCTTAGCGACCCGGGCCTGTGCGGCAGGCTCAGCATCACGCTGAACTTGTCGGCGTCTGGCGTTATCTCGAGGTTGCGCGAAATGCAGATGAAGCGCGTGTAGTTGAACGCGGTGTTCGATACCCTTTCCTCCAGTATGTCGAGCCCGTACAGCTCGGCGCAGGAGCGCGACGCGATCACGGCCAGGTCCATATCCCCGCCCTCGGCGAGCCTCTTTGCCGCGATTGCCGTGTTTTCGTCTGGCAGCGCGCGCATCTCGGGGTGGGCCTTGAGGAACTCAGAGCACTGCGCGAGGGCGTGCGGGTGGCTCGAGACGCGCCGGATGCCGGCCATCTTGGCGCCGCGCCGCCCGAGAAGGGCGTGATCGACCTTCACGCGCACGGAGCGCACGATGTGGAACGAGTGGCGCACCATGAGGTCGTACACCTGCGCGACCGACCCTGCGGCGGAGTTCTCGATGGGCAGTATCCCGTACGGGCAAAGCCCTTTTTCCACCGCCTCGAACACGCCCTCGAAGCCGGAGAAGAAGAGTATCGTCGGAACCGGGAACATGAGCGACGTCGCCTTCTGCGCGTACGAGCCTTCCGTGCCAGGGCAGGCGACCACTGCCTGCGACGGGAATTCCTTTGCCTCGGAGACCGCCTGCCGAATGGCCTTGACCACCGGCGCGTCGCCTCTTAGGAGCGAGCGCCGCCGCGCCCCGGCGATGCCGAAGACTGTCGAGAAGAGCGAAAGGGCGCCGCGCTCGAATTCCGGGCCGACTGCCTTCGCCACGCGCGCAAGCGTAGCCCGCTCCTCCGCAGGCGTCTCCACTTGGGCGAGTTCCATCCGCTCCTTGAAGAGCTGCGCGATCTCGTCGTCGATTTCGTCGATTCTCTTTTTCATCATGTCCTCCGTTTACTGCTTTGCCGCCTCGACAAGCGCAGCGAGCTTTGCCGCCGCCCTGCCGGAGTCAATTGATTCGACTGCGAGCGCGATGGCTTCCCTGTAGTCCTTCGCCCTGCCGCCCACAAGTATCGCCGCCGCCGCGTTTTCCACGGCCGCCGCCCTGTACGCTCCCCTGATGGAGCCGTCGAGGACGCCCGCGAGCAGCTTCGCGTTGGCCTCGGCGTCGCCGCCCTTGATGTCCGCAAGGGTGTAGCGCTCGCCGTATTCCGCGCCCGCGTCGAGAAGGGAGTTCCGCACCGCGCCGTTCTCGAGCGACGAGACGAACGTGAACCCGCCGGGGCTTATCTCGTCTACGCCGCCGTCGCCCGCGACGACCATCGTGCGCACCGAGCCGAGCCGCCTGAACGCCTCCGAGAACGCCATCGCGACATGCTCGTCCGGAACGCCGATCACCTGCCTTTTCGCGTTCGCGGGGTTGGTGAGCGGGCCGATGAGGTTGAACACGGTCCTGAAGCCGAGGGTGCGGCGGACAGGCGCCGCGAAGCGCATGGCCGGGTGCAGCGCCTTCGCGAAGAGGAATCCGACGCCTATCTCGCGGATGCACCTCGCGACTACGTCCGTGGACGCCGAGAGGTTGTAGCCGAGCGCGGCGAGAACGTCCGCCGAGCCGCATTTCGACGTTGAGGCGACGTTGCCGTGCTTGGCTATGGTGACGCCCGCGCCTGCCGCGACGAACGCCGCCGTCGTGGAGACGTTGAACGTGCCCGTGCCGTCGCCGCCAGTGCCCACGATGTCGACCGCGTCGACGTCGCCGATGTCGACCCTCGCCCCCGCGTTGCGCATCGCCCTGGCCGCGCCTGTCAGCGCGTCCGCCGTGACGGGAAGCCTCACAAGCGCCGTCAGGAACGCCGCAAGCTCCGCCTCTACGACTTCCCCGGCCATGACCGCCGAGAAGAACCCCTCGCATTCGTCCTCGCCCGGCGTCGTGCCTGCGAGCGCGCGCATGAGGATGTCGTGCCTCTGCGAGGTGGTGGCGCATTTCCGCGGATGCCTGCCCGTTGCGGTTTCGAGGAAGTTCGCAAACTGCCTTTCGCCTGCCTTCGTGCCTATCGACTCAGGGTGGTACTGCAGCGACTCGATGGGGAGGGTCTTGTGCCTGAGGCCCATGATCTCGCCGTCCTCGCTTTCGGCGGAGACTTCGAGGCAGTCCGGGAGCGAGGCCCTGTCCACCGCGAGAGAATGGTAGCGCATCGCCTCGAAGCCCTGGTCAAGGCCGGCGAAGAGGCCCTTGCCGTCGTGGCGTATGCGGCTTGTCTTCCCGTGCATGATGCGCTTGGCGCGCACTATCCTGCCGCCGAACGCCTGCGCTATCGACTGGTGGCCGAGGCAGATGCCGAGAATCGGGATCTTGCCCGCGAACTCCCTTATGGCCGCGAGCGAGACCCCGGCGGAGTCGGGGTTGCCCGGGCCGGGCGAGATAACGAGCGCCTGCGGCGCAAGCTCGGCGATTCCCTTCGTGTCGATCTTGTCGTTCCGCACGACCTTCACGTCTGCGCCGAGCCCGGCGAGCGCGTGCACTACGTTGTACGTGAAGGAGTCGTAGTTGTCGATCATGAGTATCATTGCAGTTCCTCCGCGAACTTGACGGCCTCGAACACGGCCTTTGACTTGTTGATCGTCTCCTCGTATTCCCTGTCAGGGTCGGAGTCGGCGACGATGCCGGCGCCCGCACGCATGACGATCGAGACGCCTTCCTTCACGAGCGTGCGTATTACTATCGCGAAGTCCATGTCGCCCGTGTAGGAGAAGTATCCTGCCGCTCCTCCGTATATCCCGCGCGGCGAATGCTCGTATTCGGCGATAAGCTCCATCGCCCGCACCTTCGGCGCGCCGGTGAGCGTGCCGGCGGGGAACGCCGCCTTCAGGAGGTCGAACGCGTCGAAGCCCTTTTCGAGCGTGCCCGTCACGTTGCTTACGAGGTGCATGACGTGCGAATAGCGCTCGACGTGCGCGAAGCCCGACACCTTCACGCTGCCTGTGCGGCAGACGCGGCCGAGGTCGTTGCGCCCGAGGTCCACCAGCATCACGTGCTCCGCGTTCTCCTTTTCGTCGCCCCTTAATTCGCGCTCGAGCGCGGCGTCTTCCGCGTCGGTTTCGCCGCGCGGGCGCGTTCCCGCGATGGGGGCGGTGGAGGCGGTCTCGCCCGAGAGCTTCACCAGCTCCTCGGGCGACGAGCCGATGAGCGTCTTCGCGCCGATGCGCATGAAGAAGTTGTATGGCGAGGGGTTGATCATGCGAAGCGCCCTGTACAGCGAAAGCCCCGACACGTGGCTCCTGGCGGTGAACTTCTGCGAGGGGACGATCTGGATGACCTCGCCCGACGCTATCGCCTCCTTGCACTTCGCCACGAGCTCGCGGAACTCCCCGCGCGTCATCTCGGGCCGGAACTCCTGGCGCTCAACGGCTTCGGCCCTGCCTGCGCGCGCACCGCGCTCGATCGTCCTCGCGATAGACTCCGCGCTCAGCATCTTCGCGTAGATGCGGTCGATGTCGTCCATCGCCGCCCTGTATGCGCCCGCGCGCGACGGGTCGGCGACGACGACCACGGTCACCGTCCCGCGTACGTTGTCGAACACGAGGAACTTGTCGCAGACGAGAAACGCCATGGCGGGCGTTCCATTCTCGCGCTCCAGCCGGACCTTCGGCTCGAAGAGGCGCACCGCGTCGTACGCGACGTAGCCGACTGCCCCTCCCTGGAACGACGGCAGCTCTGGCGCGGGTTCGCACTTTGCGGCCCTGAACGACTGCTTGAGCTCTTCAAGCGCGCCTTCGCCCTCGATGCGGCCGGAGGGCTCGATGCCGAGAAACGAGTAGCGCCCGCGCGACTCGCCGCCCGCCACGCTTTCAAGGAGGAACGCCTCCTCGTCGTCGTCGAGGCGCGAAAGGGCGGCGACGGGCGTCTCGCGGTCGGCGAGAAACTCCCTGAACACCGCCACGCGGGCGGATGTCCCGGCGCGTCGCCTGAATTCCTCTTCTGTCAGCATTTTCATTTTCGTGTTTCCTTGTATGTCGTTGAAGTTGTTCCTGCCGTATAAAACAAGCCGGGCCGATTCTCTTTCTGAGATTCGGCCCGGAGTTTCCCTTGCTGGCGGATGCTTTTGGCGACTATGCCGAAAAGCGCGCTGCGAGACCGAATCCGCAGCGACGCCACCAGCACGCGCTAAAGTATCCTTTGTTGTTCATTGCCGCGTATTGTATCATAATCGCTGCGCAATGGCAAGCGAATAGTTTTCCTCGGGCATTCGGGGTGCCGCGCCGCTAGTGCAGGGAGCGCCGGGCCTCTGCCATCACGTCCGCTATCTTCACTGGCGCGCCGCCAGCCTTCTTCGACTTCGCCGCGGCCTCGAGAAACGCGTAGATCTCCAGCGTCTCCTCCGGCGTGACCGGCGGTTCGCCCGTCTTGAAGAACTTCAGTATCTCGACTAGCAGCGGCTTGTAGCCCTCGTACGTTCCCATGTCGACCGGCGCCTTTTTATACGGGAAGATCACCCCGCCGTGCGCCGCGCCTCTCTTTTTGTAGCTCATCGCGCGCATTGTGCCGATGCGCCCGTCTTCCCATGTGCCGACGGCAAGGTCTTCCGTGTCGCCGCCGGTGCAGCGCACCTCAACGCATCCAGTGCCCATTATCGCGAACAGCGGCTCCGCGCCGTGTATCGCATACCAGAAGAACTCGCTCTGCGTGGGCTCGAGCTCGTTCGGCGTCCAGCATGAGGCGCCGCGAATCTTGCCGAACTCGCCGTTGTGCGCGGAATTCACCTTCTTCACGTACCTGAGCGCGGACGAGCAGAACCACGGGACGCCGGCTTCCCTGCCGGCGTCGGCGATGCGGATTGCGTCGGCGAGCGACGCTGCGACCGGCTTGTCGATGAAGACGCGCTTGCCGCTCCTGAAGACCTGAAGCGCCTGCTCGAAGTGTGGCCGTCCGTCGCACGTCTCGAGCAGCACCGCGTCGACTTCGCCGAGCAGGTCTGCGATCGTCGGCACCATCTTCACCCCCATCGACTCCAGGTGCGAGATTATCTTCGCGTACCGGTTGGTTGAGCTCCTGATGTCGCGCGAGCCCCACTTGTACGCCGCGGTCACGCGGAATCCCGCGCAGTCGGGATCCTTCTTCACGTTCATGAGTTCTGTGAACGCCTCGGCGTGCTCGGTATCGCAGCCGATGATGCCGATGCGCATGTCGGCGTTTGCCGCGACGCATGCGGCCAGCGCGGCCGCGAACAGTATGTGCTTCATGTCTGTCTCCTTTTGTGTTTTGAACCGGAAGGTATTATACCATACGCCGGCATGTGAAATCCACAGAAAAGCGAGACGGAATTTCCGTGGAAAATTTTTTTGAAAAAATCTCTTGCATATTTTTACGAAATTAGATATCATACGAAGCAGAAGCCGAGGATGTTGCGTTCGAACGAGCGTGCCTACGGGTTCTAACTAAGTAAAGGATCAAGACATGGCCACCAAGAAGGTTGCTAAGAAGCCCGCTGCGAAGAAGGTCGCTGCGAAGAAGCCCGCCGCCAAGAAGGCGTGCTGCAAGAAGGCGTGCGCGAAGAAGCCCGCCGCCAAGAAGGCCGCGAAGAAGCCGGCGAAGAAGGCCGCGAAGAAGGCCGCGAAGAAGTAAGTCCCCGCGGTTCCCAAGACCGCAACGGCGCGTCGGTTCTGAAAGCCGGCGCGCCATTTTTTTCAAATGGCGTCGACACTCGAGAGATACGGCTACAGGGGCGAAGACGTGCGCGAGGTCGCGCGCGTCGTGAGCTCGCACGGCGACTACTACCATCTCGTCTGCAACGAGGCGGAGGGCGAGCTCATTGCACGCAAGAAGAAGTCGTGCTTCCTGAACGACGAGACGAAGCCGGTCACGGGCGACTTCGTGCGCTTCGCGCACAACCCGTCGGGCGAGAGCTTCATCACGTACGTGCTGCCGCGCTTCTCCGTCTTCGAGCGGAGGGATCCATCTGCGCGCCGCAAGTCGCAGACGCTCGCCGTGAACTTCGACGCGCTTTTCATAATGACCGGGCTAGACGGCGACTTCTCGCTGCCGAGGCTGAAGAGATACCTTCAGCTCGCATCCGGCATCGGCAAGGCGGAGGCCGTCGTGGTGCTCACCAAGTGCGACATCGCCGACCCGCCGGCGGAAGCCGCCACCCTCGGCTGCAGGACGATCGCAATCTCGAGCGTCACGGGGAAAGGGCTTGACGAGGTGCGCGAGTTCGTCATGCCAGGCAGGACCGTCGCGATGGTCGGGAGCTCCGGCGTAGGAAAGTCGACTCTCCTCAATGCCCTCGCGGGCGAGGAGTGGGCGGCGACGCGCGAGACGCAGAGCTGGAGCGGGCGGGGCCGGCACACGACGACGAGCCGCGAGCTTGTGATGCTGCCCGACGGGTCGATGGTCGTTGACACGCCCGGAATCCGCGAGATAGGAATTGTCGGCGAGAGGGACGTGCAGCTCGCCAAGGGAACGTCAACCCATCGATTCAGGATGAAATAGAAATGGCGGAAACGGTCAAGATGTCATTCCCCGGGTTCGTGGACGTGCATGTGCACTTCCGCGACCCTGGCGTTCCAGAGGCGGAGACGACGGCGTCTGGCCTCGAGGCGGCGCGGCGCGGCGGATTTGCCGCAGTCGTGACGATGCCCAACACGGTCCCCGCCTGCGATTCGCCAAGGTGGATTGACTACCAGCTTAAGGCCGCGCGCAGCGCGGAGACGCTGCTTCTTCCGTCTGCATGCATTACGAAGGGGCGGCTTGGCCGCGAAGTTGCGGACCTTGAGGCGCTTGCCGAGGCGGGCGCGGCGTTCTTCACCGACGACGGCTCGTATGTCTCAGACGACAGGGTCATGGAGGAGGCGATGCGCCGTGCCGCCGCGCTTGGCATGTGCATCTGCGAGCACGCGATGGACCCGAAGGAAGTCAAGGATGGCGTAATCCGCGACTGCCACCTTGCGCGGATCAACCATCTGCCAGTCGTTCCCGCTTCCGCCGAGGCGGTTGCCATTCGCCGCGACCTTGCAGTCTGCCGCGTGACGGGGTGCCGTCTCCACATCCAGCACATTTCAACTGCCGAGGGCGTTGCGCTCGTTCGCGACGCGCAGAAAGAAGGGCTCCCCGTCACTGCAGAGGCGACGCCGCACCATCTCCTTTTTTCGTGCGAGGAGATTGGGTGCGACGACGCGAACTACAAGATGGCGCCGCCTCTCGGAAATGGCGAAGACCGCGCAGAGCTTCGCCGCGCCGTGAAGGACGGCGTTCTCATGTTCGCGACCGACCACGCGCCGCACCCTGCGGCGAAGAAGTCGCTTGGGTTCGCGGGAAGCGCGAATGGCATCATCGGGCTTGAAGCGGCGATACCGCTTACGTGGATGGCGATGGTGGAGGGCGAGGGGATGTCGCCCGACGCCTGGGCGCAGGCATGGTGGAAGATGCCGCGCAGGATTCTCTCCCCGCGCGCGGCCGCCCGTCTCGACAGTGCGCATGAGACCGCGATTGAAGTCGGCGCGAGGCGTGTCATCGAGGCTGCGAAGTTCGCCTCTCTCTCTCGCAACTGCCCGTATGGCGGAATGGAGTCCGTCTGCTGGCCCGTGTTCGGCATATGAAGGTCGACAGGTCCATATTGCCGCCGGGGAGGATTGGGCTTGCCGTTAGCGGCGGGTCGGATTCCGTTGCGCTTGCGTTTCTCCTCACGAAGGGCGGCACGAAGAGGAACGCAGCCGAGAGGTTCGTCGTCCTGCACGTCGACCACGGGCTCAGGAAGGAGTCGAAGGAGGAGTTCGCCTTCGTTCGCTCCCTCGCCAAGAGGCTCGGGGTGCCGTTCAAGGGAATACACGCGAACGTCGTCCGCAGAAACGGCGAGTCGATGGAGATGGCGGCGCGCCGCGTGCGGCTTAAGTTCTTTTCGGAATGCATGAAGAACCTCTCGCTCGACGCGATCGCGACAGGCCACCACATGGACGACGTCGCCGAGACATTCCTCATGCGGTTGAAGCGCGTCTCGCTCGCGAACATCCGCGAGACGAGCGTCGTGGGCGACATCCGCTTCGTGCGCCCGCTTCTCGGGTGCCGCGACGCCGAGCTCAAGGCCTACCTCAGGAAGTTCGGCGAGGAATGGCGCGAGGACGCCTCCAACGACGACACGACGATAGAGCGCAACAAGGTGCGCCACGAGGTGCTGCCGTACCTCGAGAGGAATCTCGACCCGAACATCGTAGGCCACCTCTACAGGATATCCAGGATATGCGAGGGGAGCAGGGGGAAATGACGGCGGGGAAATGCTGCCTCACGGTCGCGGGGTCGGACTCCGGCGGCAACGCCGGCATCCAGGCCGACCTCAGGGTATTCGGCGACTACGGCCTCCACGGATGCACGGCGATAGCCGCGCTCACCGCGCAGAACCCGTTCGGCGTCTACGCCGTGCACCCGCTCCCGGCGGAGTTTGTCGCCGCGGAACTTGACGCCGTCCTTGGCGCATATTCGGTTGCCGCGCTCAAGACGGGCATGATGGCCGGGCCCGACTCGATAGCCGCCGTCGCAGAGCGGCTTGCGGCGAGGCCGGAGATTGCGAAGGTGATAGACCCCGTGATGATCGCCACGAGCGGGGCGCGGCTCGTTGACGGCGATTCGGTCGAGGCCGTGAAGCGGCTGCTGCTGCCGCTTGCGACGGTCGCCACTCCGAACATCCCAGAGGCCGAGGCCCTTTGCTCGGTGGCGGCGGGCGACGGCTCGCCTGCCTGGGCCGCGGAGCTCGCAAGGCGCATGCACGGCACCTACGGGTGCTGCGTGCTCGTGAAGGGCGGCCATGGCGACGGGGAGCTTGCGGTGGACGTCCTTTTCGACGGGAAGGGGATTTCCGAGTTCTCCGCTCAGAGAATCGCGAACCCCGTCTCGACGCACGGCACGGGATGCTCGCTTTCCGCGGCGCTCGCGGCTGAACTTGCGCTTGGCGCGGGCCTTGCTGACGCGGTCGCCGGCGCGAAGAAATACGTCTTCGACGCGATCTCGCGGTCGTACTACGTCGGCGACGGCTGCGGCGTCCTCGCCTCCCGCCGCGCATAGACCACGGCATTTTTTTATTGTAGAAAGCTCAGGAATTGTGATATAATTACATTCAGTTTCGCATTTGCGGCAAATTGAATGATTAAAAATTCGACAATCTGCGCAATGACAACGCTTGGTATGTTCGTCGCATCGGCTATGCCGGTGACGAATGAAATAGACGTTGCCGCGCTTGCCGCATGCACCAATTCAGATGCGACGGTCGTTTGCTACACGAACGGGTGGGAGTGCCTCGGCATAGACTCCTACAAGGACCAGACGTCGGTGAATCCCGCGAACATACGCCTTTCGGAGAATGCCGACTACATAGTCTCGACGAATTTCAGTTCAAGCATATTGGCCATAGTCCTCAAGGTGCATTCGTCGTCTTCTTCCGGGCGCAGGCTCGCCTTCGAGCCGTGGACGGGCGGCGAGTTTTCCGCCGATTCCGCCGCGAAGTGCGATTATTCGCCGAACAAGGATACGTACGTCTTCGAGACAATTGAGTTTCCGGAAGGCGTCGAGGCGACGCAGTTCAGGATGAAGCTTGACGGCGGCGGCGGTTCGACCGGCTGGGGCGTTTCCTACATGGCCGTCGTGACGGAGGCCAATCCGCTCGCCGCGCCGTCGGGTCTTTCAGTGGTGAAGACAAACAGCCATTCCTGCGTTCTTGCATGGACGAACAGCGCGGGGACGGCGAGCAACAAGGTGACGACGGTGCGCCACGACCTTGTCGGGTTTGGCGAGATTCCCGATGCAAGCTGGGATTTCTCGTTCCTTCCTTTGGCAGGCGGCAATCCCGTGCCCGCCACGGAGGACGTTCTTGGGGAAATGCCCGACCTCTACGGCGAGAACCTGTACGTCCCCGCACGCACAAACGGGATTCTCCAGCTTGGCACTGGAACTAAGCTCGGCATTCTCGTCCTGCCGCCGATGGAGCTGTACTACGGCCGCGTGCTCAGGCTTTCGGCAAGGCGGTATTCCTCCGACGAGGCGTCAATGCCCGTCGAATGCATTTTTGCCGGCGTGACGAATCAGCTTGCGTCCGTACGTCTGCCGTCGGAAGACTTTGAGATAGTAGACGTGCCGCTTGGCGATGTCGCGGAAGGGGCGAGGATAATGCTCAACCGCTCCAGCGCCCCGAGCAACAAGCGGGCGTGGCTTAAAAGCGTGGAGATTGTCTGCACCAACGCCCCAATCTACAGCCAGTTTGCCGCAGGCACCGACTTCTTCGAATGTTCGACGGCCGGGAGTGGCGCGTTCGGCATGGTCAAGTCGATAGGTTCGCTTGTGGCTCAAGGCCGATATTCATTCGAGGTGCTGTCGTATGGTGCGGCAGGTGGGGTGCGAGGCCCAGCTGTCACGCCAGTCGTTGTCACGGCGCGTGAACGGGGGACGAAAGTAAGCTTGAGGTAGAAAGGGCGTTCCCGCCCTTGTGGATTCTGCCGCGCCTCGCCGCGAACGCTCCCTGAGTAGTTCGGTGGTTAGGTGGTTTGCCCCGCGCACTGACCCCTGATCCCTGACTCCCCCACCCCCATACTCATCACTCATCACTCATTACTCATCACGGTACGAGTAGACCACCCTGACCCCTAAATCCAGTAGTCAGTAGTCAGTAGTTAGTAGTCAGTGCTGACCCCTGTCCCCTGACTCCTGACTCCTGGCCCCTGACCCCTGACCCCTTTCCCATACTCATTACTCATCACTCATCACGCATTACCTAACTAAAATATGATATAATACGTGGCAGATGAAACAAGCACTCATAGACAGCCGCGATCTTCGCCGCGATGGCATCGAAAGGGTCTCGCCGCTATGACAAGGAAAGTCTACTGTGGTAATCTACTGTGGCAATCAAGTCTTGTTGCCCCACAATTTTGAAATATGGAGAAATATCATGAAACGGTTCAACGCCTATGTCTGGATTGCTTTATGCGCCATCTTGCTTTGCGAGGGGTGCATTGTCGTTCCGATTTGGATCAAACATGCAAATGACTGGGAAGTTGTGGCGGCGCGTGCCGATGAGAAAGGGCGAATTGTGGAACAGTTTGTTCGAAGGGAGGACGGGATAGTTTTCCTGGCCTTGGGGCTTGTATGCGAACCTTACGCGGTTGAGCCAGTCAATCATCTTGATCGCATAACAGCAGACTCGATAAATTCGCTTTCAATGTTTTGCGGCTTTAGCTGGAAAGACCACTTCATCCCGATTCCCAACACAGATACTTGGTTCATTTACCGCTTTGGGGATAGCTATTATACTATGGGAGGAGACATGACTGTAAGGCTCTACGCATGGGGCAAGGGAACGATTGCAAAGCATACGATCAAAGATGTTAGCGCTTGTCGCTTGCGGACAGACTACAGCTTTGCAATATTAGAAACTCCTACAGGTGATTTTTCAATGAGTCTCGCCACAGGGGAGATATCACGTTTGAATTCCGGGTGGAATCAATCCGAAACAATTGAAGTCCATAAGTTTTGGAAGGAGCAGATGACTCTTTGCAAGGAGCCGATTCTTCGAAAATACAGATAGGTTTCGTGAAAGGGCGAAGGCAGTGTCCAAGCGCGGCAAAGAGAAGGAGGAGATTAAAGTGGAAGAGACCGTTCGATGGGGGGTAACAGGGTCAGACTTGAGTGCCACAGTAGATTGCCACAGTAGGCGCAGTTTATGATATAATGCCCGCAATGAGGAAATGCCGGACAAACCTTCCCAACTGCTGCTGTCACCTGACAAGCCGCGTCGCCCGCCGCGCGTTTGAAGGAGTGCAGGCGGCGAATCGAAGAAATTTGGGGTCTGTCCCCAGCCGTTGGTTAGGTGGTTCGGTAGTTAGGTGGTTAGGTAGTTGCGCAAACCCGCA
>JAEEHL010000190.1 GCA_016280825.1 Verrucomicrobiota bacterium
GCAAACGACCCTACCTCGAACGTCTCTCTCGTCATGCCCTGTTGCCTCCCATCCTCACCACTTCACCGCCTCGCCAAGGAACACCTTCCTTGAAGCGTTCCTGTCGGTCCATTCGCTCATCCTCAGGTTCTTGACGCCTTCCCCGTAGGAGACGATGTCGCGCGCAAGTTCCCCCGCAAGCTTCCTCTCGTCCTCCGCAAGGGCGCCAAGGCACTCCATCTTGGACATGAGCCTGAAAAGCCGCGTGTACGCAATGGAATACGCCCACTTCCTTATGTTGCCGGCGTGCTCGCTGTCGCCTTCTGCCGCGGCAAGCGCCGCCTTTCTCCTTGCGAGCGCGCGGTCGAAATACTGCTCCGGCAGCGCCGCGAGCTTGAGGCCGTCGCTGTTGAAGAGAGTCGTCATCGGGTGGCTCTCGCAATGGCCCTTCGCCTCCTCGAAATCCTCCCTCACTATATCCGCCGCGCTGCCGTAGAACCCCTTGAAGAAGTCGCCCAAGAGCGCCTTTTCGTCGCGGTCGACCTTCCACATGTACTTCGCGAGGAGCCACGCCTTCAGGTCGGCGAAGTCCGCTCCTGCGCCCTGGTACGCCCCGAGCTCGAAGACGTGCTTCACGCCGCTTGAACGGAAGAACTTGAGGTTTGGCTGAAGGACGCCCCAGTTTGGGAACGTCGCCGGGTAGTGCGCGAAGTTTGCGACGTAGTCCCAGATGAACATGCGCTTTGCGACCTTCCCCCATTCGCGAAGGTCGCGCCTGAAAAGCATGTTCTCGCGCGAGAGCCCCGTCTCTATTGGGTGCGAGAGGTCGCACTCGAAGGTGCAGAGGCAGATGACAACGTTCCTGCGCGGGCGCGTCAGTTTCGGCGGCTTTCTCGTGTACTGGTACGCGAGAGTCTCGACAAGCGCATTCGGGAACTCCTTCTCCACTTCCTCCGCGATGGCGTTCACGAACCGAAGCATCGTGCCGGCAGGCGACCCCTCCTCCGCATCGACTGCCGCGCACTTCGGGCACGTGCAGTAGCCGTACCAGTCGTTCTGGCTTACCCCGTACATCGCGGCGTCGGGGTCCTGCCTTATCCGCGTGAGGACGTTCGAGGTGACAATCGCCAGGACATCGGGGTTCGTAAGGCAAAGCTGCGAACGTTCCTTCGTGCGCCTGCCGTCGACCATGCTGAAATACTCGGGATGGGCGTCGAAGTACTCGTCGCCGAGAAGGCTCGCAAACGTATGGCAGATGCCAAGCCCCTTGCCGAACCTGTAGGCGTCGCCGCCGAACTTCTCGTCGCAGGCGCTCCCGGCGTTGAGCCGCAGCTTCGCCGCAAATGCGCCGTCGCGCGTGACGTCGTACCATTCCATCATGCGCATTTCGAAGTCAGGCCTTTCCTCAAGCGAAAAGCCGTCCGGCACCTCGAACGCCTCTCGGCGCGGCACAACCTCGAAGTCGGGCGAGTACCACCTGACTCCGAGGAAGCGCTCGAGAAGCTCGTACGCCCCGTAGAGACAGCCGCGCTCGCGCGAACCGCGTATAACAAGTGTGCCGCCCTTCTCCTCGATGGAAAAACCGTCAGGCCCAAGCGCGGAATCGCGCGGGGCGGTCTCGATGGATATCGTCCGCGCGGCAGTCGCGCCGCCAATCCGGGGCGAGCGGCCGGTCGCCTTCTCGACGTACCGGCAGATCTCCTCGGCGGCGTACCGCTGCGAAGCGCTCGCGTCGCGCTCCAGCGCGATGGCTGCGGCGGAATAGTCCGCCGCGTCCGCGAGGCGCGGCGAAATCGCCAGGAGCGCCGCAACCCACGCGAACCTCGTCATGGCGCCCCTTAAGCGAGCTCCCAGCCCTTCTCGTATTCGCGGCCCCAGAGCTTCATGGCGGCGGGGCTGTTGACCGGCCTGCCCGTCGCTGGGTCGATCTCGAGCGTGCTGTGCGTGTCGAGCGCGATGTTGGCGACAAGCGGGAGATAAGAGCTCATGTAGCCCTCGTCGGCCGGGACGAACGTCCCCTGGCTGCCGGCACGGAGGTTCTCGATGAAGTTCGCCATGTGCGCCACGTCGAGCGTCGCCGTGGGGTTGGTAAGCGAGCCGACCTTCATGTCCGCCGCGGGCCAATCTTTGATGACCACTCCCTTGCCGTCATACACCACGACGTCGTCGCAGAGGCCGAAATACGCCGAGCCCTTCTCGCCGTATGCGATGCATCCGCTCTTCATGTCCTTCTCGTTGCGGCCGGGAGTGCGGCTCGTGATGTCGAACGTGATGAACTTGTCGCCGGGGAACTCGAACGACATGTTGAACGTGTCGGGCCACTCGAAGTCGTCGTCGATCCACGGGAAGACCGTACCGCCCGCGCAGTTGACGCGCTTGGGGAAGCCGACCTGGAGAATCCACCTCGCGATGTCGCAGAAATGCGGCGCGTTGTTGCCAGTCTCGGCCGTGCCCCAGTGCCTGAACCAGTGCCAATTGTAGTGGACGATGTTGTCCTTGAACTCGCGGCGGGGCGCAGGGCCCTGCCAGAGGTCCCAGTCGAGCCATTCGGGAACGGCGGCCGCCTTGCCATGGCCTATCGAACCGCGGTTGCACGAGCAAAGGCACTTCACGAACCTGATGTCGCCGATCGGCTTCTCGGGCCCCTGCAGCCACGCGAGCGCCTCGCGGTAGCTCTTGGAGGCGCGCCTCTGGGAGCCGACCTGAAGGGTCTTGCCGGTCTTCTTCCAGGTCTTCACGATAAGCTCGCCTTCCTCCGGGCGGAAGCAGCAGGGCTTCTCGACATAGACGCCCTTCCCGGCGCGCATCGCGAGAATCGCCGAGCAGGCGTGCCAGTGGTCGGGAGTCTCGGAGATTATGCCGTCGAGCGTCTTGTCCTCAAGCACCTTGCGGAGGTCCTTCTCCTTGCGCGGCGTGTAGCCGCCGTGCTTCAGCACCTCTGCGGCGGCATAGTCGCGCGCACGGCTGTCGACGTCGCAGACCCACGCTATCTCGGCGCCTGCCTCCATCGCCGCGCGCATCACGCGGGCTCCGCGCCCCTTCTCGTGGCAGCCGACGATGGCGAGCCTCACGCGGTTGGAGGGCGCGTTTGCGCCGAACGCCCTGCCTGCAGCCGCGATGAAAAACGCTCCGCCCGCCGTCTTGATGAATCCCCTTCTTGTATCCATGTGCCAGCCTCCTTGTAGTTAAGTTGCCAAGTCAAAATAACATTTATGCATATTTTACCAAACCTTCTATGGTATAGTCAATAGCGATGTGTCATTCGAGAGCCGTGAAGAACGTGCAGGTCGTGTAGAAAGCGCGAAGCCTACACGTTTCTACACGTTCTACACGGCCAAAACCTAACCACCAAACTACCTAACCGTCACTGAGAAGCCCGCGCCCCAGACAATCTCGCCGCGGAAGCGCGTGGAGCGCTCGATCGTCGCTCCGTTCCAGCCCTTGCCGTTCTTGTGCGCAGACGACATCACCTTGAGAGTGCAGTAGTTGAGGCGCACAAGACAGCCAGTGTTTACGAGCATGTTGAGGTCATGTACCTTAAGGTTGTCAGTGAGGTTCAGGACCGACGTGTGCCCTACAGTGACGCGCACCTTTGAGAGGAGAGATTTCCTCGCCGCGTCCTGAGGCGTCAGAAGGTCCGTCGCCATGAGCGCGGTCTTGTAGTCCTGTACGAAGTAGTTGTAGCTGGTATTCCAGGTCGTCCTGTTCCAGCTGTCGCAGTCCACCTTGAGGTCGTAGTACTCGGAGTCCTTGCCCTTGACGAGCACGGTGCCGCCGCCCGGAAGGATGGAATGGCTGACTATCCGCGACTCTGCGGAGATGCTTCCCGTAAATTCGTTGTTCCTCAGGTAGAGCGCGACGCGGCCGCCGCCGCCGGCGTAGTCCCACGCTCCGCCGCCGCGCGCCGTTATGGAGCCATTGCCCGAGAGCGTGCCGTCTACGTCGAGCCAGACGCTCCCGCCCGCCCCTGTAGCGCTGACGGAAGTAGAGCTGCCGTCGCCTCCGCCGCCGTCGGCTGTGACGCTGCCTGCGACATGCATGTTGCGCCCGACGACCATCCTGACTGCGCCGCCGCCCGCGAAGGACCTTCCGCCCGAACCGTGCGTCGTCGGCTCGAACATCGAACCGTAGCATAGCCCCTTCTTGTACAGCGCGCTCGCCCCGCTCCCGCGGGCGGAGCCGTGCCCCGCGCAAGCCGTGTCGCCGGAGTTCGCCCAGGAGGCATCCTCCGTTCCGTCGTCGTTGCTGTCGTAGGTGAACGTCTTTCCGCTTGACGCCGGGCCCTTCCCGGTGGCGTAGCCGCAGGCGTTGGCGTTGACTGCGCCGCCCGCCTCAACCTCGACGTCGCGCGCAACCTCGACGTAGAACCTGTTGGATGCCGCGCCCTGCGCGAGCGTGTCGACGGAAGAGGGGAGCGCCGTGTGCGTGGCCTTGCCGCCTCTGCGGACGACGAAGTCGCGCCCGAGCGAATTAGGCGCCGCAGAGCTGTTTAGGGTGAGCGTCCCGTTCGTGTTCACCTCCACGTCGCCGGCGACAGCGAGAACCCCGTTCACCCTCAGCGACGACGCGCTCCTTCCGCCGCCTACGACGAGCGTCCGCACGCTCACCGCGCCAGACGCAGTCGCCGCGCTCGCGCCGTCGAAGCCCGCGACGAGCACGTCCGTGCCCGCGCCCGGAACTGCCGCAGGATACCAGTTCGCCGCAGTGTCGAAGTCACCCGTTCCGCCGATCCACTCCGCCGTAGCCGCGTTGAACGTCCAGTTGACGTTGTTGCCGAGGTCCTCCGAAGCGCCGCCGGCGCGCGCGGGAAGCCCCGAGGCGGTGCAGTCGCGCACTTTCACGCCGGAGAAATACTGGCTCCGGGACGCGTTTACGTACCATGTCCCGCCCTGTGCCGCGCCCGCGAGGACGAAGGCGCCATTCAGCCCGGCGGGGAAGCGCGAACGGCAGACGACGTTCGCCGCCGCGAGCGTCACGCCCTGCGCAAACGCGAGGTTCACGCTGTTCGTCGCGAGGATGTCGAGGGTGTCGGCGGAGAGACCGCCAATGACTGCCGCGCTGCCGCAGGGCTTCCTCACGTTAAGGTAGTTGAACGAGCATCCGCCGAAGTCGAGAGTCTGCGCTCCATCGCCTGCGATGGTGAAGATGCTGCGCCCTGCGTTTACCGTCCCGCCCGTGAAGTCGAGCGTTGGCCCCGTGAACACAACCTTCTCCGTGCCGGCTGCGGTGAACGTTCCCGCAAGCGTGAATGAGTTGGTCACAGTGAGCGTCGCGCCGCTCGAAAGAGTGAGCGCCGCGCCCTGGTCGACGCGCAGCGAGTTGAAGAGCGTGTCGACTATGACGGTCGGGTAGTTGGGGCAGTTTGCCGGAATTATGATGACGTCCGTCTCCAGGGGAAGGCGGGGCCTGCCGTGCTTGTCGGTCCAGTTGCCTGGGACGGCGAACACGCCCGAGACGCTTCCGTTCCACGTGAGCGGGTCTCCCGGCTCGCTGTCCAGGGGGAAGCTCCAGTTGACGTTGCTGCCCCCGTCGACCGAGGACTGCGCCTCGATGCCGATGCCGCCCGAGGCGTCCGAGTGGTCTACGGTGACGTGGCTTACGTCGAATTCGGCCGTAGCGCCGAGGGTAATCTTCCACGGCTCCCCGGCGACTGCAGGCTTCAGCACGAGATTCGCGCTCTCGTCGCCCTTGAGAGTAAGCGTCGAGCCGCTCGCCACGCGGAAGTTGTCGTTCGCGCCCGTCCCGAACTTGAGCGTCTTCCCGGGCACAGTGCACGAGACGTTGTAGAAGATGTTTGTGCCGGTTATCGTCTGCTCGCTCTCGCCGCAGAGCTTGAGAAGCCCCGTGTAGAGCTGGAGCCGCGACTGGTTCTCTATCGTGATGTTGCCGTAGACCTCGACGGTGTTGTTCGAGATCGCCGGCTGCGCGCCGTTCCTGACCACGAGATTGCCTATCTTCCCCGTCCCGAACCGCGCATCGAGCGGAGTTATGGCGTAGTAGTGGTTCTTCCTGCTGTGTTCTAGCACGTGCCTGTTGTCGATAACGAGCGTCGCGGTCGTCACCGTCTCCCCGTACGCCTGATAGTAGATCGTCCCCGCGGAAGAGGGCTGGCGCTGGCGATTGTAGCTGTGGGTGTCCTGGCAGCCGCCGCCGTATGTCGCGACAAGCCCGGTGAACGCCGAGAAGTCCGTCCCTGCGGGATCGTTCTGGTAGATCGCTATGCGCCCGCCGCACCCCGCGCATCCGCTGTCGCTGCCCGTCGTGCTCCCTCCGTTCGCCGTTATGGAGCCCGCGCCCGAGATCGTGCCCGACGTTATCCAGATTGCGCCGCCGGCCGCGCCGCCGTAGCCTGACGCGTTCGAGGTTCCGTCCGCCGCGATGGTCCCGTTGACGACGAGCGCACCGGCGACGTCGAGGCGCACGACGCCGCCGCCCTTGAGCGTGCCGCTGCTGTAGAGCGCCGAGCCGTACATGCAGGGCTCGAGCGCGCTGTCGTACGCGTACTGCGTTCCGAACTGGAAGTCCGCCCCGCCGTGCGAAGAGCCGGAGGAGTTGCTGCTCTTGTTGCCTTCAGGCCCGTTGCCGGTGATGTGCCCCTTGCCAGTAACGTCGATGCCGCCGCCTGCGTAAATCGTCATGTCGCCGCCCACCCCGATGTCAACCTTGTAGTTGACTGTCGTCTTTATGTTGGCCGATCCGCCGAGCTGGTGCGTGATGACGCCGCCCGAATGGATCGCCGCGTCGCCCGAGACGACGTTGGGGTTCTTGTGGCCGATGAGCAGAGTGGCCGCGCCATCGCCGCTTCCGCCGACGACGAGCGACCTCACTCTGAACGCGGCGCTGCAGGTGACCACGTTCGTCTCTCCCGGCGCCGACGCGTTCGGTATGACGATATCGTGGTTCACGGCAGGCACGACGCCGAGACTCCACATCGCCGGGTCCTCAAGAGAGCCCGAGCCGCCGAGCCATGTGTTCGTCGCGTGTGTCGAAACGCTTCCGCACGTAACCGCCACGCCTTCAAGGGGAATCGTGAACGTCGCGGACGAATTGACGTGGTCTGCGAGCACCGCGCCCGTGGGAAGCCCTGTCCATGTAAAGTGCGCCCAGCCAGTGCCGGCAGGGTTCCTGACGTTCACTGTTATGTTGCTCAGGGCGAACACGTCGACGAGAGAGAGAGAGCTTGACCAGTTCACTCCGTCGAAGGAGAACTCAGTTTGGGCGTCACCGGCCGTCGCCGTGAACGACGCCCTTCTCGCGCCGCACGTGACGGCGAACGCAGAAGTAGGAGGCACAAAGCTCACGGACGAATGAAGGTCGTCGTCAAACGTCGCTCCCGAGGGTAGCCCCGTCCAGTCGAAGTACGCCCCGGCGAAGTTCGCGTTCCTCGCGCGCAGGGTGACGTTCGGCGTGCCATAGACCCGGCTGACGTCCAGCGAGGCTGACCAGTTCTCGCCGTCAAGGGAAAATTCCGTCTCGCCGTCCGTTGCCGTTGCCGTAAACGCCGCGGCGCTCGTCCGGCAGCTCACTGTGAGGCTGCTGGCAGGAACCGCAAACGTGACGGAGGACTTCTGCGCGTCGGAATATGTCGCGCCGGAGGGTATCCCCGTCCACTCGAAAACAGCGCCCGCCGGCGCAGACGTGTTCCTCGCGTGGAGCGTCACGGTAGACGGCGACGCCGTCGTATTGCAGGGAAGGTCGATTGCAGAGGCGGAGGCGCCCCATGCGCCGTCGTTGACGGCCAACTCCGTCACTCCGTCCGTAGCATTTGCGGAAAGGTCGATCGTCGCGCCCTCGCCGAGGAATCGCTCGCGGTCAATTAAGTTGTTCTGCGCCCGCTCCTCTGCCGTAAGGACGCGGTCGTAGACTCGTATCGCATAGTACGTGGCCTTGATGCGGGAATTGCTGCCGCCGCTTGCGCCGTATCTGCCTATCTGGACGCGCTTGTTCGTAGGCGTGGTTCCGCCGTATGGGCTTGTGTGGATCAGGGCACCGTCGACGTAGAGATGCGCGCCGTCGTCGTCTACGACAATCGCCGCATGCACGTTCTGGCCCATCAGCGCGGAGTTGTCGGCGCCGTTAATCGAGAACCCGTCCGAAGCCCAGGCGTTTCCGCTCCACAGCTGCAGGGCGCCAAACACCTGCTGGCAGGAAGCGCCGCCGACGGTTCTCGACCTCATGTCGAACGTAAGGCCCCTGTCCTGCGTGCTTTCGGTGCTGCCTATCTCAAACCACCCTGAGGATTCGATGAACGCATCCGGCCTTGCGAATATCTCCACGGTCAGCCTCTTGGCCTTTAGAGCGTTGAACACAGCTGGGAAACTCGTCACGTAGAAATACGAACCGTCTTTCTTGCTGGTCGCGGTGGTGCTGTTACCGGTCAGCTTCACGTATGTATCGCCCCACGAAAGCCGCGATCCGTACTTGGTGGTGGTAGCGCCGCCTGCAAGTTCCTTCCAGGTCGACGGAGAGGCTGCGTGTATGTCGCCCGACTCTGCGCTCCAGCCGTTGTTCGCTATGCCGTCCCACTGCGCGATCAGGCCGCTTGTCACGTAGGACTTCGCGTGCTTCTTGCCGTACGCGAACGCATTCACCGCCGCAAACGCCGCCACGACAGCCATCACCACCTTCAAACTGCAATGTCTCATGGTTCGTCCCCGTAGATATTCAGTTGTTGCCATTATTGTCTTGTATTATAGCCGTTTTCTGGCAAAAAGTCAAATAAGTCGGCAGGGGGCGGGCGTGGAAATGAGTGCAAGGTAAAAGTTCGAGTTCGATAAAGGAACAATTCCAATCTCGAACTCCATCTCGAAGCTCGAACTAATCTCCGACTCCGAGGGTAGCCCATGGCATTGCGCAATCAAAAGCCAAGAAGTTCCTTGCGCGAGCGCACCGATGCCCCGCCCGGCTGGCCGCGCATCACCTTCGAGACGATTGGCTCGCCGGCAACGCCGAAGCTGTTGCGCGGCCGCACCTCAAGCCTGTACTCGACATCCTGCGGCAGGTCAAGCGCATCAAGCCAGAAGCGCATCTCGGCGGGCTCGTCCTTCACCGGCTTGTGGAACGCAGGCGAGAGGAATCTCTTTACCATCGATTCCGCGTCGCCGCATAGCGGCACCGCGCTCACCTCGTAGTCGAACGCCCGTGCGCCGCGAACCGCGTCAGCCAGGGGAAACTCAAGTACAAGCGCAATCTGCCAGTCTCCGCCGCGGTTCGCCGCGTTTGCCATGTGCATGCGGAGCGACGCTCCCGCCGGGAACTGCGGAACGGGAGTACGCGCCATGTGCGCCTCGAACGAATACGGCTTCTCGCCGCCGCCAAGAGGCACGCTCCACGCCTCGCCCACGTCTTCCTGCGCGGCAAAGTCGCGCCGTTCGAGAACGACCCTGTCGTCGAATACCGAGACCATGAAGCCCTGCGCCTCCTCGAAGCGGAACCTCGAGTCGATGGCGGGCATGTCGAGCGGCGAGGTGCCGTCCCGCGACCCGCTTCCGTTTTCGTAGCCGGAGGGAAGGCTCGTATAGGAAAGCGACGGAATCGAGATCGCCGTGAAGTCGCCCTGCCAGATTGACCTGCCGCATGTGAGCGGAGTGTGGTAGTGGCCATTGAAGGCGAAGGCGTTGCCGAACGAGGAGAGGGCCTTCGTCATGTCGTCTGCCTGCCCGTATCCAGGCACGACCGTCGCGCCGATGGGCGGATGCTGGAAGTAGAAGAACGGCTTCGAGGGGTCGAGCGTCGCGCCATTTGCCGCGAACCATTCCGCAGCATGGGGGTAGTTGTTCAGCTTGCGGCTCATTGCGCGGCCAATCGGCCAGGCCGCGCCGATGAAGTCGTAGCCGTTCACGTTCCAGCGCCGCACGTCGGCGTATCCCTCGCCGAACACCCGCTCCCAGCACTCCTTCATGCCGTGGTGGACAAGCGCCTCGCGCTCTGAATACCCCTGTGCGTGCATGTCGACCGCCATGTCGCCATACCTGAAGCCCTCGACGTCGTGGTTGCCGGTGCAGAAAAGGCGCTGCACGGGCCTGCCGCCCTCGCCCTTGCCGCCGGGGAACACCTTCTCCCACGTGTCCTGCAGGTACTTTAGCCCGCTTATGAGCCCCCAGTCCGACAGGTCGCCGCTTATCATCACGGCATCGACACCGCGGGAGCGGAAGTACCTGAGCGCCCTCTCCAGCATCGCCGTCGACTCGGGCACCGTAAGATGGATGTCCGATATAGCGCCAAACGACACGTTCGGCCTGCCGCGCGAGGCAAGGAACGAACGGCAGCCTGCGAGCGAGGCAAACGCGAGCGCCCCGCCAATGAACGACCTTCTATTCACTACGCCATTCATTTCACGGAGATTACCAGCCCCTTGAAGCCGCTGTATACCTTCCACACCCATGTGACGCCGATGTTCGCGTCTACGTCGCCGGGGAGCGTGAACGAGGAGGCATAGCGGTTCGTGACGGACGGGTTGTCGCTCAGTATGTACCCCTTGCAGAGATACGGCGCATTCGTGAACGTCGTGAACTGCTTCGGGGCCGTCACGACGATGGGCTCGCCCGTGTCGTACTCGTGATAGCCGTACGAAGGCGACATGGCCTCCGCCTTTGCGACTTCATAGGGGAGCCCCATCATGCCGAGGGCGACCTTGCCGCTCTTCACGGGCGCAACGTACGAGACGAGGGACGCCTTGCGCTTCGGGTTGTTCACGCCTTTTATGAGGTTGAGCGCCGCATAGCCGTTAGGCTCCGCCGCACCAGAGCCGAAGGTAGCGCGGTAGGCGCTGAGGGCGGAGGACTTCTGGGAGGCAGTCATCGCGTCCTTGTAGTTGTATCTCGCGCCGACGTTAGTCGCGCAGAGCCACGCGTTTTCGAGGTAGGATGGATACTCTATGCGGAACTTGTAGTCCCCCGCGCCGCAGCCGTAGAACGTCCAGTCCGAAGTGTTGTTCACCGTGGGCGGGAAATAGTGGAAGCGTATCCACTTGCAGGAGCTTGCGTTGTAGAACTGCCGCACTGTAACGGTGCTGACTTTGCCGAGGAAGTCGAAGTTGACGCAGGCAGGAAGGAACGAGAACGTGCCGGAGGCAACCGAGGTAACGCTCTCTGGCAGGAGCACGCTCGTTATCTTCCTGCCCCTGTCGGAGTTGGCCGTATCTCCGAGGAGATTGAGGTCGTAGCTTGGAGCCGTAAACCTGTAGAACTCGTATGCGTTCCCTGCGGCGTCCTTCACCGCACCTGTCATGTCGAGGGCGCTTGCCGACGATGGCACGAAGTGGGCCGTAGAGACGGGTATCGAGATCTTCGTTCCGCTGCAGGAGACATTGTTGAAGACCCACTTCGGCCCTGTCGTCCTGAGCACCCTCGCGTCCGAGGGAAGGTACAGCCAGACGGTGTCGGGGTTCTCCGGCGCAAATACGGCCACGTACTCAGGAATGTTGTCGCCGGAAGTGTACGTAAAGCTCTGGGCGAAGAGCGTTTCAGGCGTGTCGATGCCCGCGCCGCCGGACCAGCATAGGAACCTGTATCCCTCCGCAGGAGTGGCCGAGACAGTAAACGAAGTGCCGGCTTTGTACCATCCGTCGCCGCTCACAGTCCCGTACCCGGGCGAAGTCGACACGCCGAGAGTCGAGGCCGAGATGTAGTACTGCTCCTCCCAGTGCCATACGATCTTCATCGCGTCGTCGACCGTTATGATCGCGTTCGTGAAGGACTCACCCACGACAGTTGTGTTCGTGGAGGCGCGGATAAAGACGTCCTCGCCGTCGACTATGCCGTAGAGGTCCCAGCCGAGGCAAACCGCCCTGTGATCCGTCCGGCCGTCGACATAGGCGAACTCCGGCACGGCGTTCGTGACTACGTCTCCGTCGGAGACGGATTCGTCGCTACCGTACTGCACCATGTCCGAACCGTATTCGGACGGTTCGCCGACGGTCGTGATGCTGCTGCCCCTGAGCTTCGCCGCGGCAGACGCCGTCGCAAAGTCGGCGTCCGTCATCATCGCGTAGTCCGCGGCCACGCGGTCTGCGCTCAGGGGCTCGCGCGAAATCCTCACCTCGTCTGCAATCGAGGCCGCCTTGCTGCCTCCGCCGCATATCCTCACGGGTATGTCGAAGCCGCCGATATATGAGCCGTACGTATTGCTGGCGAGGGGGCTGCCGTTCTTGTACGTCTTCAGGTTGTAGCCGTCTGTCGTGGCGGTGTAGTACGTCCACGACGTTATGTCGGCGGAGTCGAACGTCTGGGAGATATAGGCGAATCTCTCGCCCGAGTTGGAGGTCTTGCCGTAGTAGAACGGGCAGCTCGTGTTGCTCGAGCTCCATTCCCAGCCCCAGCCATAGCGGCGATTCCTGTCTCCGACCGGGTTTACGTTGTCGAAGGCCTCAAGCCCGGCGGTATTCGAGGCGTGCTTGTCCCATTTGCACCAGTACGAGGCGGTAAAGACCTGAGGCATGTTGTCGTGCGTCTGGCGGAACCTGCACAGGCCGTTCTTCGACAGGAGGTAGTTGCCGGTGAGGAAGCGCACGCCGTGGCCAACCTTGGCGCCCACTATGAACGGGTCGTTCTGGAAAGCGCAGGTGGCGGTGTTGCCGCGCGGAGAGGAGTCGAGCTCGCCCTGCGAGCCGCCCTTGCCGTTCAGGTGCCACACGGCGAGATAGTCGCTCCAGACTTCGCTCGCAGGAAGGTTGCCTGCCGGCGTGGCGCGGCCATATCGCATGTAGATCTTGGTATTCGTTCCGGAGATCGCGGGCACCTTCACCCAGACGAGCGACGTGCCGCCCACATTCCATTCGTCGATCTCGCAGGGAAGGCGGTTCGAGAAGTCGCTCTCCGAGCTGAAGGCAATGTCTGAGCCGTCGGCAAGGCACTTCGAATAGGAGAATCCCGTTATCGACTCCTCCGATATCCTTATGAGGACGGGCACGTTCTCAAGCCGCGACGAACCGGCGTAGCCGCCAATGGTCCACTCAACGGAGTAGTCGAAAAGCCCGTCGTCGGAGCCCTTCCATTCGCTCTCGGCCATGGGGCCCGCGATGAACGCGCCTGAGCCGGAGGCGTTGCCGAAGAACGCCTCCGTCACGTTGTCGTAGAGCCCGACCTCGCCGGTCGCGGCGTTCTTCACGGGGACAAAGTCGCGAACGAGGGTTCCAGAGGCGGAGTCGTAGATCTTGAAGTACCAGACCCGCGCGTTGCAGGGGTAGGTGTCGGCGCCAGGCGTGTTCGCATTGAAGATGTAGAAGTTGTTCGTCGAGACGAAGTCCGAGGCGGTGTGGCCCTTCGAGTAGGCGTAGCCGTTAACCTTGAATTTCACCACGCCGTCCGCGCGCTGGTACGTGTAGACGGAGGGCCCTGCCGAGAGGACCCCGTGAGTCGTGCTTTTGGCAGTCATGTTCGACATGGCGTTGTACCATGCCGACCCGGTGTCCGGCAGCAGCTCCCCGGAGCCGATGTAGCACGTCTTGATGTAGGCGTTCGTGCCGAACACGCATGTCGAGACGACCTTCATCTCGTTCAGGCCCGCCGCGTCGCCGCCGCCGTAGAGAGAATAGCTCGTCTCGTTGTCGAATGTCGTAGAGGGCAGGTTTATGCCGCAGGAAAGCGGCTGAAGGCGGGCCTCCACGTCGTTCGCGCCCGCGACCTTCACTCCCGCGTCGATCCATTCGCGGCCCGTCGACTCTATCCAGTCGAGCGCGATGTACTGCGCCGGCGCGGAGTCGTCGTGGAATATCGCCTTCACGCTGCGCGGACGGTCCATCGGCAGGGTGAGGACGCTGTTCAGCGCGTCCGCGTCATCCGGGAGGTCGCCGTCCCAGCGCACGAATCGGCTGCCGGAGGCTGGGGTCGCGGTAAGGACGGCATTGCCGGCTGCGTCGAAGAACGAATCCTCGCTGTTGCCTGAGACGTCGCCCGTGCCGACTGTAGAAAGGTAGAGGCGGTTTCTGACGGAGACGTTCCACACAAGCCGCGAGCACTGCATCGTGGTCTTGTCGAGGGTGCAGGCGTATTCGCCGCCGGAGCCCTGCGCTATCGTGGAGCCGTCCTCCGCATAGTGCGTGTAGCCGACGACCGTGCACGTGTTCGAGGGGCTGGATACGCTCGTGTTCGTGAACGTGGCCGAAGCGCCGTTGGCCGCAATGTACGAGTCGCCGTGCGTCGCGATCTCGCCTGGCGCCGTCAGGTTCAGTATCTTCATCACCACGTTGTCGGCGCCCTTGAAGCGGACCTTGTCGAGCTCGCGGTTGTACCTAAGCTCCCAGTCCTCGAGAACGCGGTTGTATATCCTGAACGCATAGTAGCGGGCCTTGGCGGGATACTTAGAGTAGCCGCCTATCATCACGATGTCAAGGGACGGCGTCACCTTGCCGGACGGGTTCGTGTGGACAATGGGGCCGTCGTCGAACGCAAGGTGCGCGCCGACTCCGTCGACCGTTATCGTCGTATGTACGTCGGTGTTGAAATACGGCTTCGTGCTCGCGTTTATTAGAATGTCCGCGTTGCTCCCCCATTCTTTGTCGTAGGCCTGCAGGCGGCCGAACGCGCCCTTGTACGACGGCATGGTCGAATCTTCTTCGCCCATGTCAAGGGTCAGGTAGCGGTGGTTGGGCTGCCCTCCGAGGTGGAGGTATCCGCCATATTTCTTGTACTCCTTGGGCTGGAGGAATATCTCGGCCGTAAGGGAGTGCTTCTTGAGCGCCGCGAGGACGGCAGGGAAGGCATTGGAATACGCGACCGTGTCGGGGAAGTCGACGTATTTCGCGCCCCATGTGACGGCTTTCGAGGCCGTCCGCTTCATTGCGCCGTTGCCGACAAGCTCGCGCCAGTATGGAGAAGCCGACAAACTCGCATGTACGTCGTTGCCGTTCGCGTCGACGCCGTTGTTAGCTATCGCGTCGAGGTGAAAGACGAGCCCGTCCTGAATGTATGACTTCGCGCTTACCGCAGATGCGCCTTCAACCACCGCAGCTACCGCAGCCGCCGCGAGCAGTCCCTTGAGCATTGTGTTTCCCATAATCTGATGCCTCGCCTCGTTTTGGTGAATTTATTGGCATTTTACCAAAATTCCCGCCCGAGGTCAAGGTTGTTGAGTGGGTGATGGGTGATGAGTGATGAGTAGTAAGGGTGCAGGAGTCAGTGGGAAGAAAGAGTTCGAGAATGGAATTTATCCGCTCTCGAACTCGAACTCCAACTCGAACTATATTCCTCGCGCGTAGCCGCCCCTTGAGGGGGTTCACGACCCTTGGGGGAAGTGAACACGCCGAGCGAAGCGAGAGCCGAGAGACCCAGAGGTTATCTAACCGTCATCGAAAAGCCAGAAAACACCCAGTTGACGTTGGCGCCGCCGTTCGCCGAGGCGCGGGTGACGACGGGAGCGCCGGAAGAGGCGTCCGAATGGTCGACCGTCACGAACTTGGCGGTCGTGACAGCCGTCTCGGGCACATACAGGCTCCACTGCTCGCCCAGAACGGCAGTGGTAAGAACGATATTGTCGCCCTTCCCGCCAATAAAGGCAAGTCTGCCGGCCTCAGCTATGTTGACGAAGTTCGTCGAACCGGTGCCAAAGGCAATCCTCTTGCCGGGCTCCATGCACGTAAGCGAATCAAACGTGCAGGACGAGGCGACAAGCGAGGCGCCTTTTCCGCAGAGCATCAGGTCGCCAGTGTACGGCTCCAGGCGCGGCGAGCCTTCGTTCGCGATGATGTCGCCGTAGACCTTTATCGTATTGTTGGAAATCGCCACATACGCCGAGTTGCGCATTACGAGGTTGCCGATTCTGTCGATGCCGAACGCTTCGCCGAGCGGAGTTATCGCAACGTACCTCTCCACGCCGGAAGCGTTGCTGTTGACGTTCTTGTTGTCGATGACAAGCGTCGCGTTCGTGACGGTCTCGCCGTACGCCTGGTAGTATATGGTGCCCGCCGGTCCGGAGAACCTTGCATCTGCCCTCTGCGTAACATATCCGCCGCCCGCGTTGACCGCGCCAGTGAAGGCGCTGAAGTCTACAGCGGAAGAACCTGTCTGGTGCAATGCAATGCGCCCGCCGCTGCCACTCGCCCCCTTCATGGTGTATCCGCCGATTGCGGATATCGACCCGGCGCCTGAAAGCCTTGCGCACTTGATCCACACCGAGCCGCCCGCCCCGGACATGCTGCCGCTCGAAACCGACGCGCCATTGGCCGTTATCGTGCCGTTCATGACAAGGTTCCCGGCCACAAAGAGCCGCACCACTCCGCCTCCCCTGCCATTGTATCCGCCTGCGCCCGCCATCGAGGGCTCTACTGCGGAATCGTATGCATACAAGGCGCCAGTCCGCCCGTAGACGCAGCCGCCATGAGGCACCGCCGGGGCAGACGAACCTGCCGTTCCTGCCGGACAGCCCCTGTAGTAACCAACGGCGTTTACATTGATGGAAGCTCCTGAATCGACCGTCATGTCGCCGCCCACGTCAAGCAACATCTTGTACGTCCCCGTGTTTGTACCGCTCGCCGTGTGAGAAAGCTTCGCGCCGCTCTTGAGATAGACGTTCCCCGAGACTTCGTTCGTATAGACATGCGTCATCCGAAGCTCGCATGCGCCGTCGCCGCCGCCAAGTTCGAGGGAGGCTGCGCGTATCGGGGTTATCGCCGTCACGACGTCCGTCACGCCCGAGGAAGCTGAGTTGGGGATGACGATGCCGTTGTTGATCGAGGGCACTGCATGCGCGGGCGCGCCGCCCGCAAGAAGCCACTTGTCTGGATCCTCGAAATTGCCGCTCCCGCCGGCCCAGTAGAAAACGGCGTTCGCGGGAATGGCTGCCGCGGAAATGCTTCCGAATAGAGGCCTCATGAACGATATCGTGACCGTCGCGTCCGTTCCGTCGTCAGGCAGAACGCAGTTCTTGCCAAGCCCCGACCAGGAAAACCTTGCCCCCGGGCTGGACGACCTTGCCCTGAGGACGAGCGTCTCGCCGGCCTCGCGCCAGGAGTCTATCGACTGCGCCCATGTCGTGCCGCCGTCAATCGAGTATTCAACCGTGGGGTCGGAATTCGTGACGACCAATCTCGCCTCGGTGCCGCTTGTTCCCTCCCTCGTCCAGCTTCTTGCGAATGTCTCGTCCATCCCGAAATAGCGCACTTCGTCGACAATCGCGTTCTCGATTCGCTCTGAAGCGGTAAGCACCCTGTTGTAGATGCGGAGCGAGCGCACCTGGCCCTTGGCGTACGAAAACAGCGTGGCTCCGGTAGAGCCATAGGACGGAGTCGAAGTTCCTCCGGCGTTGACATGGGCGACGGGGCCGTCGTCAAACGAAAGACTCGCGCCTTCGCTGTCGATGACAATCGTAAGGAGAACGTCCTTGTTGAGATACTTTGCCGTCGAGAAAGGAAGGACGTCGGTCTTTCCCCTGTACATGAACGAGCGAAATGGCTGTGCGGGAATTACGCTTGACGTATCACCTATGCCAAGCCCGCCAGTCACGGACACAAAGTAAGAACTTGCATAAAGCGACGTCTCGCGCACGAGCAACTGGAGCGTAAGGCTCCTGTCCTTTACGGCATTTACGAAGGCCTGCGACTTGAAATAGACGCCGCCCAGGCTGCCGCCGGAACCAACGGTAACGTAGTCGGCGCCATACGAATACACGAACTGGCTCTTTGACTTCTGCATCGAGGCGTTCCCGGCAATGTCCGCCCACAGAGTCGTCGAGGTGCCAATGTGGATGTCTTCGCCCGTTTCGGCATCGACGCCGTTGTTGGCGATTGCGTCAAGCTGCCCCACAAGCCCGCTTTGCACGTAGGCCCTCGCGTTGAGCGCAGCCGCACCGGCAGTCGTGAAAAACGAAAGCGAAAAAACCGCAGCAAGCGAAACTCCCGCATTTCTCAATTGGCCGTTCATGACAAACCCTTTCCCTTTTGTTTGGCGGTATTATATCAAAAATATCAGCCGTTGAATAGTATTAGCAGTTAGCGGTTAGCAGTCAGCAGTTAGCGGGAGTTGGAGAATTGAGTTGGAGTTGGAGAAAGGAATTTTTCAATTCCGCTCTAGAACTCGAACTCTGAACTCCAACTCGCCCTAGACCCGCGCCCCTAAACCCGCGAAAATATGATATACTTTAAGGTATGAAACGGAGAAAACAGCCATGAACAACCAAATCGTCAGCCATAGACCATCCCTCCGCGCATCCGCCGCGCTCATCGCCCTTGCGCTGTCGCTGCCGGCAGCCGCCGAATCCATCAACGTCCTCTCCCTCGGCGCGAAGAACGACGGCTCCGAGGACGTGAGCGCAATAGTGAACGCGAACACGGAGAAAGGCGCCCTCTTCTTCCCATCCGGCATCTACAAGGTGTCGCAGCCGCTACTCCTCAAGAACCCAATCCGCGGCGAAGGCTACTCGCGCACCCGCAAGGAAAGCGCCTCTCGCACATGGCTCGTCTCAGACATCGCCTGCACGAACGGAACCATGGGCGTGATCGAGTTCGGGGGCGACTGCCCGATAAACGTCGAGAACCTCAACATCAAGTGCAGAAGCCGCGAATGCGGCATACGCATCGCCGACTGCCGCCAGTCCACATATACCTTTATCGACAAGGTCGGCATCTTCGACGTCGGGGCGTGGGGGCTGTACGTGAAGGGGCGCGGTTCGCGGCCGATCTTCGCGGGCAACATGACGATCTGGGGCACATTGGA
>JAEEHL010000191.1 GCA_016280825.1 Verrucomicrobiota bacterium
CGGCCGATTCGGTGTCGATCACGCAGAAGAAGACGCTGAAGCTTTCGCGCCCGGGAGTGGCGTCGCGCCCGAAGTTCGGCATAAAGAAGCCGGGAGCGCCGGCTGCAAAGGCCCCCGCGAAGCCTCAGGAGGCATCTGGCGGGGAAGTCGCCGAGCTTGAGCCGGTGGGCGACATACCGGACATTCCCGCGACGCCGCAGCTCGCCCCGCAGGAACTGCCGCAGAACGTCATCCCCGCGGTGCCCAAAGGCGTCGCGATAGCGGGCGTCATACTCCAGATTGCCGCCTGCGCGGTCATCGGCGTGCTTGCGTACTTCCTCTACCAGGATACGCAACTGCCGTATTTCTGCGGCGGCTGCACCCCTCCGTGAGGCGTTTCCTCGCGATAGCGAAGGCGACGGCGCAGGAGTTGCTGGACGATCCGCTTTCGCTTCTCGTGGCGCTTTCGTCCGCGGCGCTTTCGGTGCTCGCGCCTACATTGCACTACCACCAGTTCGGCGAACCGACGCGCATGGCGAGGGACGCCGGGCTTTCGTCGCTTCTTCTCGGCGGCGTGGTGTTCGCCGTCTTTGGCTGCGTGCGGTCCCTGAGGCGCGAGCTTGAGAGCCGTACCGCCGAGCTTGCGCTTTCGCGCGCCGTCGGCAGGGGGGCTTTCCTCTGCGCGAAGTTCGCAGGCTGCACGCTGGCATACGCGGTCTTCGTCCTGACGATTGCCTCGCTTGCGCTTGTCATGGTGCGCGGGGCGGCAATAGGCGGCGCCATCGCAGCCGCGAAGGGCGGGGACGTACCGAGAATGCACGGCGTCTCGCTTGCGCTTGCGACAGGCGCGATTGTGCTTGCGCCCGCAGTCGCCGCGGCGCTGAACAGGCTCCGCCGCATCCGCTTCGTGCTTTCCGCGAACCTCCTTTTTGCGGCGTTCTCGCTTCTTGCCGTGTTCTATTCGCTTGACTGCGCCCTTGTGCTGAGGCATCTCCCGGTCGTTTTCTGCGCAGCGCTCCCGGCCGTCTTCCTCTCTTCGGTCGCGCTTGCGGCGGCAGTGCGGCTCAAGGCGAACGCCGCGGTGAGCGCAGGCGCGGTATGCGCGGCGCTCTTCATTCCGTTCATTGGCTCTTTCTACGTTCCGGAGGCGCTTGCAAAGGGAGGCTCCCTCGGCTGGTGGTATTCGCTGAAGGCGTTCGCCTCGCTGTTGCCGTGGACTGCGGCGGCGCTCGTCGCGGGAACTGCGCTCATGCGCGACATGGAGATCTGAAAAATGGACGATAGCGCGGTAGTGAGGATAGACGGCGTCTCGAAGACTTTCAGGGACTTCTGGCTTAGGCCCGTCGTGAAGGCGGTCGACTCGCTCTCGCTCGAGATACGCAGGGGCGAGGTGTTCGGGCTCCTTGGCCCCAACGGCAGCGGCAAGTCCACGACCATCAGGATGCTTCTCGGCCTTTCGCGCCCGGATTCGGGGAAGGTGGAGCTTTTCGGCCTTTCCCCCGAGAGCGCAGAGGCGAGGGCGCGCACGGGCTACCTGCCGGAGCAGAGCTACCTCCATCCATTTCTCACCGCCGAGGAGACCATTCTCTACTACGCGGGGCTTTCCGGCCTCGACAGGCGTACGGCGAAGCGCCGCACCAAGGAGCTTATCGAGATGATAGGGCTTTCCTCCGCCGCCCGCCGGCGGGTGGGCGAGTTCTCGAAGGGCATGGCGAGGCGCGTCTCGCTTGCAGCAGCGCTCGTCGGCAAGCCGCAGCTTCTCATAATGGACGAGCCCACCTCCGGCCTCGACCCCGTCTCCACCAAGGAGGTGAAGACGCTCGTGAAGGCGCTTGCCGCCGGCGGAATGACGATCCTGACGACGAGCCATCTTCTCGCCGATTCCGAGGACATCTGCGACAGGGTTGCCATCCTCGACGCGGGCCGCAAGGTCGCCGAGGGGAAAATCGGCGAACTCGGCGAGAGCCTTGAGGAGTTCTTCCTTGCAAAGGTCGGCAACGTCGCGGAATTCTCGCTTGCGGAGTTCCTGAAATGAGCTTTCTTCTCGAGGCGAGGTCCCTTGCGAGGTCGAAGACGCTCGTCCTCCTTCTCGCCGCAAGTGCGCTTGCAGTCCTTCTCGCGCCGCATTTCATCGTGGGCGACGGCACCGACGAGGGGAGAAGCGTCGTCGAGACGTGCTATTCGCTCTGGGGTGCGATCGCGATTACGGCGGTGTCGGTGGCGTCGGCCGCGGCGACGTCGATCTCCGCCGACCGCGCCGCGAAGCGCCTGCAGCTCACGCTCTCGCGGCCTGTTTCGTTCTTCAAGGTCGCCGCCGGGCGGATTGCCGCGCTTGCGCTCCTTGGCTCGCTTTCGATGGGGGTCGCCTGCGCGGCGCTTGCCATGCGCCCGGGGCATCCGGTCTGCAGGCACGTCTATCGCCCGGTCATGGAGTCGGTGCAGGAGGAGGCGAGGAAGATGTACGAGGCGTACATGGCCGACCCGGAGACGGCGAAGGACCTGAAGCGCGTCCGCAAGGGGACGGTGCTGAAGCTTCTGGCGCAGAAGGCCCAGGACCACTACATGCCGATGCCCACGAACGAGGTTACGAGCTGGGCCTTCAACGTCCCCGACGCACATGCGCACGAGCGCGCGACGGCGAGAATGCGCTTTTCCGACTCGTTCTCGCTGCGGCGGGACGTGCGCGGCACCATCTCGTTCGGCGACCGCTCCGGGGTCGTCTCGAACATTACGCAGGCCGTCCTCGAGTTTCCGCTCGAGGGGAAGCCGGGGAACGCGCGCACTCTCGAGTTCTCCAACGCCGGCGAGAGTTCGCTCATGCTGCGCCCGCGCCGCGACATAGAGCTTCTTTTCGACGCCGATTCGAGGGGCATGAACATCTTCAGGGCGTGGATCGTCCTTTCGTCGATGATGGCGCTCGTCGCGGCGTTCGGGATCTTCCTCGGAGCGGCGCTTTCGCGTCCCGTGGCGATATGGACGGTGCTTGTGATGCTCTTTCTCTCGCTTGCCTCGCCAGCCGTGGTGGACCAGTACCCCCACGCGCTCGACATAGGCGCCGGCGATGCGGCGGGGCTTGCGCTCAGCAGGGCGGTGACTGGCATTACAAGCCCGCTTACCGCGTTCTCGCCCGTCCATGCCATTTCCGAGAACGAGTGCGTGGAGTGGACTGCCGTGGCGGAGGCGTTCTCCCTTGACGCGATTCTCCTGCCGGCGCTTCTCGCCGCGCTCGCCGCGCTTGTCATGCGAAGGGTGAAGGGGTAGGGTTGGGCGGCGACGGCAGAGTCTCCGCGCGTCCGCGCCTCAAGTCGCGGTTCGGCTTCCTGATGCTCGCGGCCGGGTGCGCAGTCGGGCTTGGCAACGTCTGGCGCTTTCCGTTTGTCGTGGGGCAGAACGGAGGCGCCGCGTTCGTCCTCGTCTATCTCGTGTTCCTGGCCCTCATGGGCTATCCGCTTCTGACGGCAGAGCTTGCCATGGGGCGCGCTGCGAGGCGCGGCATTTCAGGCGCGATGCGCGAACTCGCGGCGGAGAGGCATCGCCTGTTCTGGTCGCGCGCCGGGAAGGTGATTTTCGCAGGGAACTTCCTGCTCATGATGTACTATACCGACGTCGCCGGGTGGCTTTTCAGGTATTCGCGAGACTATCTTCTCGCCGGTGCCCCTCAGGCGGACTTTGCCGCGGTTGCCGGCGACTGCGTCTCGTGCACTGCGTATCTCGCGATTGTCGTCGCGATAGCGGCGGTCATCTGCCTCCTCGGGGTGCGCAACGGCGTGGAGCGCGTGACAAAGTGGATGATGGTTGCGCTGCTCGCGCTTCTCGGGGTGCTTGCGGCGAAGGCGCTGACGCTCCCCGGCGCGAAGGAGGGGCTTTCGTTCTGTCTTTATCCCGACTGGGCGCGGTTTGCGGCGCGGCCCTGGCGTGCCCTGTTCGATGCGATGGGCCAGGCATTCTTCACGCTTTCGACGGGCGTCGGATGCATGACGATATTCGGCAGCTACATCGGCAGGGAGCGTTCGCTCGCCTCCGAATCGGCATGGATCATCGCGATCGACACGTGCGTTGCGATCCTCGCGGGGCTCGTGGTCTTTCCCGCCTGCTCGAGTTTCGGGGTGGACGTAACTTGCGGCCCCGGGCTTATATTCGAGGCGCTGCCGAAGGTGTTCGCGAACATGGCGCATGGGAGAATATGGGGTTTTTTCTTCTTCCTCTTCCTCTCGCTTGCGGCGCTGACCACGGTCTTGGCGGTCTTCGAGTGCATCGTGGGCGGGCTTGTGGATGAAATCGGCAAGTCGCGGGCGACGACGGCGGCGGTGACGGGGCTTGGCGTGTTTGCGCTTTCCCTGCCAACAGTGCTCTTCGCCCCCGTGCTCGGCTGGGAGGACTTTGTCTTCGGACAGTTCTGGCTGCCGCTCGGCGCGCTTTTCATCTGCGTCTTCGTGACGCGGAGATTCGGGTGGGGAAGTGGGGAATTTGCTCGGGAGGCGTCCGCGGGGGAGGGCATCGCGTTCCCGGGGGCATTCGTCAGGCTCATGAAGGTCGTCGTGCCGCTCCTCATCCTCGCCACGATGTCCGCAGGTTTTGTGCGGTAGGGCGAATGTCATAATACGCCCAATGACAACCAAGGACGAGATTCGGCGCGAGATGCGCGAGCGACGCAGGGCGGTGACGGCCGCCGAGCGCGCCGAGGCCTCTGCCGCCGTCTGCGCGAAGCTTGCGCGCAATATCGGCATGGGCGAGTGCATGGATCCGTTTGAGATCGGCTCGCCCATTGCCGTCTATCTCGCCTCGCCCGACGAAATCGACCTTCGCCCATACATCGAGCGGCTGCTGTGGCATGGCTGCAAGGTCGTCGCCCCGCGCTGGAACGGCGAGACCTACGAGCTTGCCGTCTTGAAGGGGCTCGACGCGCGGCACTTGCGCCGCGGCCCGATGGGGGTCATGGAGCCCGCCGACGCGGAGATCGTACCAGCGAAGGATGTCTATGGCTGGATAGTGCCTGGGCTTGCCTTCACGCGCGACGGGCGCCGCCTCGGCTATGGCGGCGGCTGGTACGACCGGCTTCTCGCCGACGCGCCGAGGGGCGCCGAGATGCTCGGAGTTGCATATTCGTTCCAGGTTGTCGAAGACCTTCCCGCCGAGCCGCACGACATTACGCTTACCGCCGTAGTCGATGATTCACTCGCTGACCGCGCGATGCAATAATTGCTATCTACGCGCCACCTTCAGAACGCGCGAGGAGTATAGTTCGAGTCGGAGTTCGAGTTCGAGAGCACCATGCACCAAGCACTAACGACTAGCGACTAACGACTAGACTAACGCCTCAATTGACTTTCTGCCGGGAAACGGCTATAATACAAGGCGGGTATGGGTTAACTTCATATAGGTGTATTATGACACATTGCAGCTTGAAGGTGGCGATGGCGGCCGTTGCGGCGCTTTCGCTTGGCGCCTCCGCCGCGGAACTTGACTTCCGCAGGCCGGAGATAGTTCCTCAGCCGATGGAGCTTTCCTACGAGGCGGCGACCGCCGTGAGAATCGACGCGGCGACGGAGTTTGCCGTGACTTGCCCGGAGGCCGGCGCGGCGGAATGGGTGAAGGCCAAGGTCGAGGCGTGGTTCGGCGTCGCGGGCGCGAAGGTTTCATCCGTCGCGGCGGAGGGCTACGGCGGCGGCGAGGAGGGCTATTCGCTCAAGGCGGTCCCCGGCAGGATCGAGATCGGCGCGAAGACCCTGCGCGGCGTCAAGTACGCGATGTATTCCCTTCGCCAGGCGGCGGAGCGCGAGAGCGCGGGCGCGGAGACGAAGGGCTACTGGCTGCCGGCGCTCGCCGTCCGCGACGAACCGAAGACCGCGTTCAGGGGAATTCACTTCTGCTTCTTCCCCGAGTGCTCCATTCAGCTCGTGGAGCGCTACATAAGGGCCGCCGCGTACTACAAGTTCAACTACATCGTGATCGAGAACTGGGGCGTCTTCAGGAGCGAGCGGTATCCGTTCCTCTCCGTGCCTGGGGCGCCGATGACGGTAGGGGAGGCGCGGCGGCTCGCGGCTGTCGCGAAGGACTGCGGCATAACGCTCGTCCCGCAGGTGAACGTGCTCGGCCACGCGGCGATGGAGCGGTCGGTGAGCGGCAAGCACGCGACGCTCGACGTGCATCCTGAATACCAGCCGCTTTTCGAGCCGGCCAACGGATGGAACTGGTGCCTCTCGAACCCCGACGCCATGAAGGTGCTGCACGGCTTCATCGAGGAGATGCACGAGGCGTTCGGCAACCCGCCGTTCTTCCATATCGGCTGCGACGAGGCCGACCCGCCGACGTGCCCGCAGTGCCGCGCGGTGAAGCCGTACGCGAAGCTCATGGGCGAGCACATCGCCTCCGTTGCCGATCTCCTGCGCAGGCGCGGCGCACGCGCGATGATGTGGCACGACATGCTGCTTGAAAGGGGCAAGTGGAAGCCGTTCTACGCCAACGGCGGCGCAGACGAGGCGAAGATGGCCGATTCCCTGCCGAAGGACATCGTCATCTGCGACTGGTACTACGGCGACCCGCCCGCAAACCGCAAGTACCCTACGCTCGACTACTTCAAGTCGAAGGGCTTCGACGTCCTTACCTCGCCGGCCTACCGCAGCAACAAGGGCATAGAGGCGCAGTCGAAGTACGCCATCGAGAAGGGGCTTTTCGGCGTGCTGCAGACAGTGTGGCACCATTACAGGGGCAGCGACTTCGCGCGCAGGATGGAGATTTCCGCCTGCGCCGTATGGGGGCGCGGGCGTGCGGCTACGGGGCGGCACCAGGGAGGGCCGGTCTTCGCGACGCACTGGCGGCAGTGCGGCTGGGACGCGGGCGTGAAGGACTATTCCGAGACGGGGTTCTTCTCCAGCCAGGTCACGCGCGACGCGCTCGACAACTGACGCGCCGCTGTTGCGGTTTCATCGGTGTTTTTGATATAATACGCCCAATTGGGAAAGTGAGGTTGGAGATTCCGCAGACAATGAAGACTAGATACTTAGTTTTGGCGGTTGCCGCAGTTGGAGGGCTTGCCTGGTATTCCTCCTGGGCGCTCAAGTCGGGCGACGGGGAGAATCAGTCTCCCAATGTCATCGTCGGGCATGATCGCCGCGCCGACGGTGGCGTAGACGCCAAGAGCAGAAAACACGCAAAGCGGATCACGAAGATCCGCGACGAGAAGTCGACCATGTCCAAGGAGAAGCCCGTGTTCGACTTTGACGACGAGGCCAATCTCAACGAGGAGCAGCGGGCGCTCATTGCGAAGATACGCGAAGCGCTTGACGACGAAGACAAGAAAACCGTCTTGCGGCTTGTGCAGAAGATGCAGAAGTCCGACGAATGGCCTGACGGCATCCCGAAAGCGGTCAAGATGGCCGCTATCGAGGCAATGGGCTGGTTCGGTCTTGGGTGTTTGCCGGAAATAGTCGGTTTTCTTGCCGACGGCGATCAGGAAGTCGTGCAGTCAACGCTTGAAAAGCTGGAGGAGGCCATTTCCGACATGGATTTGAGCGATCGTGACCGATCCTCGATTCTCATGCAAGTAGCCAAGGTTGTAAATGATTCCGACACGATGGATTCCATTCTTTTCGAGTTGAACAACATGCGCCATTCCGTGGCGGTTGCGACTATCAAGGAACTGATGGTTTCGGGCAGCGATGCCACGAAGTCCGTCCTGCCGGACAATGTCGAGTTCTATACTGGCGAGGAGGGGCTTGACACTCCCGAGAAACTCGACAAGTGGCTTGAGGAAAATCCTGACGACGAGGATGACGAGGATTATTATGGCGGGGCAAAAGACTAATAGACTGTTTGCCTTGCTTTTCATTGCCCTTGGGATAGCAATCCTAGGGATAACGCTCTATTTTTTCAAAAAACCCGTTGCTAATGGTGGTTTTGTCTCGCCTGCCGACCAGTTGGACATTAAAAAGGGGGGTCTGTCCCCAACTTCAAAAAGGGGTCTGTCCCCAGTTAAAGGAAGCGAGTTAGCCCCAAATAAGCGAGGTCTGTCCCCAACCAGCGCAGACGAGGAGGAGCCTCAGGAGGAAGAGGAGGAACTTTCCGAAGACGAGCGGCGCGAACGCGAGGAGGAGGCGCTTGTTGACAAATTTGACGGGCTTACCGACAAGTGGATGGAGGTCTCGGAGAAGAGCGTCACCATGGCCGATGTCGAGGCCTTCTCGCAGCAGTTTGCCAAGGTGCCCAAGGCCCGAAAGGAAGAGTGCCTCCACAGGGCGCTCAACCTCATACCCGACGAGAACGTAATGCTCCTTGCCGGCATCCTCATGGACAAGACCCAGGACAAGGAACTTGTGGAAATCGCATTTAACGACATCCTCAATCGCGACGAGGACGTGAAGAAGCCGATACTCCAGCAGATCATCAAGGACAAGACCCACCCGTGCTGGGCAGATACCGCGTGGATCCTCGACGTGACTGGAGAGGCATCGGAGGGGAAGTAGGTGGCTGACGGCGAAGAGAGGACGATCGGCGGCCTTAGGATAGTGCGGCTACTTGGCAAGGGCGGCATGAGCGAGGTCTACGAGGCGGAAAACCCCCGCCTAGGTTCGCGTCACGCCGTGAAACTCTACACCTACCCACAGGACAACGAAGACGTGCGCCGGAGGTTCGAGGTCGAGGGCAGGCTCCTTGCGAAGCTCAGCCACCCGCGCATTGTGCACGTCACGGATTTCGGCGTCGACGACGAGACCGGACGCCCGTACTTCGTGATGGATCTCGTGCTGGACGCTGACGGCGCCCACAGAAGCCTCGCAGACGTTCCGGCGGGGGAGGCCGACGAGACGGTAGTGGGCAGGTGGTACGATGACATCAGGGAAGGCCTCGCATACATCCACAAGATGGGCGTTGTGCACCGCGACCTGAAGCTCCAGAACGTGCTGATCGGGCCGGACGGGCACGCCGTCCTCACCGATTTCGGCATATCGAAGATATGCGCTCCATCAAGCGGTGGAACCATAGTCGCCGACCCGGTGCAGACGATAGTGAGGGTTCGTGACGGCAAGAACCCGGTGATGGGGTCGGTTGGCTACATGGCGCCGGAACTGGAGATGGGCCTTGACGCCACCCCGAAATCAGACTGGTACGCGCTTGGGGTCATAGCCTACAAGCTTCTCACCGGCACATGGTGCGATGCCAGGACGGACATTGCAGACACGCTTTCCACATACGATCCAGCGTGGATACGCATAGTGCCGAAGCTCCTCCATTCCAATCCCGACGGACGCGAGTGCCTGTCCTATGCCGAGGAGCGCGAGCGGCTGCGCGAGCAGGCGGAAGCCGCCTCGGAGAGGCGCTTTCTGCGAGAGAAGGCCAGAGGCCACCTTGCGCGCCACGTCGCGAGATACCTGGCTGCGGCTGCGGCGGTCGTGCTTGTCGTGTCGGTCGTCTTGGCTCGTCGCCATTCGCGCCTTCTTTCCGAGGCGGAGAGGCGCCTTGCGCTGCCTGACTTTGTCTCCCTGTTCGAAGTGCCGGCTGCCGCGAAGGAGGACGAGACGGACAACATGCCTTCGCGTGACCAGTTCAAGGCCGCCCTGATCGATGCGCTTGTCCTGACGCAGGACGTCTTTGCGGACCTCAAGAAGGGCGCCATAACCGGCGAGAAGGCGCGCGCGGAGCTGGTCAAGCTTCTCGACAGGGTGCGCAAGGAGGACATTGACCTTTTCTCCGACCTGCCAGATACATACGTCCCAAGCGGGGAGAACGACGCGCTGGAAGTTCTCCTTGACGGGGCCGTCAGGAAGCTCAAATGACCGGCACATTCCCGGTTACCTCCGTCACCCTCATAGCCAAGATACGCAATCTCGGCCCCGGGCAGGATTCGTCTGAATGGGTCAGGTTCTGGGATTCGTATTCACTTGCGATCAGGCAGTTCGCCGCCTACAAGGGCGGAGAGGAAAACGCCGACGACATAGTGATGACGGTCCTCGGCAAGCTAGTAGAGGTCCTGCGCAGCGGGCAGTACACCCCGGAGAAGGGCAGATTCCATTCGTATCTCGCCACGATGATCGTGAACGAGGTGCACATGGCGCACCGCAAGAACGTCGCCCGCGCAGGCGACAGGAAGGTGTCGCTTGACGAGGGCAATGCGGACGACGGCAAGGGTTCGCTTGCCGACACGCTTGCCGCGCCGGTGGAATCGCCTGAGTCCATTGACGAAGACTGGCGCAAGGCCGTGCTTGCAAGCGCCGTCGACCATGTCCTCACGAAGACGGCGCTTTCCGAGCGCGACCGCGCTGTGTACCGCGCATACGCCCTTGAGGGGCGCGACATCGCGGAGGTGGCGGAGAAGTTCGGCATCTCGCGCAATTCGGTAAGCCAGATAAAGACGCGCATAGACAAGCGCATAGTCGCCTTTGGCCGCGAGCTTGTGGCGAAAGAGGAACGAGGGGCCTGAACTGGCGGGCCTGGCGGGAGTCGAACCCACTACCCGCGGTTTAGAAAACCGCTGCTCTATCCTAATGAGCTACAGGCCCTGTGAAACACCGCGAAATTATATCACATTCGCAGCCGCCCGGTCAAATCGGCGCGGAGCGCTCGGCAATTGCGCCAAACAGTTCTTGCGAATTGCGGGCGAAAATGGTAAAATGCCCCGAACAATGTCATTGACCGAAAACAAGGAGGTTCGTATGGCCGGATGCAGCGGGTTTGCTGGGCTTGGATTCAACGCGTGCGGACGCGTCGCCGTCGTGGCGTTTTCGCTATTCGCCTGTCAGGGCGCCGTTGCGGCAGATGCGCCGCTCGACCCGTTTTCCGTCACTCAGGCGGTGCGGCTCGCGAAGATGCGCGCCGACGTCGCGACCGCCAAGCTCAAGGTCGGCTATCCCGGCAAGTGCTACGAGCCTACCGAGGAGGAGATGAAGAGGAAGCTCGGCGAATTCACGCCAAAGCCGCGCAAGGTCGCCGCCGTCCTCGACTACTACGACATCGGCGAGGAGACGATAGGCTACGTCGAGGCGAAGGGCAAGTCGTGCCCGAAGCTCTATGTCGGCGAGTCCGTTTCCGAGATGCGCTCCACCGACAAGTCTGGCTTCGAGCAGACGACTGAGATGCGCGAAGTCTCGCCCGGCGTCTGGCGCAGCGTCGTGCCGCTTGCACTCAGGTACTTCAGGTTCGTAGGCGCAGTAGCGGAAGTCAGGTTCCTCGAGGACGTCGACTCGTCCCTCGTCCTCAAGGGGGCGTTTTCGTCGATGGACCCGAAGATGGACCGCATCTGGAAGGCCGCCGCCCGTACAGTCTTTCTCTGCTTGCGGCACTTCATCGTCGATGGCGTCAAGCGCGACAGGCTGCCGTGGGCGGGCGACCTCTCGGTGAGCCTCCTTGCGAACGCCTACACCTACGCCGACGCGGAAACCGTGAAGCGCACAATCGCCGCGCTCGAGACTTTCCGCCCGGAGACAAGCGACGTGAACGGCCTTATCGACTATTCGCTCTGGCTCGTCATTTCGCACGACCTCTTTCAGCTCTACTTCGGCGACATGGACTTTCTCCGCGTCCAGTATCCATCCATCAGGAGCAGGCTCGAGGTCTTCGCCAGGCGCGCCGACAAGGACGGACTTCTGAGGAACGACGGCTTCGGCGGCGACGGGCTTGGCGGCGCGGGCGGCAGGATATTCGTCGACTGGACGCCGGAGATACGCGACAACGTCGGCGACGGCGCGGTGTCGTCGCTCAACATGGTCTACAAGGGCGCGCTTGACGCGGGCGCGCGCCTCGCCGAGCGCATGGGCCGCGCTGACGATGCCGCCCGCTGGCGCGAGCGCGCGAATGCGGTGAAGGCCGCCGCGCGCAAGAGGTGGCTCGACGGGAAGACGGGGCTTTTCGGCCCGCTGCGCTACGCGAACTTCTACGCCGTCGCATTCGACGTCGCCGAGAAGGGCGAGCTAAAGGGGATCGGCGAGGCGCTCGCCTCGGGCGCGATGCCGCCCGTCGGAACCCCGTACTGCGCGTACTGGCAGAACGCGGCGCTTGTGAAGTGCGGCTTTGCCGATGTCGCGATGGAGAACGTGATGAAGATGTGGGGCGGGATGCTCGACGACGGCGCGACAACGTTCTGGGAGGGGTGGAGCGAGGAGAAGCGCGGCGACGAGAAGTACGTCTTCTACAGGCGCCCGTTCGCGAACAGCCTCTGCCACGCGTGGAGCGCGTCGCCAGCGTTTTTCTTTGCCCGCGAGATCGCAGGCATCCGCCCGCTTTCCGACGGATGGAAGACGTGGGCCAAGAACCCGCTGCCGCAGGCGGAGGGGATGTCGTTTTCCGTGCCGACGCCGCGCGGCGAGATCAAGGTCGCAGTGCCAGGCAGTGAGGGCGAGGCGCGGCGGACTTTCGAGAAGGCGCGGCACGTCCGCGGCGACACGAACGTAAAGGCGCTTTCGGGGATAGACAACGCGTCGTGGATATGGGCCGCAGACGAGCCTGCGTTCGTGGTCCCGCAGGGGAACGAGTTCCGCAAGTTCCGCATCGAGTTCGATTCCACGGAAGAGGCGCCGCACCTCGACTTCTCCGTCTCCGCCGACTCGAGATACTATCTCACGATAGACGGGAAGTTCGTCTCCCGCGGGCCCAACAGGTCGACGACCGAGAACTGGCAGTTCCAGTCGTACCGCGTCGCCCTGAAGCCGGGGCGGCATGTCGTGGAGGCGACGGTCTGGCAGCTTACGAACACTATGGCCCCGCTCGCGCAGCTCACGTGGATGCCCGGCTTTGTGTTCTATGCCGCGGAGCCGTACCGCAAGGCGCTTACCACGGGAATCGCGAAGTGGAAGTGCGGCAAGGTAGACTGCATCAGGCCTTTCGGCGGCAAGGACACCGCCGGCTGCGGCTGGGCCACTGGCGGGCAGTGGGAGGTCGTCGGCACGGGGCCGTATGCGTGCGAGCCTAAGGAATGGAAGGACGTCGCCGTCGTGAGAAGGCCGATAACGGCCTACGGCTATGGCGGCAGGGCGCCGGGGTGGATGCTCTTCCCGACGCAGCTGCCCGACCAGACCGAGACGAAGGTCGCCCCCGGGCGCTTCCTCGCGGCAGTTCGCGGCGAGCCGATGCGCGCCATGTACGAATATACCGAGGCGGACACGAAGTCGCCCGACGTCGCGGCGCTCAACGACCTTGTCGGCAAGGGAAAGAAGTTCGTCGTTCCGCCGAAGACGAGCATCCAGGCGGCGTGGCACCTTGGCGAGTACATCTGCGCCTATCCGGTACTGAGGACGAACGGCGGCAAGGGCGCGAAGGTTTCGTGGACATGGGCGGAGTCGCCGAGGACGCGCGGCACGAAGGGGCACGGCGGCGACGGCAAGAAGGGCCGCCGCGACACGATCGTCGGCCAGTACCTGAACACGTACGGCGACGTCTTTGCCTGCGACGGGCGCGAAGGGGCGGAATTCTCGATACCGTGGTTCAGGTGCGGGCTATGGTGCAAGATCGACATCGTCACAGCCGACGAGCCGCTCGAGATAACGGGGATGGAGCTAATAGAGTCGCGCTATCCGCTCGAGGACGAGGCGGGTTTTTCGTCGAAGGACGACCCGTCGCTTGCGGACATCCGCCGCATCTGCCGCCGCGCCATGCAGATGTGCTGCCACGAGATGCTATTCGACTGCCCGTACTACGAGCAGCAGATGTACCCGGGCGACACGAGGGTGCAGCTTCTCGTCCTGAGCGCGCTTTCGCGCGACGAGCGCATCATCAAGCGGGCGATCGAGCTATACGACCTCGGGACGCGCGACGACGGGATGTGCCCGTTCAACTGGCCGACGCGCGGCCTACAGGAGGGCTTCACGTACACGCTCTGCTATCTCATGATGTACGGCGACTACGCCATGAACCACGCAGACCGCGCGTGGCTTGAGGCGCGCATCCCGGGGATGCGCAAGTCGATGGCGGGCTGCGAGATATACGAAAACTCAAAGGGGCTTGTCGAGAACACGCCCGGCTGGAACTTCATGGACTGGACGGTGGGCTGGAAGAAGGGCGTGCCGCCGGGCGGGCTCTGCGGCGAGGGGGTCAATTCCGAGATAAACCTGCAGTGGCTTCTCGCGGTGGAAAGTGCGGCGAAGGCGGAACGCGCCCTCGGCAACGAACTTCAGGCGCAGTACTGGGACGAAAAGGCCGAGCGGCTGAAGAAGGCGATAGTCGATGCGTTCTGGTGCGAGGAGAGGGGGCTACTTGCCGAAACGCCCGACATGAGGACCTTCTCCGAGCATTCGCAGGCGATGGCGATCATCGCCGACGCGCTCCCGAAGGACAAGCTGGAGCGTTGCGCGAAGGCGCTTGTCGAAGACCCGGACCTCGCGCGGTGCACCGTCTATTTCTCGTACTACCTCTTCGAGGCGTACTTCAAGATCGGCCGAGCCGACATTTTCGAGCGCCGCCTCGACATGTGGCGCGGGTATGTGGCGAAGGGCGTGACGACGCTTCTCGAGGCGCCGGACGAGGGGAAGAACGGCCAGTCGGAGCCGCGCAGCGACTGCCACGCTTGGGGTGCGCACCCGATCTGGTTCATGCAGACGGGGCTTGCCGGGATAAGGAGCGACGCGCCGTTCTTCGAGAAGGTGCTCGTGGAGCCGCAGCCGGGGGCGCTAAAGTCGTTCCACGTGCGCCATCCGCACCCGAAGGGGTTTGTGGAAGCCGATCTCGAATTCAACGGGAGAAAGGCGTCTGGTACCGTGAAAACGCCAGTCCCGGGGACTTTCGTGTTTGGCGGCGCGACAGTCGAGCTTAAGCCTGGCTGCAACGCGATACAGATGTAGCAAGGCTTGATTTTATTGCCGTCTTGTGATACAATCACCTGAAATTCTAGGAATACGGAGGACAACATGAGAAAAGTGCTGGTTGCGGCATTGATTGCGGGTGCGTTTACCGCGAGCGCAGACGATGGATGGGTGAAGGGGATTATCTCAAAGGACATCCTTCCTGCGAAGATGGGCGTGTCGTCCGAGGACGCCGTCTTCTCGAAGGTCGCCGAGGCCGACATCGCCGCCGACCGCGCGTGGCAGTCGCTCAAGAGCCGCGAGGAGTACGAAGCCTACCGCAAGGCCATGCACGAGAAGTACGTCGAGGCGATAGGCGGCTTCCCGGAGCGCACTGCGCTGAACCCGATAACTGTCGACACCTACAAGTTCGACGGCTACGTTGCCGAGAAGGTGATGTTCGAGAGCCATCCAGGCGTGTACGTCACGGCGAACCTCTATCTGCCCGACAGCCCGCGCTTCCGCCCGCCGTACAAGGCGTGCCTTGTCACGTGCGGCCATTCGCAGGAAGGCAAGGGCGAGCGCGCCTACGGGCGCATGGGCGTGATGGCGGCGAAGGCGGGGCTTGCCTGCCTCGTGTACGACCCGATTTCGCAGGGCGAGCGCATACAGGTGCCGAGCACGATGAACGTGATGGGCCACTACAGGCTCGGCGTCCTTGCGGCGCTTCTCGGCAAGTCGATGGCGCTTTTCAGGATATGGGACGGCATCCGCGCGATGGACTATCTCGACTCGCGCGCCGACATCGAGCACGGCTCGTACGGCATAATGGGCAATTCGGGCGGCGGCACGATGACCTCGCTCATAATGTCAATCGACCCGCGCGTGAAGGCGGGCGCGCCCTCGTGCTTCATCTCGACGATTTCCGACGTGTTCTCCGACATAGGCCCGCAGGATTCGGAGCAGGTCATCTTCGGCCAGCTCGCCTTCGGCCTCAACCATTCCTCGTTCGTGCTTCTCGGCGACAATCCCGTGAGGATGCACTGCGTGCATTCGGACTTCTTCGCGTTTCGCGGGTCGTTGAGGACGCTCGACGTAGTGAAGACGACGGCGCGCAACTGCTCGCTCGGCGACCGCTACGCGATGACCGACGTGCAGGGGCCGCACGGCTGGAGGGAGGGCGCGAGGCAGTCGACGCTCCTCTGGATGCGCCGCTACATCGCAGGCGACAGGACCGCGCCCGACGTCGATGTCGCGAAGTGCCGCGAGGCCGACGTGGGCTTCAGCATCTACAAGGCCGACTACGGGCTTTCCGGCACGAACCACTGCGTTACCGCCGAGGGCGACGTCTCGAAGACGCCCGGCTTCCGCAGCGTGTACGACATTCTCAAGAAGGAGCTTGACGTCGTCGAGTCCACTCGCGAGAGGCTTTCGGGCGCGAAGCTTGCCGCGGCGGCGGCCAAGGCGGCCGGGATAGTCCAGCCCGACAAGTGCGGGCTTGTCGTCAAGGAGTGCGGGTCGTTCGCGACGAATGGCGTCACGTTCACGAAGCTGATGGTGCTCTGCCCCGACGCGCTCGTGCTGCCTGCGTTCCTCTGCCGCCCGGAGAAGGAGACCGCCGCTCCCGCGATAGTGACTGGCGTCAACCGCAGGGGGGCGTATGCCGACCTTGTCGAGAAGGCGCTTTCCGAGGGAAGGGCCGTTCTTTCCATGGACTTCATCGGCGCAGGCGAGATAGGCGAGACGAAGAACACGTTCTACGGCCTCAAGCAGAACAAGGACGAGGGCCTTGCGGCGATGCTCTACACGCTCGGCAAGTCCCTTGTCGGCGAGAGGGCGACGGAAATGCTCTTCATGGCGTCGTACATGAAGCAGCTCACCGGCAAGAGCCCGAAGATCGTCGCCTGCAGGCGTATGGCCATCGCCGCGGCCCACGCATACGGCGTGAGGCGCGACCTCGTCGGCGAGGTGGAGCTCGTTGCGCGTCCGCTTTCGTGGGCAGAGGCGGTGCGCACCAGCGCAGACCTCTACTCCTATGCCAACACCGTGAACGGGGCGCTTCGCGTCTACGACTGGGTTGACCTCCTTGACTGACGGGATCTGACAACGAACACGAAAGGAAGAAAGACATGCTGACAATCGCCGCACTTCTGGCCGTCACGATCACGGCGGACTTCAACGAAAAGGTAGGCGCCATCAGGCCCGAGCTGCACGGCTCCGGCTTCGGGCCGACGATATGCTCGTGCCCGCAGGCGAACATCGACATCATAAACGAGATGGGCTTTTCGTCGACGCGCACGCACGACTGGGCGCTCCTGAACGAGAACGAGCGCGTGTGCGACTACTTCCACATCTTCCCGCTTCTCCACCGCGACCCGAAGGACCCGGCGAACTACGTCTTCGGGCCGACCGACTACCTGCTTAACCGAGTGCGCGAGGAGCTGACCGGCAAGAACCTGCTCTTCAGGCTCGGCACTTCCATCGAGCATTCCGGCCCGAAGGTGCACTTCAACAGCCTCATCCCCGACGAGAAGGACTTCGACACCATTGCCGAGTCGTTCGCCGCGACGATGCGCCACTACAACAAGGGGTGGGCCAACGGCCACGAGTGGGGCATCAAGTACTGGGAGATATGGAACGAGCCGGACGGCCGCAACAACATGTGGTGCCTGCCGAGCGACGACACTACGCCGGCAAACGCTGCGGAGGGGAAGAGACAGGCCCTCTTCGCGAAGTTCTTCGCCAAGTGCCTGAAGCGCCTGAAGAGCGAGTTCCCCGAGGAGAAAGTCGGCGGGCCGGCGCTCTGCTCGCTCAAGAAGCCGTACTTCACCGCGCTATTCGAAGCCTGCAAGAAGGAGGGCGTGAAGCCCGACTTCATCTCCTGGCACCAGTACACCTGCGACCCGGAGAACATAAAGAGGTGCGCGACCGAGGCCCGCAAGCTCTGCGACGCGCACGGGCTCAAGGACTGCGAGATAATCCTCGACGAGTGGCACTATCTCGGGCGCGAGTACGGCGGGTTCTCCGGCCTCAGGTCATCCGACAAGAACCGGCGCAAGCAGGCGTGGACTGGTCCGGGGTCGCACAACGGCATAGACTCCTCGTGCTTCAACCTTGTCGTCCTTTCCGGCCTCCAGACCTCCCCGCTCGACAGGGCCTACTACTACGGGTGCAGGATGACCGGCGCGTGGGGCGCCATCGACGCGATGCGCAACAAGTACAAGGTGTTCTACGGGCTCAAGCTCTTTGGCGGCCTCATGAGGGACTACAAGACCATATGCAGGTCGAAAAGCGACGGCAAGCCCGTGAACATGGGCTATCAGGTCTCGTCGTTCGCCGTGAAGAGCGAGGATGGCCGCAAGATGGCCCTCCTTGTTTCCGACTTCCGGTCGAAGGCGAAGGAGTTTTCCATCGAGGTGAAGGGCGTCCCGGAGGGCGCGAAGGCGCGGGCGTGGGTGCACGACTACACGCGCGACATGGAGGAGGTCCCCGTCGAGGTCGGCGCCGACGGCAAGTTCACCTTCACGAAGGCCGACGACAACAGCGCGGCGCTCTTCGTCGAGTTCGCGCTGCCGCAGGAATGAGTGTTCAGGTGCACGGAGCAAGGAGGTCATGATGACAACAAGACATGCAGTTCTGGCGGCGTCGGCGGTCTTCGCCGCTTTCGCCGCAATCGGGGCGGAGGAAGTCTCCGTCGACTTCTCGAAGGGCGCGGGCCGCGCGATACGCCCGCTTCACGGCGTGAACAACTCTCCCGTGAGGCTGAACGGGAACCTGCGCGAGTTCACCGACGCGAGGATACCCTTTACGCGCACGCACGACACGGCCGGGGCCTACGGCGGCCACTGCTACGTAGACATACCGAACCTCTTCCCGAACTTCGACGCCGACGAGAACGACCCGGATTCCTACAGGTTCGAGTTCACCGACGAGCTTCTGAAGACGTTCACGAACAGCCACGTCAAGACGTTCTACCGCCTCGGCACGACGATCGAGAACAAGTGGAAGATACGCATCTACAACATCGAGCCGCCGAAGGACTTCGCGAAGTGGGCGAGGGTGGCCGAGCACGTCATCATGCACTTCAACGAGGGCTGGGCGAACGGGCACCACTTCGGCATCGAGTACTGGGAAATATGGAACGAGCCGGAGAACCCGCCGATGTGGCACGGCACGAAGGAGCAGTTCTTCGAGTTCTACAAGGTCGTCTCGTCGCACCTCAAGAAGCGCTTCCCCGCGCTCAAGATAGGCGGCTACGCAAGCTGCGGCTTCTACGCCCTCAACAGGGAGGAAGACAAGAAGAGCGACTTCGCGAAGTCGTTCCTCACCTGGTTCAACGAGTTCCTGCCGTTCGTGAAGAAGAACGGCCTGCCGCTCGACTTCTTCTCGTGGCATCTCTACTTCACCGACCCGCGCGAGATAGCGATACACTCCGAGTACGTGCGCAGGCGGCTCGACGAGGAGGGCTTCAAGGACACCGAGAACATATTCAACGAGTGGAACGTATTTGACGAGGGCAAGGCGCATTGGGGCTGGGACGGCCTCAAGATGTTCCACGGCGCGAGCGGAACCGCCGCGGCGTTCGCGGTCATGCAGAAGGAGACGAGCATCGACAAGGCGATGTACTACGACGCACTCCCGACGCGCGCGTACTGCGGGCTCTACGAGTATCCGTCGCTGCGCACCACGCACACGTACTGCTCGTTCAAGGCCTTTGGCGAGCTGTATGGGCTTTCGAACGAGGTGGAGAGCGTCTCTTCCTCGCCCAAGCTATTCGTGCTTGCCGCGTCCGACGGCGAGAAGGGCGCGTTCTTCGTCTCCAACATGACGACGAATTCGGTCCCCGTCAAGTTCGACGTGAAGGGCGCGCCGAAGGGCGACGTGAGGGCATACGTGATCGACAGGGAGCGCATGCTCGACGCCTACGCCTTCGACCCTGCCGAGACGGTGATCCCGAACCGCGGCGTTCTCTTTGTCGAATACAACATGCCGCCCCTGAAGGTCGTGCGCAACTGCGGCAACAAGCCGAAGAACGTCGCGGGGCTGCAGCAGTAGGGGGATGCCGATTCGATTCCGCTTGAAACGGCGAAGGGCATTTGGTATAATTCCCGCCAGTCCAGCACAATGGGGGTGATCCGGTTTCGACGGGATGCGTGGAGGTCGGGTTGCGCGTCGTGGATGCTCGTTGGCCACGCTAAAAAACGGGCAAAAAAAGTAATTGCGAACAACGATTACGCTCTGGCCGCCTAATTAAAGGCCGCCATGTCGAAGCGCCGATGTCTGCTGAGCGCCGAGGCATCATCTAGCAGGCCACGCTTAAGGGGGCTCCGCTCGCCCGCTTAAGGGTGCCGAATCGAACGGATGGATGCGGATAAGCCCGTGCGTCGGCATACCGCATCCGAGACCAATGGCGCAATACACGCGTAGATTCTCGGGCAAAGCCGTTTCGGACAGGGGTTCGACTCCCCTCACCTCCACCATCGTGCGTGAAACGAAAACTTGCATCTCTGCATGTGTATATGCTATAATATACGGGAATGCGGCGCAAAGCAAGCGGAGAACGACTTATGAAAATCAAGAAGAGCATAAAAAAACCGGGCAACGCGGCCATAGCCGACAGGCTCAAGATCGACAACGGTGCCTCCACGCCTGTTTCAGGCAATGTCGTCGGCAAACGCAGTTCTGCCTGGGCGCTGGTGCTCGGCTGCGCGGCGCTTGTCATTCTGTGCATTCTCACCTACACGCTCTACCGTCACTGGGAATACCTTGGAAGAGCCTGCAACGTCGCTTGAGGCTGATGAGCGACGTGATGCTTTCGCCGCGCGCGCGCCAGGCGGTGGCGGCTGCGCTTGACGAGGATCTTCGTCCCGGGCCGGGCCACAGGCGGTGCGACGCGACCAGCGAGGCGCTTGTCGATGCAAAGGCGCGGGCGGTCGGCGAGATACACGCCAAGGGCGCGTCATGCGTCGTGAGCGGCACGACCGTGGCGCGGGCGGTGTTCAGGGCGGTCGATCCTTCCGTCAAGGTGCGCATACTCAAGAAGGACGGCTCCGTTGCAAAGCCCGGCGAGAGCATTCTCGAATTCTGCGGCAGGGCGAGATCGATCCTGATGGCGGAGCGCACGGCCCTCAACTTCATGCAGAGGATGTGCGCCACGGCGACTCTCGCGAAGAGGTTTGTCGACGCAACGGCGAAGTACGGCACTCTCATCCTCGACACGCGCAAGACCACGCCTGGGCTCAGGGTCTTCGAGAAGTACGCCGTTAGGTGCGGGGGCGGCTCGAACCACAGGCTCGGGATGTACGACCGCGTGCTCGTGAAGGACAACCACAGGAGGCTATGGAAGGGCGGCGACCCGGACAGGCTCGACGAGGCGGTGAGGGCGGCGCGTCGCAAGTTCCCGAAGCTCGCAGTGGAGGTGGAGGTTGAAAGCCTGCGCGAGTGCGCCTCTGCCCTCAAGGCGAAGCCGGAGTGGATAATGCTCGACAACATGTCCGTTTCAGACATGGGGAAATGCGTGCGGATGTGCAAAGGCGTTTCGAAGACGGAGGCCTCTGGCGGCATCACGCTTGAGCGGGCGAGGGAAGTCGCTGCGACGGGAGTCACCGCCATTTCTCTCGGCTGCCTTACCCACTCCGCGGGCAGTGTAGACCTGTCGCTTGAATGGAGCGAGGCCAGATGAAGCTCCTGGTCGTGGATGTGGGCAACACCTCGACTGCGATGGGCGTCTGGACCGACGGCAGGGTCTCCCGCGCCGTGCATTGCGATGGATCGTTTGACGAGGCGGCTGCGCGGTTTGACGCGCTTGCAGGCGCGGCGAAGGGCGCGGCCGGGGTTGCGTACGCGAGCGTCGTGCCGCGGCTCGACTCCAAGTGGCGCGCACACGCTAAAAGGCGCGGCCTTGGGTTCGTCGCAGTCGGCCACAGGCTCGTGAAGGCGCCGCGGCTGGACTACAGGACACCTGGCACGATTGGCGCCGACAGGCTCGCGGACGCGGCGGGCGCTGTGGCGAGGTACGGCGCGCCCGTGCTCATAATGGATTTCGGCACGGCGCTCACGGCGGCCGTAGTGACGCCCGACGGCATATGGCGCGGCGGCGTGATTGCGCCCGGATTCCCGCTGATGAGGGACTATCTCTTCGAGAGGACTGCGAAGCTGCCGCACATGAAGCTGCCGCGCGGCAAGGAGCCGAAGATCGGGCGCTCCACGCTCGAGGCGATGAAGTTCGGCGCAATGGTCGGATACCGCGGGATGGTGCGCGAGATCGTAGGCACGCTAAAGCGCAACTTCGGCTGCGCCTTCCGGCTCGTGGCGACCGGCGGCTTCGCACGCGAGGCGACGAAGGGGCTCGGAATGGATTTCACGGTCGATCCAACGCTTACACTGTACGGGACAGGTCTTCTATGCTCGCAAGAATTCTGACTGCCGCGGTCGCCGCGGCTACGCTTCTGGGATGCGGCCCATTCTGGGTCGATCCATACATCACCGTCGAGGATTCCCCCCTCAACTGGGTCCACATTCACTACTACAACCTGAAGTCGAATCCCATAAGGAGGACAAGCGTGTACCTAAGCGGTGCAGGCCATGTCGAGGTGGTGAAGGGCACGAGCGAGCTTGTGTCGAACGACTTCGCCAAGGGCTACAAGGCCGAGAACTGGCACGACATAACGCCTTCGCGCAAGCCCGTCGACGTCAGGCACCTGAACGACGTCTTCCAGAACCTCGTGAACCTCGGGCTCCTCGACAGGGAGAAGCTGTTCAAGGGCACTAAGAAGAAGTCGGTCTCGCGCTTTCTCGGCGTGAAGGCCAACATAAACAACGTCACGTATTCCGAGAACGTCAACATCTTCGAGGCGGATCCGAACCTCGCCGAGGCGCTGCTCGACGTGGTGCATGAGTTCGACAACCCCGTCGGGAGGAAAAGGTGATGCTTTCGCTTGACAGGCCCCTTGTCGTGTTCGACATCGAGTCAACGGGCACTTATCCCCGCAAGGACCGCATAATCGAGCTTGCGGCGATCAAGGTCAACCCCGACGGCACGGAGGAGAGGCGGTGCTGGCTCCTGAACCCGACCGTCCACATCCCCGACGAGACGACGGCAATACACGGCATAAGCGACGACGTCGTGAAGGACTGCCCGACTTTCGCCGACAAGGCGGCCGAGATATTCGCGTTTTTCGACGGGTGCGACCTTTCGGGCTTCAACGCCGACAGGTTCGACATACCCTGCCTTGAGGAGGAGTTCGCCCGCACGGGAAGGGCGTTCGCGCCCTCCCAGAGGCGCCATGTCGATGTCCAGCGCATCTACCACCGCATGGAGCGGCGCGACCTCTGCGCGGCGGTGAAGTTCTACCTCGGGCGCGAGCACGAGGGTGCGCATGGGGCAGAGGCGGACGCGGAGGCGACCCTCCAGGTGCTCCGCGCGCAGCTTGAGAGGTATCCGGAGCTTCCGAAGACGACGGCGGAGATGGACGAGTACCTCGTTCCGCGCGATCCGCTCAACGCAGACCGCATGGGGACGCTCCGCTGGAAGGACGGCGAGCTTACGGTCAACTTCGGCAGGAAGCGCGGCGAGAGCCTCAGGAAGCTCCTCCTGAACGAGCCCAACTTCCTTCGCTGGATGCTGAAAGGCGATTTCGACACCGAGGTCCTGATGATAGTCCGCGACCTCCTCGAACACGGGCGTCTCCCGCCCTGCCCGCCGGAGGCGCGGGCGAAATGAGCGAAGGGGCTCTCCTGCAGGATCTCGCGGCGATAACCGCGCTTGCGGGCATCGCTGCCGTTCTCTTTACGAAGCTCAGGTTCCCGAAGGTCGTAGGGTACCTTCTCGTAGGCGTGCTCATGAGCGCGAACACGTGGGGCGGGAGCTTCCTCCTCGATTCCGGCTCGGTGCGCATGATAGGCCAGCTCGGGGTCGTGTTCCTCATGTTCTCGATGGGGCTTGGCTTTTCGCCGTCGCGCCTGGGGGCGGTGAAGTCGGTCGCCCTGCCTGTCGCCGCAGTCGACACGCTCGTCATGCTGTGGGCGGGCTATACCGTAGGCACGAGGGTCTTCGGCTGGAGCTTTGCTGCGTCGGTCTTTCTCGGCGCCGCGATCTGCGATTCCGCGACGACGATGATGGGCAGGGTGATCGACGAGATGAAATGGTCCTCGCGGCCGTTTGTTGACAGGGCAATTGGAATATCGATCTGCGAGGATATCGCATGCATCGGCGTTCTCGCCCTCGTTTCCGGCGTCATAGAGGGGGGAGGGGTTTCGCTGCGGGCGGTCGGGTGGTCGCTCGGCGCGCTTGGAGTGTTCCTTCTCGCCGTGACCGTGTTCGGCTTTGCCAACGTGCCGCGCCTCTTCGAGTCCGTGGCGAAGACGGGCGACAACGAGACGCTGCTCCTTTCCGTCCTCGGGTGCTGCTTCTTCGTCACGTACCTCGCCTACAGGTTCGGCTATTCTCTCTCGCTCGGCGCCTTCCTCGTCGGCATGATCGCGGCGGCCAGCAGCTGCCGCAGGAGGATAGCGGAGCTTGCAGGCCCTCTCCGCACCATGTTCGCGGCAGTCTTCTTCATTTCCATCGGCCTTCTCGTCGACCCGGCGGCGTGCTTCCGGCTTCTGCCGCAGATAGCGCTGGTGACGGCAGTGGTGGTGGTCGGCAAGTTCCTCAACTGCACCCTCGTCTCCGTCGTCTGCGGCGAATCCGTGAAGACGGCGGTGCAGATCGGCATGTCGCTTGCGCAGATAGGGGAGTTCGCGTTCATGGTGGCGATGCTCTACGCAGCCGGAACTGGCGACTGGACCAGCCCCATGTACCAGATAACCGTCGCGGTGTCGCTTGTGACGACCATCCTGAACCCGTTCATGCTGCGCCTTTCCGAGCCCTTGGGCGAATGGACGGAGAGGCGGCTCGGGGTGCGCGTCCTCGGGAAGCTCGAGACGTATCGCGGGTTCGTCGCCAAGTACAGGTTCGGCACCAGGCCGGACGTCGCGGGCAGGCGGGCGGTGCGCCGCCATGTAGCGGTGCTTGCCATACTTGCAGTGCTTGTCTTCGCTGTCGCCTTTGCGATGTCGGCCCTGGCGTCTCGCGACTGGTCAGCGTTTTCAAGGTTCTTCGACGCCTACAAGCAGTTTATCTTCTGCCTTGCCGCCAATCTCTTCGCGGCTGCGGCGCTCGCGCCGGCGGTAGTCGTGGCGAAGCGCCTCGGAGGGGATCTTGGGGAGCTTCTTTTCGGCGGCGAGCGGGCGAAGTGGCGCGATTCCATGCAGATGGCGGTGCGGCTTCTCGTGGTTATCGTCGTCATGGCTCTTTTCTTCGTGGAGGTTTCGATGCTCAACGTGAGCCTCGCCCCGCAGGGGACATGGGCCAAGCTCGCGATATTTGCGATACTTCTTGCCGCTGGCGCACTGGGCTGGAAGCGCTCGCTGCGCCTTGCGCGGCTTGCGGCGAGGCGCGTGCGCAGCGCGATGAACCAGGACGAGTTGGACGCCTCTCGCGGCGGCGCAGTTGACGGCGGCCAGGGGATAGGAGGCGTTTCGCGCATTGCGATACCGGAAGGGTCTGGCGCAATAGGCAGCACGCTGCGCTCCCTCGACATCCGCGCCCGAACGGGGACGCTTGTCATTTCGGTCGAGCGCGGCGGCGAGGTGACGGGCAATCCAGGCGCAGAGTGGGCGTTCGAGAAGGGCGACATCCTCGTGGTCCTTGGCGACGAATCGCAGGTGGCGTCGCTCCGCAGCATTCTTGTCTAGCATTGCCGTTTCCACCGGCAGGGTGAAGGGCGATGACAGTCTGCATTCCACATTCCCCGCGCCGCGCTGCCCGCTAGGTTGATTTCCGCGAAGGCATTTGATATAATTCGTGAGTAAGAGGAAAGCGTGGAACTGGTGAGAATTCTGTTGAAAACCCGACTGCAGTTGGAATTGGGGACATGAAGAGAAAAGACCTTGAGGACGGCATACGCGATGCGATTCTCGCATCCGTGGAGGTGGAGGGCCTGACGGCGGAGGATCTGCCGTCCGAAGCTCCGCTGTTTGGAGATGACGGGGTGGGGCTTGATTCAATAGACGCCCTTGAAATCGGCGTTGCGCTCAAGAAGAAGTACAACGTCAATTTCAAGGCCAATTCGGAGAAGAACCGCGAAAGGTTCAGGACGGTGTCTTCCCTGGCGAGCTTCATCTCGGAATCTGCCGGCATTGAACTGGAGGACTGATTGACATGTCAAAGCGCGAAGAAGTTCTGGAACGCATCAAGAAGACACTTTCCGGGGAGTTCGAGTGCCCTCCGGAGAAGATAACCGAAGAGGCGCGTTTCTACGAAGACCTCGACCTCGATTCAATCGACGCCGTCGATCTCATCGTGAGGCTGCGCCAGGAAGTGGACTTTGACCTGAAAAGCGAGGATTTCAAGGCAGTACGCACGGTAGGCGACCTGCTGGACGCCCTCGAAAAAGCTGCCGTCGCCAAGTGAGCGATGCGCCGTTCCGTGACCAAGACAGTATTGCAGGCCGGCGCGACGATCCTGGCGGTCTGGCTCGTGTATCTGTTCAAGGGCAACGTCTGGTTCAGGCTCTACCCGGTCGTCGTGACCGGTGCCGTCTTCCTGGCGTTTGCGCTGTCGCTGCGTGGAACGCCGCTAGTCGAGCGCTTCGCCATGCGCATGGGCGCCGACCTTGACGGCGGCGGCAGGGAGTACTGCCTCAAGGCGACGGTGGCCTGGACCGTGTTTCTCGCCGTGCACCTGGCAGTGACGGCGGCAACGGTCTTCGCTCCCCTTGAGATATGGGCCCTTTACAACGGCTGCATTGCATACGTCCTCATCGGCGCGATGTTCATCGGCGAGTTCGCCGCAAGAAAGATTGCCCGTCATGGATGAAATGTCGTTCATGACGTCCGGGTCGACCGGCGAGCCGAGGCGAATCGCCCGCAGCCTTGACGAGATGAAGGCCGACGCGGCATCCCTCGCCGCCCTGTTCGGTGAATCGTTTTCAAGGGCCGCGTTCCTTGCGGCGACCGTTCCCGAGGAGCATTTCTACGGCGCGCTCTGGCGCAGGCTTCTCCCGGAGGCTCTCGGCATGCCCGTGGCGGACGGGATACAGACTTCCGTAGAGGACCTTTCCGCCCTTGCGGAACGCGGGAGGTTCGTCCTCGTCACTACGCCGTCGTTTCTCGAAAAGGCCGTGCGCCACCCGGACTTCGCATCGCTCAAGTCGTCGGTCGTGGACGTCGTGACTTCCGGGGGCGCGCTTTCGCAGGGCGCCTCCGAGTCGGCCACGCTTGCCATTGGCGTTTCGCCGCTTGAGATATACGGCTCGACCGAGGCCGGGACGATTGCGTGGAGAAGGCGCTCCGTTTCGCGGCTCTTCCGCTTTGCGTCCGGCGTGTCGGGCCATGAGGACGAAGGCGGTCGCCTCGTGGTCGAGTCGCCATTTGCCGCGGAAAGGCCGCTTGTGATGCACGACGCCGTTCGCTTTGCGGATTCGGGCGAGTTCGAAATCCTCGGGCGCACCGACAGGCTTGCGAAGGTTCTCGAGAAGTTCGTTTCGCTCGATGCCGTGGAAAGGGCGTTCGAGGCCCATCCGTTTGTGGAAAGGGCGCGTGCCGAGGCCGTCGACGTCGGCGGCGTTGCGCGAACGGGGGTGCTCGCGGTCCTTTCGAAGGAGGGGCGCGAATTTCTTGCCGGTTCCACATACGAGGCCGTCATGTCGCGCCTTCGGCACGACATAGCGCCGACGCTCTCGTCGGGGGCATTCCCCAGGCGCATGCGCTTCGTGGCGGAAATGCCCGTGGACGCAAGGGGCAAGACGACTGCCGCGGCCGTGCGCGCCGAGCTTTCCGCGGCCTGCCACGAGCCGGTAGTCCTATCGTGGACTGCCATGGAGCGGACGCTCGACGCGGAGCTTGCGTTCCCGCCTGACGGCGGGTGGTTCGACGGGCACTTCCCCGAATTCCCGATACTTCCCGGCGTCGTGCAGCTCATCGTCCTGAGGCGCTTTGCGCTTCGCGCATTCGGGCGGTTCCCCGGCGTTTCGCAGTGGAGGAAAGTGAAGTTCCGGCGGCTTGTCCGCCCGGGCGAGCGCGTTCGCCTGAAAGTCGAAAGGAGGGACGAATGCAGTCTTGCGTTCGAGTATTCGGTTGGCGCAAAGGTCGCGTCTTCCGGAACTGTGCTGCCGCAATAGCCGCGGCGTTCTTTATCGCTGCGCCTTGCTTGGCAGGCGAAGACGGCATCCGCGACATTGCCGAGAAGGCGATGCGCAAGGCGCTTTCGTCGTCCGCCGCGTGGAAGATGGAGCGCACCCTCCCCGGCACCGAGAAGGTCTTTGTCTCGTCCGGCACCGTCAGCTGCCATGTAGGGGCAGAGGGCATTGAATGGCGCACCCTCGAGCCGTTCAGCGCACTTGTCGCCATGAAGAAGGACGCAATGGTCTTTGAGGACGAAGACGGCCGGCGCGAGAAGTCCGCCAGCGACATGCCGCGCTATTCCGACATCCGCAAGGCGACCGACGCATTCGCCAAAGGCGAGAAGACCGCGTTTGACGACGTGTTCGAGGTCAAGGTCGAGGCGCTCGGGGAAGGCCGCTGGAAGGCGGTGTTCGTACCCAGGAACTCGATGCTTCGCGGCCTGGTCGAGAGCCTGTCGGTAGAGGGGAAGGATCTCCCCGAAAAGGCCGAGCTCAAAAGCGGCAACGGGGCCGTGAGCCGCATAGCGTTCGAGGAAAGAGGGGGCGATGCCAAATAGGCGGCCGGCATTCGCCTTTGCCGCATCCGCCGCGCTTGCGCTGGCGGCATTGCTTGCATTTCTCGCCATAAGGCCGAAGGTAGGCCTTTCCGTCTACGCGATGCTCGGCGACGGCTCTTCCTTCGTGTCGGACGAAGAGCGGAGCGAATCGGCCGGCACGGCGTTTGCCGTGATCTCCTCGGGTTCCGGCCCGTCGGTGTGCAACGAGGCCGCAAGGCACTTTGCGTCGCTTCTGCCCGCCAGGTTTCTCAAGTCCCAGCCTGCGGACGTCGCCGGCGCGCAGGGCATCCCCTCGGCGCTTGCGAGATTCGCCGCCCGCGCCGGGGGGCTTGTCGCAAAGCGCGATTTCGAGGCGCTTTCTACTGGCGAAGGGCGGGCCAGGATCGCGAGGGACGCCATCAGGCGCTATGTCGCCTCTCCCATGCCGCCGGCGTTCGGCCCGGACGACGACCCGTTTTGCCTCAAGGACAGGTTCCTCATGTCGTTTGCCGATTCGGGCGTATTCGTGCTGCCGGTTTCGCTGGCGAATGAAACGACGTCCGACATGGACGCCCTTGCCGCGTTTGCATCCGCGATGCGCGGGGCGGCGGCCAGTACTGAGGAGGCGTTCGGCGGCAGGGTCCGCGTCATGCCGTGCGGAGTGCCGGTCCACACCGCCTCTGCCGTCTCGAAGTCGAAAAGGGAGATAGGGGTGCTTTCCGCGGTTTCGTCGCTTCTTATCCTCGCGATCGCGCTCTTGGCGTTCCGCCCGCTTTCCCGCATCTGGTACGTTGTCGCGTCGCTCGTCTTCTCCGTCTCGGCGGGCGCGACGGCGCTTGTGGTCTCGTCGCCGTCGTTCCACGTGATGACCATTGTCTTCGGCACTGCGGTTCTCGGCCTTGTTGTCGACTATTCGTTCCACTGGCTTCTTTGCGCAGCCGACGACTGGAGGCGCCCTGCGCGGAATCTCGCCATATCGTTTGCGACGACAGCGCTCTCGCTTGCGCCGCTTTGGTTCTCGTCGCTTCCGATACTGCGCGAGACGGCGGTGTTCCTCGTCTCGTCCCTCGCGGCCGCCTTTGCGTTCGCGGTCTGCTTCTGCCCCGTGCCGGAAAAAACCGACCCGCGTCTCGAAACGCCCCCGTGCCGCCCGCAGAGAATCGCGAAGGGGGCGCTTCGCGTAGTTCTCGTCTCGGCGATGGCGGCGGCGGCAGTCCTGGCATCCCGCCTGAAGGTTGCAACCGACCCAGCGTCGCTCTACGTCCCCTCGGCCGAGCTTATGGAGCCCGAGCGCATTATTGCGTCGCTTTTCGAGCCGCCGCCCGAATCCGTTGCCGCGGACGTCCGCAGGCTTTACGCCGAGCAGGGCGAGAAGGTCGCCCGCGCGCTCGGCCTTTCGGAAACGCCCAGGCCGCCGGCCGTTCGGCGAAGCGCGGCGGCTGAGCTTTCGGCCGTGATGAACGCCCTTGCCGACGAAACGGCGCGGCGCTTCGCCCTTGCGCTCGTTGCAATGTTCGCCGCGCTCTTCGCAGTTTTCAGGCTGGGCGCGTTTGCAGTTGCGGCCCCGCCTGTCTTCGCAGTCGCCGTAGCAGCGGCTGCAGTCGCCGCGACAGGCGGAACGGCAAACCTGTTCCATATCCTCGCCGCGATCCTTCTCGCGGGCATGTGCGTGGACTATGCGGTATTCCTGCGCTCCGGGGAACGCGGCGCGCTAAAGTCGTCCACTTGTTCGCTCCTTACGAGCCTTGCCGGGTTCGGGGCGCTTGCATTCGTGTCGTTCCGCCCGGCCGCCGCATTTGGCACCGTTCTCGGGGTAGGGCTCCCCTCGGGCTTCCTCGCGGCGCTCGCGCTTCGGCCGAATCGCCGGGAGAGCGGCGTCGAGAAGGCCGCTTCGCCGCTTGGCATGGAGATAGTCTGGCTGTTCTACCGCGTCTTCGGGCTTCGCGCCATGCGCCTACTTGCGCAGTGCGTGGCAAGCTGCGTCTGGGCGTTTTCGCCAGCCGTGCGCAGGGCCTCGCCTTCGCGCAGGAAGCTTGTCCTGTTCGCGCGGTCGCTCGCCGACAAGACGGCGGTGGGGAGCGGGCGCGTCAAGGCGCTGAAGGTGGTGGACGACGGCTCGCCAGACGCGCGGGAATTCGCAGACGACGTCACGTCAGGGCGCGGCGTTTTCATCCTCTCGTCACATTGCGGCACGGTGGAGGCGCTTCTCGCCCTTGCGGAGAACCCGCCTGTCTTCCATGCCTGGACGGATTTCGAGCGCACGTCCGCGTTCAACGAATTCTACCTAAGGCACATCTGCGGCGGGAAGATATGCCTGCATTCCGTCTCGGACATCGGCCTTGACACAGCGTTCAGCGCCATTGGATGGCTGGAGCGCGGCGAGTGCCTCGTCATGGCGGGCGACAGGGGAAGGGGCGCGTTCCGCTTTGCCGCCGCGCTTGGGCGGCCAGTCTATTTCGCGACGTGCATTGCCGACGGCCCGGGATACGTCGCCGTCATCCGCCGCCTGCGCGGCAAGGCGCCTGAAATCGAGAAGGGGTTCTTCGCCGTGCTTGGCGAGCTCGAGGCGAAGCACCCGGACCAGGTATATGAATGGGAAGGGGTGAAATGAGCCATTGCCGATATATGCTTTCTGAAATGGGCATCGTCTGCGCGCTCGGCGCGGACGTCGGCGAGGTCGGACGCAGGCTTGCGGCAGGCGACCAGTCGGGCATGAAGCCGCTCGGCGGCCTTTCAGGCGGCGAGTCTACGTTCTTCGGCTTTGCCGCCCGGATGCCGTCGCCAGCGACGATTGGCGAGCGCGTGAAGTCAGTGCTAGGCCTGCCGCGCGTCGGCGTGCTCGTCGATGCCGCGATGGAGCAGCTTTCCGCCGCCCTCGAAGCGGCCAAGTCGAGATATGGCGCGGCGAGAGTCGGCGCGGTCGTCGGCACGAGCAATTCCACGATGGAGGAGTTCACCGACAACCCCGACGTAATCGACATGTCGTGGCCGGCGAGGAGGCTGCGCGAAAGGTGGGGCGTGGAAGGGCCTTGCTGGGCAGTGTCGACGGCCTGTTCGTCGTCGGCAAAGGTCTTCGCCTCCGCGCGGCGGCTAATGGAGCGCGGGATATGCGACGCAGTCGTAGTCGGCGGGGCAGACGCCTACACGCGCACCGTCGTGGAGGGGTTCCATGCGCTTGAGGCGCTTTCGCCCGGGCTCGCGCGCCCGCTCGCGCCAGACCGCGACGGAATAAACCTCGGCGAGGGCGCGGCGTTCTTCCTGATGGAGCGCGACGAAAGGCCGGGAGAGGGCGTCTGGCTCTCCGGCGTCGGAGAGTCGTCTGACGCATACCATCTGACCGCACCCGATCCCGAGGGGAAGGGCGCGGAGGCGGCGATGAGGCGTGCACTGGAGGACGCCGGGCTCGCGCCTCGCGAAATTGACTTCATAAACCTGCACGGAACGGGAACGCAGCAGAACGACGCCATGGAATGCGCCGCAGTCGGGCGGATATTCGGCGGCAGGGAGCCAGTGGAAGGCTGTTCGCCAGCCGACGGGCTTGAAGTGCGGGTTGTTTCCACAAAGAGCCTCACGGGGCATTGCCTTGGCGCGGCAGGGGCAATCGAGGCCGCGCTTTGCTGGATCGAGCTTATGCGCCGCCCGGCGACGTGCCTTTCCAACTCGTTTGCCTTCGGCGGCAGCAACGCGTCCCTCGTGCTCGCCTCGCGGCACGTCTGAAGGTAGGGCCGTCTCGCGACCGGCTTAGGCTCAACGAGTGGGTGCTGTCTTTAGTTAGGTAGTTGCTGTGTCCGCGCCGTGCTGTGTCAACGTGCGGCATGTTTCGCCGCAACGTTGCTCGCCCGCGACAACGGGCGATTTGCGCGTACCGCGACCGCTTGCTGTATACGTATACAGCGGCGGGTCGCGTTCCTGCGCAACTCGCCTCGTTCTCGCGTGACTGCGCCCCGCTGACGGCGGCGAAACATGCCGCGTTAGCCATTCTGGTGGTGTCGGTCGCTTCGTTCGTGCCTCGGCGCTCGGCCCCGGTCGACGTTCCCGACGCTCTCACGCTCTGCATCGTCAATCCGCGGCACTCTGCTTCGTCGCCTCTCTACGCGGCTGATCGCCGCTTCGTTCGTCTCCTTGCATAGCACCGCGCCTTGCCGCGCATAGCGCGAACCGCGACGTGCCCGGCTCCCTCCGCCATACGCCTCGGCCTTCTCTCCGTGCCCGACTTTGACTTGTCGGGATTTGCGCCCCAGCCGTTGCAGTTGCAAAGTCATTCGCAAGTGCTGCGGCTCTAAGCGGAAGTTTCTTTTTCTCCGCGGCGGTTTTCGAGGCGGATTTTTTGATATAATATACGGCATCCTGCGAGGCGGAAGGCGCGGCGTAGGGTCATAGTCCGGGAAACGAACCCAATTCCACCGGGCGCATTAGTTTGTTGCACTGCTGCAACGCTGTCGTTCCCTGAAACCTGAGAAATTTCAAACAAGACGACGTGATTGCAGAGATGTGCCGTTTGGCACACCTCTACACGTTTCTTGTTGGGCTTCTCAGGGCCTCAGGGATGACGTGACTAGAGGGTGCCTCTTTTCATTTCCTGACACGCTGCCGCGGCGCTTGTCACGGAGATGAGGAATGGCCAACAGGAATCTTTCGACTGCGAAGAACGCCGAGAACGCCGAGTTCTACACGCAGCTTAACGACATACAGGCGGAAG
>JAEEHL010000192.1 GCA_016280825.1 Verrucomicrobiota bacterium
CGCTCACGCTGCCGGAACTCGCGGACTACAAGCCCACGGGCACTGGTGAGCCGCCGCTCGCGAAGGCCACGGAGTGGGTGAACGTGGTCGATCCGGCGACGGGCAAGAAGGGCACGCGCGAGACTAACACGATGCCGCAGTGGGCCGGTTCCTGCTGGTACTATCTCCGCTACATCGACCCGCATAACGAGAAGGCGTTCGCCGACCCCGCCCTCCTGAAGGAGTGGCTGCCCGTCGACCTCTACGTGGGCGGCGCGGAGCACGCGGTGCTGCACCTCCTCTACGCGCGCTTCTGGCACATGGTGCTCTTCGACCTCGGCCTCGTGCCCACGCCCGAGCCGTTCCAGCGGCTCGTCAACCAGGGCATGATCCTCGGCCTCGCCTACAAGACCTCCCGCGGCGTGCTGATCCCGATGGACCAGATCACCTGGCGCGACGGCAAACCTTACGGCGCGGAGGAGGGCGGCGAGGAGGAATTGCTCACCGAATTCCCGGCGAAGATGTCCAAGTCGCTCAAGAACGTGGTCAACCCCGACGACGTGGTGCGCGACTACGGCGCGGACTCCCTGCGCCTCTACGAGATGTTCATGGGTCCGCTGCAGGCCGTGAAGCCGTGGTCTACGAAGGGCGTCGAGGGCGTGTACCGCTTCCTCAAGCGCGCCAACCGCCTCGTCACCGAGACGCCCGTCGCCGGCCGCGCCATGACGAAGGCCGAGTCGAAGAGCCTCAACGCCATGGTGAAGAAGGTCGGCGAGGACCTTGACGCGATGGCTTTCAACACGGCGATCTCCGCGATGATGGTGTTCGTGAACGAGGCCGAGGGCTTTGCGAAGGCAGGAGGCCTCCCGAAGGAGATGCTCGAGAAGTTCGTCCTCTGCCTCGCTCCGTTCGCGCCGCACCTTGGCGAGGAGCTTTGGCAGTTCCTCGGCCACGAAAGGACGCTCGCCTACGAGCCGTGGCCGAAGTTCGACCCCGCGGCGCTCGTCGAGGACGAGGTCGAGATACCGGTGCAGGTCATGGGCAAGTTGCGTGGGCGGGTCGTGGTCCCCGTCTCCGCGACGCCTGCCGAGATGGAGGCGGCCGCAAAGGCCAATGCCGAGGTCGCGAAGTTCCTCGAGGGCAAGACGGTCGTCAAGGTCGTCGCCGTCCCGAAGCGAATGGTCAATTTCGTAGTGAAATAACAAACGAGAAGGAGGCAGTCCATGAAGAAGATCATCCTGTGTGCATCGCTGGTGCTCGCGTTCGCGTCCTATGGGGCCGAGGCGAATCTCCGCGTCGAGGGCAGGAACCCCCCGGCGGAGTGCATGCGTTCCTACACGCCGCTTTCCATCAACATCATAACCCCCGTCGGGCTACCTCCCGGCTTCTGGGACGTGAAGGGCCTGCAGATCGGGGTCTGGAACTGGGTCGAGAACTTCGACGGCTGGCAGATAGGCGTAGTCAACACCACCGACATCTTCCGCGGCTGGCAACTTGGCGCAATCAACGTCACGCGCATGATGTACGGGGTGCAGATCGGCTTCGTCAACGTCATCCAGGAAGCCGACGTTCCGTTCCTGCCCATAGTCAACTGGTATTTCTGAGGAAAGGGCCTGCAACATGAAGACGCTGATTACAGGGGCTATTGCGGCCATTGCCTGCGCGGCGGCAGCCCAGCAGACGGTGACGACCACGACTGTCGTCAAGAACGTGACCACCACGGTGGTCGAGCAGGTCGCCGTCGAACAGCAGACGACGGCGTTGAAGAAGATAGCGGTATTCGTCCAGAACCGCACGCGCGTTCCCGGCATGGACGACGAAATGGACGGGCTGAGGGACCGCCTGGCGGCGGCGCTTGCCGAAGTCGACGGCTTTGCCGTGATGGACTCTGCCCAGGTGGCCGACACGTTCAGGCGCTACAAGGTGACTGCGGCCGAGGAGAAGACGGGGCTCCTGCCTGGCATCTTCACGGGCGGATCCGTGCCGCGCGTCTCCCAGATGCTCGGCTGCGACTACATTGCAGCCGCGTCGGTGGTTGACGCCCGCGCGATGTCGCGCAACATCGGAGGCCAGTCGTCGAAGGTGTTCACCCTGAGGATGACGCTCAAGATCATGGACGCGACCGGCGCGAGCGTCGACAGCGTTCCGCTGCCCGCCCAGCAGATGCCCGTCCTTGGCGGCGACGACGACCCGATGGGATACTACCAGATCCTTTTCGACAAGTGGATTGCGCAGGCAGTCCCAGTCGTCGCCCGCAAGTCGGCCAAGTGGCGCGCCCCGTCGGAGGCCCAGGCGAACGTCGTCTTCACCGTGTCGACCACGATCGACCGCGTGGTGGCCGCGCTCGAAAGCAGGACGAAGGGGGTTTCGGGCGAGCAGCTCCAGGAATTGCGCAAGGTCGTGGGCGGAGCGACGATAGAGCTTGACGGCGCAGTCGTCGGCTCCGCCCCGGGCCAGTTCGCGGCCACCCCCGGCCTCCACCAGATCAAGGTGTCGCGCGCGTGGATGAAGCCGTTCACCGGCACGGTCAACGTCCAGAACGGATCGGTGTTCGAGATCGCGCTTGAGATGAGCGACGAGGGCATCGCCAAGTGGGGCTCGATGGAGGCGCTCAGGGCCAATGTCGCCCAGGGCTATGCCGAGGCGGCGATGACCCGCGGCATCAAGGTGAACTACGATTCCTCCAGCTGGCGCGACGTCACCTACGGCGGGCGCACGCCGATAGTCATCAAGCAGACGAACTGACCCCTTGCCGGCGACGAACAGTGCAGCGCTCCGCCTTGCTGCCGCCGCGCTTGCGGCGGCGGCCTGCGGGTGCGTGACCGTCGACGAGGAGGCGCGGAACGCCATTGCGGCACTGTCCAGGGGCGATGACGCCGTTGCAGTGGCGTGGAGCGATGACCTTGCCGACAACAGTCGCTATTCGCGCAATCTCGGCCTTGTCGAAGCAGGCCGCACGCGGATGCTCGCGGGGGACTTTGGCGCGGCGAGCGCTCGTTTCCGCGCGGCAATCGACTCGGCGGTGGATCGTGGCGAGAACGGCCCCCGGATAAAGCTTTCCGACTGGGGCAACACGGCGCTCGCCTCCACGGTGACCGACGACCGCACGAGGGAGTACTACCTGCCGCCCTACGAGCTCAACCTTGCGCTTGAGTACGGCATCCTCGCGCAGATATTCGCGGGAGCGCCCGGCGAGGCGCTTGTCGACGCGAGAATCGCCGTCAACCTGCAGGACGAGCTTGCCGAAACGTGCGGGGCGGACCTTGCGAAGGAGCCTGACGGCGCGAGCGACACCACGCGTGCCATTGCCGCGAAGGAGGCCGACAACCTCAGGGAGATGATAGCCGCGACGCGCAACTCATGGGAAAACCCCGCGCTCTGGTGGCTTACGGGAGTCCTCTTTGAGGCGAACGGCGAGCTTGACATGGCCTGGCAGAGCTATCGCAAGGCCGACGCGGTCAACCCCGGCAACCGCTTTTTCGCCGCCGACGCGGCGCGGGCCGGCGGCCTTGCGACGCCGCGCGCGGGGAAGTCCAAGCTAGTCGTCCTCTACGACCAGGGCTTCGTGCCCATGCGCGAGTCGCTTGAAATCCCGGTGCCGATCTACACTGGCTTTGCGATACAGATACCGAAGTATCCCGCCGAGGCGTTTTCCGAGAACCGCGTCTTCGTGGCCGGTTCCGCGGGCGCAGGGGAGGCCGCCCCCGCCGTCAACATCCGTTCGCTGGCCGCCCGTGACCTTAAGGAGCAGCTTCCAGGCATCGTGACGCGCAACGTCACCAGGGGGATGGTGCAGGCGGGTGCGCAGGTGGCCGTCAACGCCTGCGGCAACGAATATGCGAGGCTTGCGGTGTTTCTCGGCAACCTGATCGTGTCGGCGCTGCGATCGGCAGACACGCGCAGCTGGCGCACGCTTCCGGCGTCGCAGCAAGTGTGGTGCGAGCTCGAGATGGAGCCGGGGACGTACGACCTCGGGATTTCGGTGAACGGGCGCAGCGTGCCTGCGCGCGTTCCGCTCGCCCCCGGCGAGACGCGCATCCTGTGGCTGGCCGACACGGGTCTTCTGGTGCGCGGCGCCTCCGCGACCGTCTCGGGGAGAGGGGCGCCTGTCATGGATTTGAGCGGCAAGGAGGAAAAACAATGAAGATCAAGACAACAGTCCTGGCGGCGGCTGCCGCCATATTGGCAGGGTGCGTCAGCGAGACCGGGGGAACCCGCGTCACGGTCGACACCCAGACGGGAGACGCATCTGTTCTCGAATGTTCGATGCGCCTCGTAAACAGGGTGCGCGTCGTGCGCGTCACCTACGACGACGTCGGAGGCATCAAGAAGGCGACGGTGACTCTCGAGTCGCTGACTACGAGGCGCCAGAACCTCCAGGCGAGGATGGTGTGGGCCGATGCCGACGGGACGGACATCGATCCCGACGGCAAGCCGTTCCGCGCGATCGTCCTCGACGGGAAGGACGTCACTACCTTCACCGGCATGGCGCCGAACGACCGCGGCGTGACGGCGCGCCTCCAGGTGCGCGAGACCGATACGGCACAGGGCGGCCGCTGACAACTTCAACCATCAGGAAAGGAATAGACCATGAAGCATTCACTGTTTATCGCTTGCGCCGCGGCAATGGCGCTTTGCGGATGCGTCGGCCCCAGGGCGAGCGAAGTGCAGCTTGACCAGCAGGCCAAGACCTCCCGGCTCGAGCCGCAGGACATCCGCAGGACCGTCGAGAAGATGGTCGACTCCATGCTTATGGACCGCGAGTTCATCGCGGAGTACGTCGCCGGCAAGCCGGTGCTCGACATCGGCCCGATGGAAAACCGCACGACGATGCACCTCGACATGAAGTCCATTGCCGACTCGATCCGCACCAAGCTCGTGCGCTCGCGCAAGTTCCGCTTCATGGACCGCACCACTTCCGCCACGGATCTCCAGTTCATGAACGACCAGCAGCTGAACGGCATGACCGACCCGTCGAAGGCCGTGGCCGCCGGCCAGCAGTCCGCCGCGCAGCTCTACCTGTATGGCGCCCTTACGGAGATGCACGAGAAGGTGGGCGGAGTTACCGACCGCTACTACAAGTTCACGTTGAACATGAAGGACATCGCGAGCGGCGAAATCGCGTGGACTGACGAGCAGGAGATACGCAAGCAGCAGACGAGGGCCCTGCTCGGGCTATGACTGACATGGCGCCGAAGGTAAAGTTTCTCAAGGTGAGGGGCACGTGGCGCGAGGTCGCCGACGCGGCCCGCACCACGATACGCCTCGACGAGGGCACGAAGGAGCCGAGCCCGAAGTGGAAGAAGCGCATTCTCCTCGCCGAGCATTCGCCAGTGAGGAAGCTCTGTTTCAACTGGAAGTGGATCGACCTCCCCTACTGGGTCTCGGTGCACTTCGTCCGCCACAAGTTCGGCATCGAGCATTTCGTCTCGACCCAGCGCACCGACCGCACGGGCGTAAAGCGCGACGACAGCCGCCAGGACGCGCCCGTCATGCACGAGTGCTTTGCAAACGCGCAGGCAATCATGTTCATTTCCCGCCGCAGGCTCTGCCGCCAGGCGAGCCCGGAGACGACGGCCGCATGGCGTCTCGTCGTTGACGAAATCGCGGCGAAGGAGCCTGAGCTTGCCGAGTGCTGCGTGCCCGAGTGCGTCTACCGCGGCTTCTGCCCGGAATTCAAGAGCTGCGGATACTGCGGCTCCCCGGAGTGGCGCAAGGCAGTGGAAAAGTACCGTGAAGTGAAATGATGCTGCCGCGGCTTAGGTCCATTCTGGCCTCGGCGGCCATGTTTGCACTTGCCGCTCCTGCCGCAGAGCCCGTGGAGGTGCTTTTCAGTTTCGACGCGGAAGACTTCACGTCGCCCGCTTCTGCCGACGGCGTGCTGGAGCTAGCAAGCCTCTTTGCGCAGGAGGGCGTCGTCGGCCACTTCGCGCTCGTTGGCTACATGGCGCGGTCCCTCGTGGAGCGCGGGAGGACGGATGTCCTCGCGGCGCTGAGGCCGCATCTTGTGATGACGCACTCCCTTTCGCACAGCGTACACCCTAACCTGATGGAGGTGTCAGACCTTGAAGACTATTCCTTGGCGCACGACGCCGTCCTTGCGCGTGAGGCCGAGGCCCTTGGAATGGTCAGGGCGGCGACCGGGGTTGAGCGCGTGTGGGGAGCCGTCCCGCCGGGGAACAGCGATTCGTATGTCGCCTACTACGCCTATGCGGAGATGGGGCTCAGGTTCTTCTGCGGCGCGTCCTTTGCAAGCCACCTCTGCAGTGACGATTTCTGGTTCTGCAACCTGAGGCACGTCCCGTATGGGCTGAGCTGGGAGGAAATCCTCGACCGTGGCGCAAAGTTCGACGACGACGCGTTCCTCGACAGGCTCGCGAAGACGCGGCGCTCCTTCGTTTACTGCCACCCGAACAAGGTCCATGCGAAGGCGTTCTGGGACGAACTCAACTACAAAGGCGGCAACCTCAGGAAATGGGGCCGGTGGGAGATGTCGCCTCGGCGGCCCGACGACGAGGCGTCAGCCTACCTTGAGAGGATCCGCGGGCTTCTGCGCAGGATAAAGGGCGATCCCCGTTTCCGCATCACGACGCTCGCGGAGGTCGAGGCCCGGCAGAAGCCGCGCCGCGACATCTCCCTTGACGACGTCGCGAGCGTCAAGGCCTCTCTTGAGAGGTCGTTTGGCCCTGTCAGGGAGCCGGGGTCGTGGTCTCTCGCCGACTGCTTTCTTGCGGCGGTGCATTTTCTTCGCGGCGGGAAGTCGTTCGCCCCGGGCATGGCGTATGGGTTTCTCACCCGTCCGCGTGGAGTCGCGGAGCCGGTAAAGGTGCGGCGGGAAGACCTCGTGGCAGCGGCTAGGGAGGTTGACGTCTCGCGTTTTCTCCCTGCCTCGATTCGCGTCGGCTCCGCGGAAATCGGGCCTGCGGACTTCCTTATGGCCGCGCTGGAGGTCCTTGCGACGGGCGCGGACGAGGCGACGGTGACGCCTCGCGACCAGCTCGGCGGCTTTGGGCCGCTCGAACGCCTGTCCAAGCTGCGCTTCGCCGGCACGTGGCTTCATTCGCCGCAGTTCGAGGACAAATTCCTTTCCGATCGCATGAGGCTTCAGATATGGACACTGAGGTACGAATGAAGACGGTCCTCGTCACGGGCGGGTGCGTGCGCCTCGGCGCGGCGATTTCGGGCCTTTTGCGCAAGAGCGGATGGCACGTCCTCACGTCTTCCCATAGGCAGGATGCCGGCGCCGACGTCGTTGCCGACCTTTCCGAGCCTTCCGGGGCGGCGAAGCTCTATTCGCGGGCTATCGACATCCTCGGCGGGAAACCGCCGGACGCGCTCGTCAACAACGCCGCGATACTTTCAGGAGACGGCGTGGAGACGGTGAATTTCGAATCGGCGCAAAAGCTCGTCATTCTCATGGCGGGGCGCGAGACGGGCAGGGGCTCCGTGGTGAACATACTTGACGCCTCTGACCAGTCCGCTCGATTCCCCGCGTATGCGAAGTCGAAGGAGATGCTGCGCGACTACACCTTGAAGGCTGCGGCGCTGTTCTCCGACACCCTGAACGTGAACGCCGTTTCGCCCGGGCCAGTGATGGCGCCGGAGGGCGTAAGGATGAAGGGCGGCTTCTGCCCGTTCGGGCGGCCGCAGGCGGAGGACGTGGCGCAGGCGGTCGGGTTCCTTCTAGGCGCCCGCATGGTTTCCGGCGCGATACTGCCGGTCGACGGCGGCCTTGGAATTGCCCCTCTTTTTTGCTGACCCATTGGATTTTACAATTTTCCATTGAAATCGGCGGGGAAATATGATATTATACTTGTGTTTTTCGCGATAGGGGTATAGGGGTACTATACCCTTGAACGGAAAGCAAGAAGGAAAATGGCAACATCGAGCATAACTACGGCAGGGAGTGGGGGAACGGGTAGGTTTTTTACACGTTCCAGCCCAGGTCTTGCCATCTCCGGGAGCCGCCACCAAGATTCGGTGGAGGTGCGCTCCAGCCGGTGTCTGCACTGTTTGATTGACGTCCAGACCATAGGGACGGCCCCGCCAACGATCTGTCCCTACTGCCGCCGGTCGATGGTGCAGAGCACGCTGGAGCGCACGATCGCCCCGCCGATGGAGCCGCCTTCGCCGGAAGAGGTGAAGGCGCGCCTGAAGGCGATCTACCATCCCCCACATTTCCTGTTCGGCATCATCGTGGCGGTCGCCGCGGTGGGGCTGCTGGCGTGGGCGGTGACGCTGCAGCTGAACAACGTTGAGAACTATTTCTACCAGCCGCTCGTGTCGATCTCCTCCATCATCGCCGGCGCCTTCGTGATCTCGCGCTTCATCTTCGCCGCCTTCTAAAAGGCGCCGGCCGAAGCCGACTTCGAGCCGACGCTGACAGTGCTGGTGCCGTGTTTCAACGAGGGCCTGGCGA
>JAEEHL010000193.1 GCA_016280825.1 Verrucomicrobiota bacterium
GTCCGCCGTCTCCTCGTACGGGAACGCGGCCTCGAAGGCGTCGATGCCGTCGCACCCGACGTCGTACTGGAAGCCCGGGGTTATCTCGCGCTTCGCCTGCGTTTCGAGAAGCCCGGCGGCGAGGTCGGCCACCGCGCGCTCGGCGTCCTTCTTGTCCTTCGCCCAGCGCTTGCCGTCGATCCTGTGCAGCTTCGGCGACTCGCCCTTCACGCCGACGTAGCGCGAAAGGAGGTGCGCATGCGCGGCCGGGACGTGGAGCTTCGCGCCGTCCGCGTATTCCACGGTGAAGACCTCGCTCCTCCCGGACTCGGTGGAAATCTCCGAAGACCCGATGAACCGCCCAATGCCGTAGTCTACGTGCACTACGTATTCGCCCGGCTCGAGATCCTCGAAATCCGAGATGCGCGCGCCCGCCACTTCGCGGACCCGCCTCGGCAGCTTGCGCTTGGCGAACACGCGGTCTGACTTGGTGACGACTACCATCCCCTCCGTCTCGAAGCCGCCGGAAAGCCCGTCGAACCTGAACACGGCCTCGCCCCGCCGCTTTGCCGTGTCTATGTGGTGCTCAAGCCGCATTCTCGCCTGGTCGAAGAGCTCGGGATGGTGCGCCTCGTTCGCGCCCAGTTCGGCGAATCCCGGAAGGGGCGACGTCGCGAGCTTCCCTGCGGGAACGCCCGGCGGCGGCGGGTCGCCCGTGTAGATTGCGACAAGGCGCTCGCCTGGATGCAGCGCCTCGTACGAGTTGTGGTCGAGCGCGAGCACGGCGGAGCCGTCTGGCAGCATGTCGAAAACGCTGCGCGATTCCCCTCCCGCGTCCTGCACGGCTGGCTGGATGTCGGCCGCCGAGATTCGCTCGACCGAAAGCTGCGTCGACGGATTGAACGACCTCACCGACTCGAGCTCGTCGCCGAAGAACTCCGCCCGAACGGGCAGCTCGTCGCCGGGCGACCACACGTCGACGATTCCGCCGCGTATCGAGAACTCGCCTTCCTTCGACACGGCCTGCACGCGCTCGTATCCGCATTTGACGAGAGTCTCGGCGGCGGAGGAAAGGCGCGTCTTGCTTCCGTTGGCAAGCGTCAGGACGGCTTTCGGCGCGGCGGGCGCGCCGAATTTGAGCGCGGCGGCCGTGGTGACGACGACGCGCGCGCCGCTGCCTTGCGATGCAAGCGCGCGCGCCGTCTTCATTCTCGTTCCCGCCGTAGACGCGTCGTCTTCCGACGGCGGCGGCAGCTCAAGCGCTTCGACATTCGGGGAGAGCAGTTCTATGTCGCAGGCAATGCGCTCGGCGTCTGGGAGGCCAGGCGCGACGACGAGTACTGTGCGGGAGCTTCCTGCGAGGACGAGGGCGAGAAAGGCGTCGGCCGAGCCGGTGAGCGCCGGAAGCGAGCATGAAGCGGCCATGCCTCCCGGCTTTCCGCCGGGGGGTGTGAAGGCGCGGGCGAACAGCTTTAGGGCTTTTGCCGCGTCAGTTCGCCTGCAGTCTTGTCGTTTGTTTTCCAAGCGTTCGCGTTTATGGCGTTATTATAGCACATCGCCTTTGCGCTTGCAAGTGGCTGTGCGAGTTGGAGTTCGAGTTCGAGTTGGAGTTCGAGTTCGAGAGCGGAATTGTAAAATTCCATTTTCGCCAAGCACACAGGCACCAAGCACTAACGACTAGCGACTATCGACTATCGACTAACGACTAATGTTTGCAGTTGCCCCCAAATTATGATATAATTCAGGCAAAACAAAGGAAAGGAATACCGACATGAAAACGAAACTTGCGGCAATGTTCCTCGCGGCTGGAGCGATGCTCGGCGCATGGGCTGAGACAATCACCATAGGCAGAGGCAACTACAACGAATCCTTCCTGCCGACCACCAGCTTCTACAACTATTCTCTCACGCAGCAGATATACACCCCGGACGATATCGGCGGATCCTGCACCATCGAGAGCATCGCATTCAAGAATGTCGAAATCGAAAAGACGCGCACGCTCGACATCTACCTTGTCCACACCGACAAGGAGACGTTTGGCGGCAGCAGCGACTGGATCGCCGTCACTGCCGCCGACAAGGTGTTCAGCGGAGAGGTGACATTCTCGCCCATGGCATTGACGACGATTGCCCTGGATGTTCCGTTCGACTACAACGGCACCGACAACCTTGCCGTCATCATAGACGACAACACGGGCACGTACAGCTCTGGGCTGGAATGCCTTGTTTTCGAAGCCGTTGGACAGGCAATTCGCGCCTATTCGGACGACACCGACTTCGATCCGTTCGCCCCCGGCGACTACACCGGCATGACAAAGGAAGTGAAGAACCAGATAAAGCTGGGCGTCTCCGGGTTCAAGCCCGTCGGGTTGGGCGTTGCGGAGTTCGAGGACCTCACCTACTACGTTGACGAAGGAGACATCCTTTCCGTCTCCGTCAAGGGCGGCTGCGCCAAGATGCCGGCGCGCGCGACGGTGTACCTGCAGTACCAGACCGCCGCGGCGGCCGACCTCGACCTCAAGAACGGGGACGTGGACGGCCTTGTCCCGAATGGCGGGCTCAAGTTCCCGCTCACCCTCACGTGGGACAAGGGCGACACCGAGCCGAAGACAATCAGGATCCCCGTCAAGGCCGACAACTTGGTGGAAGGCAACGAGAGGCTCTTCCTCCAGCTCGCGGAGCCCGTCGGCATGGAGCTCGGGGTCGCCGAAGTCGCCCAGGTGACAATCGTTGACGCGAACACCAAGGCGCTGAAGGCGACAGTCTCGCCCTACAGGCCGAAGCCCAAAGAGACGGTGTCGAGCCACGTGATCGATGTCCTCTCGGGCTCCAGGCGCGGATTCGTGGCAGGCACGGGCGAGTACACGGCCGGCACGAAGCTCACGATCGTCGCCGAGGCGCGTCCCGACAGCGAGTTCGTCGGCTGGGAGAAAGACGGCGCTATCGTCTCCGAGAAGGCGAAGTACCAGTTCACGGTCTCGGAGGACGCCACGTACACCGCGCTCTTCGCCGAGACCGTCTACATCGACGGCGTCGCGCTCTCCGCGGACGGCGGCAAGGCGACCGGCTCCGGATACTGCGCCGCCGGCAAGAAGGTGACGCTGAAGGCGACTGCGAACAAGAACAACAGGTTCGTCGGGTGGTATGCTATCGAGCCGGGTTCGGTTGTCGAGCCCGAGCCGGGGGTGCTGCCCCCGCCTCCGCCGTTCGACCGCGCCTCTCTCGTGCTCGTCGCCGAGACGCCCTCGCTCGTCATAGACCGCACGGCGAAGCCGGGCAAGAGCACGGCGACAGCGACCGTCATCACGGACGTCGACATGTCCACGACCTTCTTCGCCGTCTTCGAGCAGGATCCTCTCGTCTCGGTAATCCCCGTTGACGCGGACGGCGTCAACTACGACGCCGGCAAGGTGACGGGAGCTGGCCGCTACGAGCCTGGCAAGAAGGTGACGCTGAAGGCGACGGCGAACAAGGGCCATGTGTTCACCGGGTTCTACGATGCCAAGGGTAACCTCGTTGACGAGACGCGCAGCGCTACTTACGCCTTTGAGATGGGCGATTTCGACGTGCCGCTTACGGCGGTGTTCGTGTCGCCCGAGGAAGACGCGGCTTCGATCAGGGCCTTTATTGACATTCCGGAATACCACACGGCAATTGTGCTGGACTCCGACGATCCCTGGAATCCCTACACATACGATTTCCACACATACTGCGGAGTGGCGGAGAATTGCATCATTGAGGCGACTGCGCTTTCTGCCATCACGGTGAAGGCGTCGGGGCTCCCGCCTGGCGTCAAGCTCGTGCAGGACAAGGCGACTGGCGTGTGGTCGCTCACCGGCGCCCCTACCGCCGCGTCGAAGATGGACAAAAACGGCGACCCCATACCATACGAGGTAAAGCTCACCGTAACGACGGCCGGCAAGTCGTCGAAGACATATCTCAACAATTGGGTTGTCGCACCGCTGCCCGAATGGGCGGTCGGCACGTTCGACGGCGCGGTGCTCGGTTACATGTTCACCAGGGATATCTTTTCTCAGTTTGAGCCGTACGTCGAGGGCCTCTTCTCCATGACGGTTGCGGCGAACGGCAAGATCAGCGGCAAGTACCAGTCGGGCGGCAAGTCGTGGACGTTTTCCGCAGCTTCGTTCGACTACATCGACGGGTCTGGGGCTTGGGGAACCCTGTCTTTACAGCCCGATTTCCTCGCGACGCTGATTGCCAAGAGCGGCAATGAAGTCGTGACCAACGTCATAGAGGTCTCTGGCAGTTCCATCTACGACCCCAAGGGGGACAAGGTCACGCGCGGCGTCGTGGATTCCCGTCGCGGGTACAGGTTAGGGTTTAACATGTTCAAGGGGATCCAGGCCACCCAGAACCTGTGGAAGGTCGAGCCGTGGAAGTCGGCAATGAAGGATTTCGTCCAGAATACGCCGACTTACGTCGAGGAAGTCTGGGACGACGACGGCGATTCCGGTCCTGTCAGGGTCGGCACGGTTTCGCTGAAGTTCGCTGCGTCGGGCGCGGTGACTGCGAAGGGCGATTTCGTCGTCGGCTACCACCCGACGACGAAGAAGGAAATCACCTACTCGCCTACCTGCTCTACGACCTTCATTCCAATGATCGACGACGGCGATTCGATTTCGCTTGGTACGCGCGACATCATACAGGCGGCAGGTCCGGATATCCCGGGCGTGGTCTATGTCGTCTTCCCGCCGAACGCGCAGAAGAGCTTCCCCGGCTGGAGCAAGATCGTCACCATTGGCGACATTGACCTTGACGACATCAACTAATTCCCCCTGTATCTCCATTTGCAGTAGTTCACAAAATATGATATAATTCTGGCCAAATCATAGAAAAGGAAACACTGACATGAAGGTAAAACTGATGGCAATGCTTCTTGCGGCGGGCGCGATGCTCGGCGCATGGGCGGAGACAATAACAATAGGCAGCGGCACTGCCGTCGACAGCTATCTGCCGACATACACGCTCTACAATTATTCGCTGACTCAGCAGATCTACACCTTCGACGAAATCGGCGGATCCTGCACCATCGGCAGCATTGCATTCAAGAATGTCGGTACCGAAAGAGCGCGCACGCTCGACATCTACCTTGTCCACACCGACAAGGAGACGTTTGGCGGCAGCAGCGACTGGATTGCCGTCACTGCCGACGACAAGGTGTTCAGCGGCGAGGTCACTTTCACGCCAGAGGAATGGACTGCGATTACCTTAGACGTTCCGTTCGCCTACAACGGCGTCGACAACCTTGCGGTCATAGTGGACGACAACTCTGGTCATTGGGAAAGTGGAATGAAATGCCTGGCCTTTGAAGCCCAGAGAATGGCAATTCGCGTCTATTCGGACGACACCAATTATGACCCGGAGAGCACTGGCGCCTACGCTGGGACGAGGATGGACGTAAAGAACCAGATACAGCTGGGAGTGTCCGGGTTCAATCCCATTGGGCTGGGAGTTGCAGAGTTCGAGGACCTCACCTACTACGTTGACGAAGGAGACATCCTTTCCGTCTCCGTCAAGGGCGGCTGCGCCAAGATGCCGGCGCGCGCGACGGTGTACCTGCAGTACCAGAC
>JAEEHL010000194.1 GCA_016280825.1 Verrucomicrobiota bacterium
GAAGCGCACCGCGCCCGCCGTCTCGCACTTCGCCATGCTCTTCACTCGGCACTCGGGCTTCGCCCTCGGCTATCCCCTCGCTGCGCTCGGCCCTCGCTTCGCTCGGCGGCTACCTTGCCCCGCGTCCCGACCTCACTTGGGGAGGCAACCCCTGTTTTGCGTCATACTCCCCCGGCCTACGGCCACCCCCTCTATCTTAGAGGGGGAGCTTTTGCCGCGCACCGCCTAATAGAACAGGAATTCAAGCCTGAAGTCGCTGCCAGGCGCAAAGGAACCAATCAAGATGAGGAAGCGCGGAAGAGGGCTGCGCGTCGAGCATAGCCGCCGCGGAAGCGGGGCTCGTGTTTATAGCGAGCCAAGCCGAGCGAAGCGAGTGCCGAGAGCGACACGGCGAGTCGCGGTTCGGCGGCTACCTTGCGGCAAGGCCGAGACGGCCTTGCTACATCGACCTGCCCCCCTGATCTGTCATTGGAGCGTAGGGTGCGGAAGTCGGATTCGACGCCTGCTTGAACGACGGCAAGAACGGTTGAGAATGTTGCCAATGTGGAAATGTTGCCAATACCAATAACCAATACCAATGATAATCACCTCTTTGAAGCGGAGTGGGGCGTAGGGCCGACTGGCGAACGAGAGCATTTCGCTGGTCCGATGGAATTTTGACCCCCAATAGCACAGGCGAGTGCTAAGCACGAGCGTCAAAATTCTGTCGGGGGGACCGGCGAAATGCGGGTCGGGCGAGCAGGTCGGCCCGAAGGTCCCGGAGCGCGCATCTCGCCCAAAGAAACAAGGGAGCACGGTTGCCCTTTACGTGAGCGCACGTTCGGAAGGCAGGGAAGGCTTGGACGGCAAGAAGGCGACTTGGGTTCAACTGCGATTTTTAGGATAAATCGGTGTCGATGATGCATAGTAGCTGTCTCGCCATGCGACAAAATGTCACATGGTGGGATTGCTTTTACTGCGAATTGCCGTGTGGCACGCCGTTTGCTACATTGCGAGTCTGGTAAAGAAGGAATTTGACAATGAATGCAACATACGAACCACCGGAAGACAACGAGAAGTGCCTTGAGAAGTACGGCACCGACCTTACCGCATTGGCGCGGACGGGCAAGCTCGACCCAGTTATCGGGCGCGACACGGAAATCCGCGATGTCGTGCGCATACTTTCGCGAAAGACGAAGAACAACCCCGTCCTCATAGGCGAGCCGGGCGTCGGCAAGACTGCCATCGTCGAGGGGCTTGCGCAGCGAATCGTGAGAGGCGACGTGCCGGAGGGGCTTAAGGACCGCACCGTCTTCTCGCTCGACATGACCGCGCTCATGGCGGGCGCGATGTACCGCGGGCAGTTCGAGGAGCGGCTGAAGGCGGTACTAAAGAAGATCAAGGAGTCCGAGGGCAAAATCATCCTCTTCATCGACGAAATCCACACCATCGTCGGCGCGGGCAAGACGGAGGGCTCGTCGGACGCCGGAAACATGCTGAAGCCCATGCTCGCCCGCGGCGAACTGCACTGCGTGGGCGCCACTACGCTTGACGAGTACCGCAAGTACATGGAGAAGGATGCCGCGCTCGAAAGGCGCTTCCAGCCAGTGACGGTAGAGCCGCCGAGCGAGGAGGACGCCATTTCCATACTGCGCGGCATAAAGGAGAGGTTCGAGAAGTACCACAACGTGCACATACGCGACGAGGCGATCGTGAACGCGGTCGTCCTCTCGTCGCGCTACATCCAGGACAGGTTCCTGCCCGACAAGGCGATCGACCTTCTTGACGAGGCGTGCGCCAGAATAAGGACGGAGATGGACTCCTGCCCGCAGGAGCTTGACGAGATCTCCCGCCACGTGCGGCGGCTCGAGATAGAGGAAATCGCGCTAAAGAAGGAGAAGGACGAGGCCTCCAAGAAGCGCCTCGCCGAGCTGCAGGAAGAACTCAAGGGCCTCAAGGAGAAGGCCGACGCGATGACCGCGCAGTGGAAGCGGGAGAAGGCGGCGCTTGAAGACGTGCGCAGCGTGAGGAGCAGGCTCGAGGAGGCGAAGAACGCCTACGAGATAGCCCTTTCAAGGGGCGACAACGAAACCGCCGCGCGCTACAAGTACGGCGTCATCCCGGATTTCGAGAAGCAGCTCAAGGCGCACGAGGAAGATCTCGCCCGCAACGGCGCAAACGCGCTTCTGCGCGAGGAGGTGACGGCGGAGGAGATAGCGGAGGTCGTGTCGCGCTGGAGCGGCATCCCCGTCACGAAGCTCGTAGAGGGCGAGCGCGAAAAGCTGATGCGCCTCGGCGCGACGCTGCACGAGCGCGTCATCGGGCAGGACAAGGCGGTAGACGCCGTGGCGGACGCCGTCCTGAGGTCGCGCGCGGGAGTCAAGAACCGCAACCGCCCAGTCGGCGCGTTCCTGTTCCTCGGGCCGACCGGCGTCGGGAAGACAGAGCTTGCAAAGGCGCTTGCGCAGGAGCTTTTCGACGACGAGAACGCGATGGTGAGGCTCGACATGTCGGAGTACATGGAGAAGTTCGCCGTTTCGCGGCTTGTCGGCGCGCCGCCCGGATACGTCGGCTTCGAGGAAGGCGGGCAGCTCACCGAGGCCGTCCGCAGGAAGCAGTTCTCGGTCGTTCTCCTGGACGAAATCGAGAAGGCCCATCCCGACGTCTTCAACATGCTTCTTCAGGTGCTGGACGACGACAGGCTCACCGACAGCCACGGGCGCACAGTCAGCTTCAAGAACACGGTCGTCATCATGACTTCGAATGCGCCGAAGGCGGAGCTAAAGAACATCTTCCGCCCGGAGTTCCTGAACAGGCTTGACGAGATTCTCGAGTTCGACGCGCTCACGGAGGCGCAGATCAGGGAAATCGTGAAGCTGCAGGTGAAGGATTTCGCCAGGCGGCTCGCCGACCAGGAGCTTTCACTCGACATCGACGACGCGGCGCTCGCGGTTCTCGCGCACGACGGCTACGACCCGGCGTTTGGCGCGCGTCCCGTGAAGAGGGCGATACAGCGCGACCTTGAAAGCCCGATAGCGAAGGCGATTGTCGCGGGCAAGTATCCGCCTGGCTCCACCATCCGTGTCACCGCCAGGAACGGCACGATAGCCATATAGTCGGATGCAGTTCGAGTTCCGAGTTGGAGTTCGGGAGGGGGTTTGTCCCTTTCCCGGAATTGCCACTTCGCTTTTTGCGGCATATTTGATATAATACAAACAACTACCAAATGACAAACTGCAAAAAACACGGGAGTACTGAAATGGTTCGAAAGACATCGGCCTTGTTTGCGCTTGCGGCGCTCTTTCTTCTTGCCGGTTGCGCCACTTCCAGCGCGCCGATCTTCGGCGGCTACGAGCCGGAAATAGAGGAGGGGTTCGTCTCGATCTTCAACGGCGAGAACCTCGACGGATGGGAAGGCGCGGTTTCGATCTACGGGGTCGACCCGAAGGAGCCGGGCGTCCTCCAGTGCTTCAGCGAGAGGTACAAGACGGTGCCAGAGTCCGAAAAGCACGGCAACCTCGTCACGAAGAAGAGCTACCGCAACTTCGTCCTCAGGTTCGAGTTCTGCATGCCGACGAACGCCAACAACGGCATCGGCATAAGGATGGCGGAGCCGAGCACCCATGCCGCGTACAACGCAATGTGCGAGCTGCAGCTTCTCGACGACGGCGGCAGCTGGTACTACGACGCCGAGAAGAAGGCCGACAAGCTCAAGCCCTGGCAGTACACTGGCTCCATCTACGGCATCGTCCCCTCCAGGCGCGACAACATCGGCAAGCAGATTTGGGGCAAGGAGAGGTTCTTCGCCGCCGGCGGCAGCTACGTGCGCAGGCCCGGCATGTGGAACTTCGAGGAAATCAAGGTCGTCGGCAGCGAGATCGAGGTCTACCTGAACGGCTATCTCGTCACCAAGGCCGACGTCTCCGCCTTCAAGGGCGACGGCGACACGCCCGACGGCAAGAAGCACCCTGGGCTCCACTCGAAGGAGGGGCGCATCGGCTGGCTCGGCCACGGCTGCGACGTGAAGTGGCGCAACATCCGCATAAAGGAGCTTCCTGACGACGCCAGGATGGGCGACGACGCGCCGGCGCCCGAGGCCTGCCCCGAGGGCTTCGAGACGTATTTTGCCGGCGGCGCCGACGAAATCGAGCGCAACTGGAAGGGCGTCACCACGGAAGAGAAGTTCGACAACCCCGAGGTTCGCCAGGCAGCCACTGCGGAAAAGCGCGCCGAGATGCAGGCGAAGGCCAACGAGCAGATGCGCGAGCACTGGCACGTGAGGAACGGCAGCCTCTTCTTCGACGGCTACAAGGGCGGCTACTCGCTCGCGACGAAGCGCGACTACGAAGACTTCGAGATCTGGGCCGACTGGCGCATAATGTCGATTACGGGCGACTCGGGGCTCTATCTGCGCGGCTCGCCGCAGGTGCAGATCTGGGACGCGCACAACCAGTGGCACATCGGCTCGGGCGGGCTCTACAACAACCGCACCAAGGTGACCGGCAACAAGTCGGAGGCGCTTGAGATAGCGGACCGGCTCGTGGGCGACTGGAACCGCTTCCACATCATAATGCGCGGCGAGCGCGTGTGGGTGTGGCTCAACGGCAAGCTCGTCGTCGACGGGACGGTGCTCGAGAACTACTGGAACCGCCGCCGCCCGATCTTCCCCGTCGAGCAGATCGAGCTTCAGTGCCACGGCGACCCGATTGAGTGGCGCAACATCTTCATACGCGAGCTGCCCACGCCCAAGATCGACGCCGCGCGCGTCGGCGTCTGCAGCTGGAGCTGGCGCAAGCCGCTCAAGGAAGTCGCCGCGCTCATGGAGAAGGGCGGCGTGAAGGGCATCCACCTCGCGCTCGGGCCGTTCATCCACCCGGACGGGCGCCACGGCGACGCGGCGGAGGCGGACGACTGGGCGTTCGTGAAGGAGCAGGTCTCGTCCGGCAGGTGGAACCTCATGTCCACCATGATAGGCACGGTCGGCGAGGACTACTCAACCCTGGAGACCATCAAGAAGACGGGCGGCATCGTCCCCGACGAGCACTGGGAGGCGAACAAGAAGATCGTGACGCGCGGCGCGGAGCTTACGAAGGAGCTTGGCGCGAAGTACATGTCGCTTCACGCGGGCTTCCTTGACGAGAGCGACAAGGCTGCCAAGGCCAAGTTCGTCGAGCGCGTCAGGTGGATGCGCGACGAGGCCGCGAAGTACGGCGTCACGATACTGCTCGAGTCCGGCCAGGAGACGGCTGACGACCTCGCCTCGTTCATGAAGGAGGTTCCCGGCGTCTACATCAACTTCGACCCCGCGAACATGGTGCTGTACAACAAGGGCAACCCGCACGAGGCGATCAGGAAGCTCTTCCCGTGGATTCGCCAGATCCACGCCAAGGACGCCATCTACACGGCGAAGGTCGGCGAGTGGGGCAGCGAGACGCCCTGGGCCGACGGCGAGGTCCGCGGCAAGGTGTTCCTGAAGGAGCTTGAGGACCTCGGCTACAGGGGCAACTACGTCGTCGAGCGCGAGGGCGGCGACAGGAGGGCAGAGGACATCGCCCTCGCGATAGAGAGACTTGTGAAGTGACACTGCAAGGGAGGAGAAGAACCATCATGCGCATGACGAGAAGGGAAATGCTCAGGGCCTCAGCGGCCTTTGCGGCGTTCAACATCGTGCCGGCGAAGGTCCTCTTCGGCGCGGATGCGCCGTCGAACCAGCTGACGCGCGCGCTCATCGGCTTCGGGGCGATTGCGAGAAACCCCAACCACCTGACCAGCACGGGCTCGCGGCTCGTCGGTCTTTGCGACCCGTTCGAGGCGCGCGTCAGGCAGGGCCTCAAGGAGGCCGAGGCGTGCGGCTGGGGCAAGATCAAGGCGTACGAGAACTTCCTCAAGCTTCTCGAGGACCCGGGCGTCGACATCGTGCACATCTGCACGCCGCCGCACTGGCACGGCTGCATGAGCGTGATGGCCGCGCGCGCCGGGAAGGACATCTGGTGCGAAAAGCCCATGACGCGCACAGTGGGCGAAGGCAAGCGAGTCATGGAGTACGTGAAGGCGAAGGGGCGCATGTTCCGCCTCAACACCTGGTTCCGCTTCAAGGGCACGTTCTACGGCTTCGGCACGACGGTAAAGCCGATAAGGCAGATTGTCGAGAACGGGCTTCTCGGGTCGGGCCCGCTCATGTGCACGTTCGGCGCGGGGCAGGGCTTCAGCTGGAAGTTCGGCTGGTCTGGCCGCGTGAACGAAAAGCCCGAGCCGCTTCCCGCCGGGTTCGACTACGACATGTGGCTCGGCCCCGCGCCGTACAAGCCCTACACGGCCCACAGGGTCGGCACGTCCTTCCGCGGCTACTGGGACTACGACTCCGGCGGGCTTGGCGACATGGCCCAGCACTACCTCGACCCGCTGCAGTACCTTCTCTGCAAGGACGACACGAGCCCGGTGAAGATCGACTACAAGGGCCCGAAGCAGCATCCCGAGGCGGTCGGCAGGTTCGACCGCATAACGCTTGAATACGACGACGGCACGAAGGTCGTCCTCGACGGCGACGAGTCGCTTCGCGAAGAGCCGCTTCTCAGGGGGTCGAACGGCCTTTGCGTCTACAAGAAGGCAAAGGACGGCCAGACGCTGCGCCTTAAGGACGCAAACGGCTGGTGGCCCGAGGAGAAGGTGCTCGCCAAGCTTGCCGAGCTGCCGGAGCCCGCGCCGCAGCAGACCGACTTCTTCGACTCCGTGCGCACGCGCAAGACCTTCGCGCTCAACGAGCAGAACGGCTTCCGCTCGTGCACGATGTTCAACCTCGGCATAGTCGCCGAGCGCCTTGGGCGCGGGTTCGAGTTCGACCCGGTGAAGCTCAAGGCGAAGAACGACGAGGCGGCAGACCGCTTCCTCTACCAGCAGATGCGCCAGCCGTGGCAGGACGAGTTCATGAAGGCGTAAGGAGGGAGAAGAAGATGAAAAGACTTATCGTTACGGCCCTTTGCATGGCGGCGCTTGCGGCGTCCGCCGCGAAAGACCCGACCTACAAGGACCCGAACCCGTATGCCGACTACGGCGTCGCGATGGCGTCTGTCTCCAACAGGCAGATGGCGGTCGAGTGGCAGAACGCGAACAACGACCGCCTTGCGCAGATTGACGACGCCTGGTGCGGCACTGTCTTCAAGGGCGGGGCCGCCGCGCTCAAGAAGAAGCTTGCCGCCGTCAAGAAGGCGTACATGTCTGACCCCGTGGCGCTTGCGGAGATTGCCGCGCTTACGCAGTATTCGATGAGGGCGAAGGGGAACGAGCGGGAACTTTGGACGAAGGCCCTTCTCGCGAAGGCGGCTTCGAGCAAGGAGCCGTACGTCCAGATGTTCTGCCTCGACCAGCTGCGCTGGTGCGGCCTCCCCTCGCAGGCGAATGACGTCGCCGCCATCGGGGAGAAATCGGGCGACAAGGGCGTCAAGGACCTCGCCGACGTGGTGAGACGCGAAATCGGAGAGTGAACAGCGACATGGCATACACTTGCGTAGTCTGCGTAAAGCAGGTGCCCGACACGGCGAAGGTGACGGGCAAGGCGATGAAGGAGGACGGCACGATAAACCGCGCCGCCCTGCCCGCGATATTCAACCCGGAGGACATGAACGCCCTTGAGGCGGCGCTTTCGGTGAAGGAGCGCTTCGGCGGCAAGGTGATCGCCGTGACGATGGGCCTTCCCGCCGCGGCGGCGGTCCTCAGGGAGGCGCTCTTCCGCGGCGCCGACGAGGCGTATCTCGTGACCGACCGCCGCGCTGCCGGTTCTGACACGCTTGCGACGAGCTACATACTTTCGAAGGCCGTCGCGAAGTTCTCGCCCGACTTCGTCTTCTGCGGCAGGCAGGCCATCGACGGCGACACCGCGCAGACGGGGCCGCAGATAGCCGAGAAGCTGGGCTTCCCGGCGGTGACGTACCTCGAGAAGCTCGACGTCGAGGGCGGCAAGGTCGTCGCCACGAGGGACATCGGCACTGGCGTCGAGACCGACAGGGTGGCGCTCCCCGCGCTCTTCACCGTCACGGAGAAGTTCGGCGAGCTGAGGCCGGCCGACGTGAGGCTCGTAATGAAGTACAAGAACTTCGAGCCGAAGGCGCTTTCGTGCGACGACATAGGCTGCGAGGAGGGGAGGTGCGGTTTCGCGGGCTCCCCCACGAGCGTGAACAAGATAGAGTCGGTCGTCTTGGCCGGAAAGGGCTTCAAGGAGATACCGGCCGACGACGAGGGAATTGCCGCACTTGTAAAGGAGCTTAGGGATGAACGCACGATCGGGTGACGTCTGGGCGTTTGCGGAGCAGGAAGACGGCGTTCTCGCCGACATCTCGCTTGAACTTCTAGGCAAGGGGCGGAAGCTTGCCGACACGCTCGGCGTGAAGCTCTGCGCGGTTCTCATGGGCTCCGGGGTGGAAGGCCTCGCGCAGCCGCTCTTCGAGGCTGGCGCCGACGTCGTGCATGTCGTAGACGACCCCGCGCTGAAGACGTACAGGGGGCTTGCGTACAGGATTGCGCTTGTCAAGGCAATCGAGAAGGAGAGCCCGCAGATAGTGCTCTTCGGCGCGACGCACATGGGGCGCGACCTCGCGCCTGCCGTGGCCTCCGCATTGAGGTGCGGTCTTACCGCCGACTGCACTGACCTCAGGATCGGCGACTACGAGGACAAGAAGACAAAGGAGGTCTTCAGGAACGTCCTCCACCAGATACGCCCCGCGTTCGGCGGCAACATCATCGCCACCATCGTGAATGCCCGCAACTGGCCGCAGATGGCAACGGTGCGCGAGGGCGTCATGAAGGCTCTCGAGAAGTCGCCCGGGAGGAAGGGCGAAATTGTCCGCCACGAGGCCGGGCTTGACGGCGTCGACATCCCCGTCGAGGTCGTCGAGATACTTCGCCGCCACTCGTCGGTGAACCTCAAGGGCGCGAGGGTGATAGTGTGCGGCGGCGCGGGCGTGGGCTCGAAGGAGAACTTCGCGCTCCTCCACGAGCTTGCCGCGGCGCTCGGCGGCGCGGTCGGCGGCAGCAGGGCGGCGGTCGACCTCGGCTACTGCGAGCACGAGAGGCAGATCGGGCAGACGGGCGTCACCGTGCGCCCGGCGCTCATGATAAGCTGCGGCGTCTCGGGCGCCGTGCAGCATCTCGCGGGAATGCAGGACTCACAGAAGATCATCGCGATCAACACCGACAAGGACGCGCCCATCTTCAAGGTGGCGCACTACGGAATCGTCGGCGACCTCAACGTCGTCATACCGAAACTCGTCAAGGCGATAAGGAAGGGCTCATGAGCAATTTCTACAGGGACAATCCCGACATAAAGGCGGTCGTCGAGGGGCTTGACCTTTCCGAGGTGGCGGAGCTTCTCGAGGACGGCTTCACCTCCGAGGCGGAGATAGCGCCGAAGAGCGCCGAGGAGGCGATAGACAACTACCTCCGCGCGCTCGACGTGGCGGGCGACATCACCGGGAACCGCATCGCCCCGACGGCCGAGGCCACCGACGTCACGGGCAACATCCTGAACGAAGACGGCTCCGTCACGTACACGCCGGGAATCGCGCTTGCGATGAAGCTCTTCGGCCAGGCAGGGCTTCTCGGAGTGCAGCTGCCGTACCGCTTCGGCGGGCTCAACATGCCATGCACGGTGATGACGGCGGTGAACGACATGGTCTCGCGCGCCGACGCCTCGCTCATGAACATGGTGGGCCTCCAGGGCATCGCCGGCACGATCAACGCCTTCGCCGACGAGGAGATAAAGAAGGAGTACGTGCCGAAGCTCGTCTCCGGCGAATACAGCGGCGCGATGGTGCTTACCGAGCCAGACGCAGGCTCCGACCTGCAGAGCGTCAAGACGGCCGCGTGGCAGGACGAGACCGGCAACTGGTTCGTGAACGGCGTCAAGCGCTTCATCACGAACGGCTGCGGCGAGGTGCTGCTCGTCCTCGCGAGGACGGAGCCGGGCTCGACCGACGGGCGGGGACTGTCGTGCCTTCTCGTGGAGAAGGGCCCGAAGGTGAAGGTGCGCCGCCTCGAGCACAAGCTCGGCATCAACGGCTCGCCCACCTGCGAGCTCGTGTTCGACAACGCGCCCGCGAAGCTCATCGGCCAGCGCAAGAGGGGGCTTATAACGTACGTCATGGCGCTCATGAACGGGGCGCGCGTCGGGATCGCCGCGCAGGGCACGGGAATCGGCGAGGCCGCCTACCGCGCCGCCCGCGAATACGCCGCGGCGCGCAGGCAGTTCGGCGTGTCGATAGACGAGCTCCCCGCGGTGCGCGAGCTTCTCGTCGACATGTCGGTCGACGTGCAGGCGTCGCGCGCGCTCGCGTACTACTGCTCGAAGTGCGTCGACATGGAAGACGGCCTTTCGAGGAAGTTCGAGAAGGCGAAGGGCTCGCCCGACGCCCCGGCGGTGCGCGAGAGGATGAAGAAGTACGCGGCGTTCAACAAGATGATAACGCCGATGGCGAAGTACTTCGGCTCCGAGATGTCGATGAGGGTGTCGTCGAACGCAGTTTCCGTTCTGGGCGGCTCCGGCTACATGAAGGACTATCCCGTCGAGCGCCACTTCCGCGACGCGCGCATCACGACGATCTACGAGGGCACTTCGCAGCTCCAGGTCGTCGCGGCGATAGCGGGGGTCATGGGGTCGATGACATGCGACGTCGTCGACGACATACTCGGGGCGGGCTGGCAGGGCGAGCATCCCCGCATGAAGGCGCTTCTTGCCGACCTCGAGGAAACCGTCGCCTTCGTGAAGACGAAGGACAAGGCGTTTCACGACCTTTCCGCCCGCCGTCTCGTCGACGCCGCGATTGCGCTCATCATCACGGCGCTCTTCGTGCGGCTTGACAAGGGCGACGCCGTGAACCGCTGGCTCGCCACGCGCTTCCCGCCGGCCCATGCCGGGCTCGAGGTCGTGCGCGGAGGGAACGACGCGCCGATCGCGCTGTTCGACGCGCTTGCGCCGATGCCCGCGGCGGAATGACATTTCTGCGACTGTAGCTCAATTGGATAGAGCGTTGGCCTCCGAAGCCGAAGGTTGCTGGTTCGATCCCAGTCAGTCGCACCCGCCCATTCACGCCCCCGCCCGCCTCGCATTGGCATGAGGCGCTTGTCTTCGCGACGAGAATATGATAAAATACGCTCCAAATCCGGTGGGATACTCAAGTGGTCAACGAGGGCAGACTGTAAATCTGCTGGCTTACGCCTTCCAAGGTTCGAATCCTTGCCCCACCACCATCTGAAAGGTCATTGAAGGAGATCGGTTCGGTTCGACATGATTGAAAGAGCGGCAGTTTATCCCGGGACCTTCGACCCGATGACTCTCGGGCACTTCGACATAATAAAGCGCGCGGCGCGCCTCTTCGACCGCCTCGTCGTCGCCGTTGCGAAGTCTTCCGCCAAGAAGGGCGCGATCTTCTCCGCGAAGGAGCGTCTTGCGATGATAAGGGAGGACGTGCGGCGCGAGGGGCTGAAGAACGTCGAGGTGAAGGTGCTCGACACGCTTCTCGTGGACTTCTGCCGCAGGGAGGGCACCAACGTCGTCATACGCGGCGTGCGAGTGTATTCCGACTTCGAGTACGAGTTCCAGATGGCCCTCACCAACAGGCGCATGGCGCCCGAGATAGAGACCCTCTTCATGATGCCCTGCGAGAGCCTTGCGTACGTGACGGCCTCGACGGTGCGCGAGATAGCGAGCTACGGCGGCGACACCGCCCCGTTCGTCACCGAGGCCGTGCACAAGCGCATCGTAGGGAGGCTCCTCAGGAAATGAAGCGCCCGGAATACCTCGGCCGCGACTTCCTGCTCGACACCGATGCCGCGCGGGAGCTCTACCACCGCCATGCCGAGAAGCTGCCGATCGTCGACTACCACTGCCATCTCCCCCCGCAGGAGATCGCCTCGGACAGGCGCTGGGACGACATCGCCCAGGTATGGCTCGGCGGCGACCACTACAAGTGGCGGCAGATGCGCTCGAACGGCGTCGACGAGAGGTACGTGACGGGCGACGCGAGCTCTCACGACAAGTTCGTCAAGTTCGCCGAGACAATGGAGCGCCTTGTCGGCAACCCGCTCTTCGACTGGTCGCATCTCGAGCTGAAGCGCTATTTCGGCGTGAACGAGCGGCTTTGCGGCGCCTCGGCCGAGCGCATCTGGAAGAAGTGCAACGCGAAGCTGCGAGAGAGGGGGTTTTCGGCGCAGGGGCTCATGAAGAAGTCGAACGTGAAGGTCGTCTGCACGACCGACGACCCCGACGACACCCTTGAATGGCACAGGAAGATCGCGGAAAAACCGTTTGGCGTCAAGGTGCTTCCCGCGTGGCGCCCCGACCGCATCCTCAGGGAGGCCGTCGCGAAGAGGAAGGACCCCATGAAGCACCTCGCCGAGCGCCACAGGTACTTCGAGGAGAACGGGTGCGTCCTTTCCGACTACGGGCTTGTCGACATCCCGGAGAAGGGGCTTTACGCAGACCTCCTCTTCGAGTGCCTGAAGATGGACGCGAAGGCCGGCTGGGCCACGCAGCTTCACTTCAACTGCATCCGCAACCTCAACACGAAGATGTTCAGGAAGCTCGGCCCCGACACGGGCTTCGACGCAATCGGCTGCGCCGACTCCGGGCTGGGGCTTGCGAAGCTCTTCGACCGGCTCGAGCGGGCGGACGCACTGCCGCGCTGCATCCTCTATTCGCTCAATCCGCGCGACACGGAGATGCTCGCGACGATCATGGGGTGCTTCCAGAAGGGGCCGGGCGCGGGCAGGATACAGCTTGGGAGCGCCTGGTGGTTCCTCGACCAGAAGGACGGCATGAGAAGGCAGCTTGAGGCGCTTTCCGCGCTCGGGGTGCTGGGCAGCTTCGTCGGCATGCTCACAGACTCGCGCAGCTTCCTGAGCTACACGCGCCACGAGTACTTCCGCCGCATACTCTGCCAGAAGCTCGGGGCGCAGGTCGAGCGCGGCGAGATCCCCTGCGACATGAAGTGGCTCGGGGGCATCGTGGAGGACATTTCGTACAACAACGCAAAAAGGTACTTCGGCTTTTGACGGGCCGGGAAAGGCAACATGCAGAGAAGAGGGTTCCTGAAGGGGGTTCTTGCGGCGGGTGCCGCGCCCATGCTGTTCAACGGCTGCGTGCGCGGCTTCATGGCCAACGGCAAGGTCAACATCGGCGTCGTCGGCTTCGGCAGGATCGCCCATTCGATGGACGTGCCGCTTACGATCAAGTATCTCGACAAGTGCCGCTTCACCGCCGTATGCGACCTCGATTCCCTGCGGCTTGACTTCGGCAAGAGGTACATCGAGGGCAAGTACCGCAACCTCGCGGGCGAGAAGGACCCTGTGGTGAAGACGTTCTCCTGCTACCGCGACATGCTCGCCGACAAGTCGATCGACGCGGTCATGCTCTGCATCCCCGACCACTGGCACGCGATTGTCGCTACGGACGCGATTCTCGCCGGCAAGCACATCTGGCTTCAGAAGCCCTTCACGCAGACGATCGAGGAAGGGCGCATACTGCGCGACCTCGCGGTCCGCCGCGGCACGGTCATGCAGGTCGGCTCGTGGCAGCGCTCCACGAAGCAGTTCGCGCAGGTCTGCGAGCTCGTCCAGAACGGCCGCATCGGCGACGTCGTGCGCGTCGAGGTCGGCTGCGGCCTCGACAAGGAGGGCGGCTCCTCCGCCCGCGAGGAAGTTCCCGCCAACCTCAACTACGACCTCTGGCTCGGCCCGACCGACCCGACCGCGCCCTACAACGAGACGAGGGTGCATTCTCAGAACCTCAAGAAGATCGACTCCCGTCCCGGCTGGATACAGCTCGAGCCCTACGGCTGGGGGATGATCACCAACTGGGGCGCCCACCAGATCGACATCGCGCAGTGGGGCCTCGGCAAGGACGACTCCGGCCCCGAGTCCGTCGAGGGCACGTGCGAGTGGATGTCGACTGCCGGCGGCAAGCTCTGGAACGTCCACACCAAGTACGACCTCCACTATTCCTACAACGGCGGCAAGACCGACGTCAACGTCTCCGACCGCTACCCGATGGGCATCAAGTTCATCGGCGAGAAGGGCGACTGGCTCTACTGCATGCGCGGCGAGTCTGTCACGGCCTCCGACCCGAAGGACGCGAAGGCCGGGCAGATGCTGCCGTTGATGGCGAGCGACAAGAAGCTCCTTGAGCCCATTACCGACCCCTCTGCCGTGCGTGTGCATACCTCGAACAACCACTGGCTCGACTGGATCGACGCCGTCCGCGCCGAAGACCCGTCCGTCACGGCGACGAATGCGAGCGCGGCGCAGCGCAGCGCGACGGCCTGCTCGCTCGGCCACATGTGCATGAAGACCGGCAAGAAGATCGTCTGGGACGCGAAGGACGAGAAGTGCCTCACGCCCGAGGCGCTGCCTCTCATGAAGCCGTTTGCGCGCGGAAAGTTCAACCTCGACCGCGCATACGAGTGGCTCAAGAAGAACGCCTGAACCAAAGGGGAATGAAGAACATGAAGAAGATCATTGCGCTTTCCGCCGCGGCCCTCTGCGCCGCGAGCGCGCTTGCCGCCGTTCCGTTCAAGCTCGGCATCGCCGGCTACACGTTCACGAGGGCCGGCCTCGACAAGGGGCTTTCGATCATGAAGTCGATCGACTGCCACTACCTCTGCCACAAGGACAACTTCGTCAAGTACGACGCGACCGACGCGGAGCTTGCCGAGTACAAGGAGAAGCTCGCCGCCGCCAAGGTCGAGTGCCTTGCGACCGGCCCCCTCTACGCCTGCGACGAGGAGACGCTCGTCAAGCAGTTCGAGTTCGCGAAGAAGCTCGGCATCAAGGTTATCGTCGGAGTCCCCTACGAAGTCGAGCCCGGCAAGAAGGACGGCTGGGGCCCGCAGCGCCACGAAAGCGACAAGATGCTCGACATCGTGGAGAGGCTCGTCAAGGAGTACGACGTCGTCTACGCGATACACAACCACGGTCCAGACCTGCCCTCGCTCTTCCCGACGGGAGAGTCGGTCATGAAGCGCATCGAGAAGCGCGACCGCCGCATCGGGCTCTGCCTTGACGTCGGCCACGAGCGCCGCGCCGGCAAGGACCCCGTGGAGTTCATCCGCAGCCACTCGGACCGCATCTACGACGTGCATTTGAAGAACATCAAGATCGACGCGAAGCAGAACCTCGCCAAGGAGGGCCCGCGCGGCGAGCTCGACATACCCGCGATTCTCTCTGCCCTCGCGGAGGTCGGGTATTCCGGCGTGTGCCACGTCGAGTACGAGAAGGATTTCGACAACAACGCCATGGGGCTTGCCGAGTCGATCGGCTACTACAGGGGCGTCATGGATTCAATCAAGGTGAACAAATGAAAACGAAGAAAAACGCAAGATACGCAGTGGCCTGCCTTAGTTCGATGGGCCTTCGCATCACTCCCGAGAACCGCATGGCGGTTCACAATTCCAGCCGCTTCCTCCTCCAGGCGACGAGCGCCGAGACGAACGTCCTCAACGTGACGAGCTCGCTCGGGCAGGAGTGCCTTGTCCTGACGCGCTTTGTCGCGGGTTCGCCGATGGCCGCCTTCATCAAGGCGCAGCTCAGGGCGCGCAACATCGCCTACGTCGGCCCTGACATCGCGCAGGGCGGGCCGTGGGGCTACCGCCACCAGTTCAACATCGCCGACTCCGGCTTCGGGCTCCGCGCGCCGCGCGTCTGGAACGACCGCGCCGGCGAA
>JAEEHL010000002.1 GCA_016280825.1 Verrucomicrobiota bacterium
CTGGCAGGACGAGGCGGGCAACTGGTTCGTCAGCGGCGTCAAGCGCTTCATCACCAACGGCTGCGGCGACGTCCTCGTCGTCCTCGCCCGCACCGAACCCGCCATCGCTGACGGACGCGGCCTCTCCTGCCTCCTTGTCGAGAAGGGGCCCCGCGTCAAGGTCCGCCGCCTCGAGGACAAACTCGGCATCCACGGCAGCCCCACCTGCGAAATCGTCTTCGACGACGCCCCCGCCAAGCTCATCGGACAGCGCCAGCGCGGCCTCATCACATACGTCATGGCGCTCATGAACGCGGCCCGCCTCGGCATTGCCGCGCAAAGCCTCGGCATCGGCGAGGCGGCCCTTCGCGCCGCGCGCGAATACGCCGCCGCGCGCAGGCAGTTCGGCGCGACGATCGATACCTTCCCGGCTATCCGCGAACTTCTTGCGGACATGTCCGTCGAGCTCCAGGCGGCGCGCGCGCTTACCTACTACGCCGCCTCCTGCGTCGACCTCGAACGCGGCTTCGACGCGCGCCTCGCCGAAGAGGGGAGGGGAGCCCCGGACGCCGCGACTTGGCGACAGGAATCACGCCGCTGCAAGGGCTTCAACAAGATGCTCACCCCGATGGCGAAGTACTGCGCCTCGGAGATGTCGATGCGCCTTGCGAACGGCGCCGTCGCCGTCCTCGGCGGAAGCGGCTACATGCGCGACTACCCCGTGGAGCGCCTGCTCCGCGACAGCCGCATCACGACCATCTACGAAGGAACCTCGCAGCTCCAGGTGGCCGCCGCCGTCGCCGGCGTAATGTCCGGGACGCTGGCCGAAGCCGTAGAGTCGGTTCTTGGGGGGCGCGAGTGGGGCGAAGACCTCGCCAAGCGCGTCGCCACCGTCCGCGAGGTTCTCGCCCTCTGCGAGGAGGCCGCCGCCTTCGTCAAGGCCCATCCCGAAGGCGCGCGCTACCGCGACCTCTCCGCGCGCAAACTCGTCGACATGGGCGTTGTCGCCCTCTGCGGCGCGCTCCTCTGCGACCAGGCCGCCGCCGCGGAAGGGAAGCTCTTGATCCTCGACCGCTGGCTCGCCGTTGGCAGCTCCAAGGCGCGCGCGCTTCACGCGCTTGTGCTTTCGGGCGACAGCTCCGTTCTCGATATTGCCTGATCGTCCGATCGGCACTTCGGCGGCCAGGTATTCCGGGACGCCTTTTGGAAGTAAAAAGTATCTGGAGATGGATTTCGAAAAGATGATAGAATAAGCATGAAGCGAAACATGCCCAAAGTCAAGGACGTAGAGTCCGAAGGGCATTTTCCTGAAACGGGGAGAAAAGCATGGCTGCGATTGACACACTTTTACGGCGAATGAACGAGCTGAACTCCAGCGACCTCCACCTTGCGAGCGGATTCCGGCCCTATTTTCGCATTCACGGATCGATGGTCGAGCAGAAGGAGTGGCCCATTCTGACGGCCTCGAACATCCTGGCCCTTGTGAAGGAAATCGCGCCGCCGCACAATGTCAGCCAGTTCGAGGCGGATCACGACACCGACTTCGCCCATGAGATACCCGGAGAGAACCGCTACCGCGTAAACGTCTTCCGGGATCGCTTCGGACCCGGACTCGTCATGCGCGTCATTCCGACCGACATCCCCTCCGTCGAGAAGCTCGGCCTTCCTGCCGCCGTGCAGAATTTCTCCCTGCTCTCCAAGGGGCTCGTCCTTGTGACGGGACCGACCGGATCCGGCAAGTCAACGACACTCGCGGCGATCATCGACCAGATCAACGCGACGCGCGACGAGCACATCATCACCATCGAGGACCCGATCGAGTTCGTCCATTCACCGAAGCGCTGCCTCGTGAACCAGCGCGAGGTCCACCGTGACACGGAGAGCTTTGCCCGGGCCTTGCGCGCCGCCCTGCGCGAGGATCCGGACATCGTGCTCGTCGGCGAAATGCGCGACCTCGAAACGATTGAAATCGCCCTGGAGACAGCCGAGACGGGTCACTTGGTCTTCGGCACCGTCCACACAAACTCGGCTGCGGCGACAATCGACCGAATCATCGACAAGTTTCCATCCGACCGGCAGAACCAAATCCGCACGCTTCTCGGCGACACCCTTCAGGGGGTTGTCGCCCAGACGCTCTGCAAGAAGATCGGGGGCGGCCGAGTGGCCTCCTTTGAGATTCTCATCGTCAACACGCCTGTCGCCGCGCACATCCGCGACGGCAAGACCTTCCTCATTCCCTCCGTCATGCAGACGAGCAAGGCTCTCGGCATGCAGACTTTCTGCGACGACTTGACGAACCTCGTTCTCCGCGGCAAGATTACCTGCGAAGAGGCCTACATCAAGGCCGTGAACAAGGAGGAGATGCGCGTGACGATGGAAAACGCGGGACTGCCGCTCGATTTCCTCAAGATAGAAGAGGCCGACAACGGCCGTGCCGAGCGCATCGCCGGGACAATCGCACAGCTTCAGGCCGCGCTTAAGACGAACCCGGACGATCCGGGCGTCCTCAACGATCTGGCTTGGATTCTCGCCGCCTCGCCCGTCGAGTCGTTCCGCGACGGCAAGGCCGCCTTCAAGCTCGCCGAGCGCCTCTCCCGCATCGAGGGCGAGACGATTCAGTCGCTCGACGCTCTGGGCACGGCCTACGCGGCGGTCGGAAACTACAAGATGGCGGCGGAGCGCCTCGAACGCGCCTTGGCGATGGCCAAGGCGGAAAAGGTGGACGAACTAGTCGGCCCACTCACGATGCGCATGAACTTCTTCAAGAAGGGGCGCGTCTACGCCGACGAGACCATCGGCTC
>JAEEHL010000195.1 GCA_016280825.1 Verrucomicrobiota bacterium
CGCAAGGCTCCGCCGTCGCGGAATCAAGTGCGGGACGGGAGCGAGCTGTGATTAGTGAATAAAGGAGGGAAAGAAGATGACTACAGACAACATCAAGGACATCATAGACGACGCAAGGAATCTTGCACTTGACGTCAGGGACGCCAAGATGCTCCGCTTCGGCATCGAACGCATTGCCGAACGGTTGGAGTCCGTCATCAAGGACGGGCTGTACGTCACGCCGAAGAAGGCTATCGATGCGGTCTTGGCGAACCCGCCGTTGGAGGGCTTCGCGAAGTTCCTCGCCGTGCCGGCGCTGGGCATCCAGTTCAAGCGCCACAAGAGCGAAGACATGACGCTCCTCGTCGCCTCGTGGAAGAACGACAACAACGACCACGTCTACGAAGTGCGCGTCGTCCGCGACGGCGAGACGCCCGGCTGCGGCTGGCGCGCGACGGGGACGAACGACGGGCGCCGCGTGTTCTCCCTCGCCGCGAAGAACCGGTCGAACTGCGAGAAGTGCGCGCTCTCGGCCATGAAGAGCTACTTGAAGAGGGGGCATCGCAAGACCTACCGCTCGATCAGGAAGAAAGTTGAGCGTTAAGAGTTTTGAGTTGTGAGTTAAGAGTTAACCGAAAGGGGGCAGACATGATAACACCTGAGATGCCGATAGCGATAAACCTCGCGCAGTTCATGGCCTATACGGGGCTTGCAGTGACGACGGGCTTCTTCATCGGGCTTTGGGCCTGCGGCAAGTGGCGCGCCAATGGAGGACTCAAATGAACTGCCTTGAGAAGGCCAAGATCGCGAAGGAGAAGAAGCGCGAAGCGAAGCGCAAATACATGCTACGGTGCAGCCAAGACGTCCACTTTCTCACCGAGGCGGTGAGCCAGGCGCTCAGGCCGCCGGTGTCGCTGGCGGTACTGGCCAAGGCGACGACGAAGCCCGAAGGCGTCAGCGACGTCCGGTGGCGGATAGAGCTGCGCCGGAGGGCGAAGGCAAGGGCCATGGGGAAATGGGGGCACTTCGCCTGCATGGGGATGGATCCAGAGAGGATGTAAAGGGTTGTTGTGAGTTGTGAGTTGTGAGTTATGAGTTATGAGTTTTGAGTTGAGAGTTGAGAGTTGAGAGTTGAGAGGCTAACAACTATCACCTAAACACAGAAAGGAAAATCAAATGAATAAAACCAAGAATAACAAATCAACCGCCGTCGCGACGGTCGAACCCGTCAAGGCCGTGCCGCTCACCGACGACCAGGCGGCGAACGCGATCCGCCAGCAGTACCAGGTCGTGATCAAGGCCGAGGAGGCGTCGTTCTGGGCGCGCGCCCGCCTCGGCGCGATGCTCCTCCAATGGGAGGCATTTCTTGGTGAAGCTCGCGGCGGCAAGGGTGGCGGGTCTGGCGAGGGCCTCAAGGGCTGGCTCGAAAAGAACTGCCCGGAGCTTGGCTACGATTCCGCACTCAGCTACAAGAACTCCGCGCGGATGGCGGTTACGATGATCGGCGGCGGCGCGGTGGCGGTCGCGGCGCTCCTCGGCGAGAGCGAGGTGACGCAGCCCGACGGCGAGGTCATCGACGTGCCCTGCGAGGTGGTCGAGAAGCGCGACAAGCTTTACAAGGACGTCGACTCTCGCCGCAAGCTTGAGCAGGCGTACTTCGCGTTCATGAACGGCGAAGGCAAACCCGGCAAGAAACGCAGCAAGGGGCTCGACGTCGGCGATGAGTCCGCGCCCGCGCTTACTGCCGAGCAGGAGGCGCATGCCGAGTGGAGCCGCCTGTTCGTCCTCAAGCCGCGCTTCTCGAAGATGATGCGGCTCGCGAAGTGCCTGACGTTCGCCGACGCGTCCGACGCCCTGGAGCTGCTGCGTCCGCTCATGGACTCGCTGAGGGCGCGCGTCAAGGAGAAATAGTCAAGCCAGGAGGGAACCCATGACGCTTGAACAGAGAGACTGGATCGTCGAGATGGAGAACGCCCAGAAGGTCACATCCATCGAGATGCAGCACTATGTCCGCAAGATGGGTACGCAGCTTGAGTTCAACGCCGTGGAGGTCGCCGGGATTCTCGGCTACAAGCGCGCCGAGACCGTTTACGAGCTCTGCGAGGCGGGGAAGATCGGATATCTGTCAAGGGGCGTCGGGAAGCACCGGTACTACATCTTCCCGCGCGCGTCAATTCTAAAGTACCTGCAGGAGAACTGCAACAAGATTTAAGAGAGGGTTGAGGAAATGTCGATATCGGTTTACGAGAGCTGTGCGGCGATAGCCGACGCCGACGAGAGGGACACGGTGGCCGGGCTCGTATGCCTGTTCATGGAGCTGCGGGAGACGAAGCGGGGCCGCGTCGAGGAGATGCAGCGCAGGGCCGCGTCGCTCGGCATGCCGTGGCAGACGGTGCGCAACAAGTACTACAAGTGGAGCGAGGCGGAGAAGCGGCGTGCGGGCAGCGGAGCGGCGGCGGTCGCCGACGGCAGGGTGTGCAGGGCGAAGAGGCCGTCGACGCCGATCTACGGCGTGTTCAAGACGTACTGCGAGAACAACTTCGGCAACAGGAGGGCGGCGTACCGGCGGATGATGATCGACTTCTGGAACGGCAAGCCGATACTGCCCGGCGGCAGGACGTGGCGCGACG
>JAEEHL010000196.1 GCA_016280825.1 Verrucomicrobiota bacterium
CCTGCGCCCCGGCTAGGCTCCGTATGCAGGCGCAGGAGATCCGGAGAAATTCGATGTCGACCTCCTCGTTTTCGCGTGCCCGCAGGGCAAACCGGAGCTTGGAGCGTTGCGCGCATCCGACACGCCGACCGCCCTTGAGTGGCGCTCGTGGGGCGAACAGTCCTCCGCGACCGCCCGTAGGTGTCACTTAGACTTTGACGCTACAGAATTATCAGCCGCCGACTGCGCCGAACTTGCACACTGCGGCGCACTGGCCGCACTTGACGCACTTCGACTGGTCGATGGCGTGGGGCTTCCTTGGCTCGCCGGATATCGCGCCCACGGGGCACTTCCTTGCGCACATCGTGCAGCCCCTGCACTTCGCAGGGTCGATCTCGTACTCCTTGAGCGCGGCGCATTCGTGCGCAGGGCAGCGGCCTTCGCGGATATGCGCGTCGTATTCGTCGCGGAAGTAGCGTATAGTGGTGAGCACCGGGTTCGGCGCCGTCTGCCCAAGACCGCAGAGCGCCCCGGCCTTGATGCCCATGCAGAGCTCCTGCAGAGTCTCCACGTCGCCTTCCCTGCCCCTGCCCTCGGTTATGCGCGAAAGGATCTCGTGCATGCGCTTCGTGCCGATTCGGCAGTGGACGCACTTGCCGCAGCTTTCCTTGGCGGTGAAGTCGAGGAAGAACTTGGCCATGTTGACCATGCAGGTAGTGGAGTCCATCACCACCATGCCGCCCGAGCCCATGATCGCGCCAGTCGCGCCGAGCGCCTTGTAGTCGATCTTCGTGTCGAGCAGGCTTTCGGGGATGCAGCCGCCGGAGGGGCCGCCCATCTGCACGGCCTTGAACGTGCCGCCGTCGCGGATGCCGCCGCCGATGCCGAAGATGACGTCTCTGAGCGTAAGGCCCATCGGGACCTCGACAAGGCCGCCGCGCCTGATCTTGCCCGTCAAGGCGAACACCTTCGTGCCCTTGCTCGTCTCGGTGCCCATCGCGGCGAATGCGGCGCCGCCGTTCAGGATGATCCACGCGACGTTCGCGAACGTCTCGACGTTGTTGATGTTCGACGGGGCCTGAGTGTAGCCCTTTTCCGCAGGGAAGGGGGGCTTCAGGCGCGGCATGCCGCGATTGCCCTCAAGAGACTCGATAAGCGCCGTCTCCTCGCCGCAGACGAACGCGCCCGCGCCGGCCTTGATGCGGATGTCGCAGGAAAATCCGCTCCCGAGGATGTTCTCGCCGAGGAACCCGCGCGCGCGCGCGGCGACGAGCGCCTTCTGGAGACGCACGATTGCAAGCGGGTACTCGGCGCGTACGTACACGAACGCCTTTGTCGCGCCGATTGCGTAGGCGGCGATGAGCATGCCCTCGATGAGCGAGTGCGGGTCGGACTCTATTACCGCGCGGTCCATGAACGCGCCTGGGTCGCCTTCGTCGGCGTTGCAGATGAGGTACTTCTGCTCGCCTTTCGCGCTGCGGGCGGCGTTCCACTTGAACCAGGTCGGGAAGCCCGCACCGCCGCGCCCGGCAAGGCCCGATGTCTTCACTTCGGCAATTACGTCTTCGGGTGTCGTCGCGAGCGCCTTGCGGATGGCCTTGTAGCCGTCCACTGTCTCGTAGGCCGCTATGTCCTCGGGGTCGATGAGCCCGCAGTGCCTGAGCGCGATGCGGGTCTGCCTTTCGAGGAACTCCCTGTCGTCGGCGGAAATCCCGTATTTCGCGAGCGGCGCGAGGTCGCCCGTCTTCGCCGCCTCGTAGAGCGCGGGGGCGGCCGCCTCGTCAACCTTCACGAGGCGCTTTACGAGCTTGCCGCCGTCGTAGACGTCGACAATCGGCTCGAGGTAGCACATCCCTATGCAGCCTGTGATGCCGGTCTCCACCGCGCCGTCCGCGTTCAGCCTTTCGACGGCTTCGCGCACTTTCTTCGCGCCTGCGGCGATTCCGCAGCTTCCCTCTCCGAAAACGAGCTTCATTTCGACGCCTCCCTGATCTTGCGCACAATGTCCTTCGCCTTTTCCGGCGTGAGGGAGCCGAACGTCTCCTCGTTTACCATCATCACCGGCGAGAGCGAGCAGCAGCCGAGGCAGGCGACGACCTTGATGGAGAAGAGGCCGTCGGCGGTCGTCTCGCCGTCGCCTATGCCGAGTTCCTCTGCGAGCGCCTTCTCTATCGAGTCTGCGCCGTTCACGTGGCAGGCCGTCCCCTTGCAGAGGAGGATGAGGTTCCTGCCAACGGGCTTTAGGCGGAACTGGGTGTAGAAGGTGGCGACGCCCATCACCTTGGCGGGGCTCAGGCCCGTCTTCTCCGCGATGGCGTACAGCACGTCAGTCGGTAGGTAGCCGTATATCTCCTGCGCCTTCTGCAGGATGTCTATGAGCGCATGTCTGTCGCCCTCGCGCCCCTCGAAGGCCGCCGCGAGCTTCGTCAAGTCGCTTTTCGCGCAATTGTCGCACATTGTAAGTCTTTTTCCCCTTCCTCGTATGTCGTCGCGCCGCCGTCAGGCGCAACAAATAGTGAAGTATATCACACGGCGCAATTTCGTGCAAGCGCGGCGCTCGCGGCAAGGCGGCCTATGCCCGGCCGAAGCGGCGGTCGAGCTCGCGATTCGAGGTGAAGATCATGACGGGCTTGCCGCGCGGGCAGACGTATGGCGTGCGGCACGTGCAAAGCTCCTCCACTAGCGCAGTCGCGCTTTCCGCCGTCATGTTCATCTCCGACCCAGCGAAGGAGCGCGCTATCGAACGGGCGATCCTCTCCTCGCGCCATTTCGCCCCGCGATCGCCGTGGCTTTCGGAAAGGTCCCTCGCAACCGTGGAGAGGACGTCTGGCGCCGCAAGCGAGCCGATGATCTGCGGGACCGCGTCGATCTTGAAGGTGCATGGGCCGAATTCCTCTATCTGGAAGCCGAGCCCGCGCACGGTGTCGAGCGAAGCGGAAAGCCGCGCCGCGTCAAGCGGCGAAAGACGCACCGTCTCCGGGATGAGCAGCTGCTGCGACGCCCCGTTCTCCCCGAGAAGCCGCTCGAATGCGATACGCTCCCTCGCTGCATGCGGGTTCACCGTGACAATCCCCGCGTCTGTTTCGAGCATGAGGTAGCCGGAATCCGTTATGGCGAGGAACCTGAACCACTGCCATGGCTTCGGGTTTGTCTCGTCCTCCGCCGCAATCGGGAGCTCGGCCGGCACGGGCATTGGCGTCGGCATCGCCGGGAGCTCTGTGGGCTGCACAGGCTGCGGCCAGGCGGGCGACGGAGCGGGCGGGGCATACGCCGCCGACTGCGGCTGCGTGTTCGCGACATGCGGCATGGGCGGCGGGTCAGTCGCCGCGTGCGCCGCTGCCGGCGCAAGTGCGCTTTCGATTGCCTTTGCGATGGCGTTCTTCACGGACGTGTTGTCCCTGAACCTCACTTCCCGCTTTGCCGGGTGCACGTTCACGTCCACCTGGTCTGGTGGCAGCACTATGAAGATCACAGCCGCAGGCTTTGCGTCGCCCTGCTTGCGCGGGTACGCCTCCCTGATGGCATAGGCGATCGAGGGCGAGCTCGCGGGCCGCCCGTTCACGAAGATGTACTGCTCATGGCGCATCGGCGAGAGGAACGACGGCCTTTCAATGAAGCCGTGCACTTTCACAAGACCGCATGCGCCCTCCATCGGGGCGAGGGAGTCGGCCTGCTCCCGCCCGAGGATGTCCCTTATTCGTTCCTCTTCGTCCTTGGCCGGGGCGAGGGCATGTACCTGCCGCCCGTCCGAGACGAGCGAGAAGCCGACCCTCGGATGGGCCATTGCAAGGCGCATGAAGACTCCCCTTACGTGCGACTCCTCCGTTGCGCACGAGCGAAGGAACTTCTTCCGCGCCGGGACGTTGCAGAAAAGGTCCCTTGCCTCCACGAGCGTCCCGGGGGGCGATCCGGCCGACCTCGTCTCGACGAGCGCGCCGGCGTTCACCTGGAGGAACACGCCCTCGTCGCTCTCCTTCCTCCTGGTGGTGAGCGAGAAGCGCGAGACGGAGGCGATGGAGGGGATGGCCTCGCCGCGGAAGCCGAGCGTGTCTATTCGCTCGATGTCCTCCACGTCAAGTATCTTGCTCGTCGCCTGGCGTTCAAGGCAGAGGAGGGCGTCTTCCTTTGCCATGCCGCAGCCGTCGTCCCTCACGGAGACGAGCTTGCGCCCGCCCTGCTCGACTGCAACGGCGATGTTGGCGGCACCCGCGTCAAGGGAGTTCTCCATGAGCTCCTTCACTACCGCCGCGGGGCGCTCGACCACTTCGCCCGCCGCGATCTTGTTCGCAACGTGCGGCGGCAGTATCCTTACGTGGCCGTCCCTTGTCGCCATCGCTACACGTCGAGGGTGATGTTCTGGCGCACGAACGTCGGGATGTCGAGGTCTTCGCCGTTGTAGATGGTGGGCTCGGAGTTCGCGAACCGTCCGCGCCCGGAGGGGCCGACGCCGAGAGGGCTCGTCTTCGGCCTCGGCGCCCCCTTGCCGTGCCTTGCCGCCTTGCCTCCGCGCTGCACGTCGTCGGTGCTGGACTCGAACAGCATCGCGACCACGGCCACCCTGCCTGAGAACGTTGCCTCGTCGTTGACCGTGGCGACTTCGAAGGAGGCGAGCGCGCCGATGTCGGCGCGGAGCGATTCCGCTATTTCGCCCACTTCCGAAAGCCGCAGGTCGTCGCCGGCGAGGATGCCGATCACGGCGCTCTTTATCTGGCCGCCGGGCCGCGCCGAGATGGCCGCCTTTATCGCCTCGGCCGCGCGGGCTGCGCGCCCCTCGCCTGCGGCGGTGGCCGTGGCGAACCTGCCCCTGCCGGCGCCGGATATGAAGCGGCGCAGGCGTTCGGCGTCGAAGCGTATGTAGCCCGGCTTCTCGAGCATTCTCCAGAAGAGCGTCACGCCAGACGCCATGGAGTCCACCGCTCTCGCGAGGGCGCGCTCCATGTTGTCCTCGCCGGCAACGAGGCCGTCCAGCGGCAGGATGAACGACGCGTTCGCCGCGTCCTCCACCATGGCCTGCATGCTTCTCGAATTGCGCTGCCTTTCGTCGCCCTCGAATGAGAATGGTGTCGTGGCGAAGACGATTGACGCGATGCCCAGCGAGGCGAGGCGCTTCAGCACCACCAATGTCGCTGCGGAGCCCGTGCCTCCGCCGAGGGCCGTGACGACGATGGCCATCCGCACGCCCTCCAGATGCTCGTCGAGCGCGCCAATGGAGTCTTCTGCGGCGACCTTCGCCATGACGACGTCGCCTCCGGCGCCGCGCCCCGAGAGGCGCTCGCCGCCGAGCAGCACGAACCGCCCGCCCGTGTCGCCGGAGAGGGCGTCGGTGTCGACCAGTACGGAATTGATTTCCTCGCCGAACGCGCGTTCCACCCCGCGCGCCATCGCGGAGCCCGCCCCGCCTATCCCCATGAGGAGAAGAGACCTGTCGCCGTTCATCTGAATACCCTCCTTATCAGGTCGAAGAACGATTTTTCCTCGTATGTGCGCTGCGCGTAGAGAAGGGCGCCGGCGATTGCCGCGAATCGTTCCGAGTCGGGCGTGTCGTCGAGCCCGTCGACGTGTATCGGCCTTCCCATGCGGGCCGACGTACCGAGCACCTGCGCGATGAGGGCGGGAAATTCGCGCATTCGCGCGCCGCCGCCCACCAGTACGGCCCCCGCGTGAAGCCTGTGCAGAAGCTCGACTTCCTCGAGCTTTTCGCGCAGGATCGTCAGAAGCTCCCTCAGCCTTGCGTTGACGACCGTGTTGAGCGCGCGCCGAGACACGGTGCGCGATTCCATGAGCGGGGAGTCGCCTGGCATCTGCACGCGCGCAGATTCGCCCGGGAGCACCGTCGGCATCGCCGAGGCCTGCGTCACCTTTATCGCCTCGGCCTGCGCCCACGTCGTCTGGAAGGCGTGGGTTATGTCGTTCGTGACATGGTCGCCACCGATGCCGATCGTTCCAGCGGTGACGAGCCTCCCGTTCAGGTAGACTGCGTACCCCGTAGTTCCGCCGCCGCAGTCGATGACGAGCGCTCCGTTCTGCCTTTCGTACTCCTCGAGCACGGCGTCGGCGGCGCAGGTCGCGGCGAAAAGGGGATCCCTTATCTCAAGCTTCGCCCCGTCAGCCGCCGTCCGCGCGTCCTGTATGCGGTTTGCATCGGCGTCGACGAGAAGGGCGTGGAGCTTCAGGACGCTTCCGGACATTCCCTTTGGATCGGATATTTCGTCCATGCCGTCCAGTTCGTACCCGCGTTCGACCACTTCAAGCGCCTCGCGGTTGTTGGGCAGGCTGAACGAATCAAGCGAGCGCCTGACTTCGTCGATTTCCTCCTGCGTCACCTTCTGCCTCGCGACGGCCGTGGTGCCGCAGAGTGGGGTTGTGCGCACATGCGCCCCTGACACCACGAGGAAGGCGTTTCCGAGGGTTATCTTGCTCCCGACCTCAAGCTGCTTCTTCTCGCTTTCGCGCAGCACGGAGAGTATCGACTTCTTCACCTGGTCGAGGTCGAACACCTGGCTCTTGCGCACTCCCGACGACGGAATCTCGGAGTGGCAGATCACCTTCAGCCTTCCGTCTTGCTGGGTCTCGCCTATGGCGAGGACCGTTCGCGAGGAGCCTATCTCCAGCGCGGCGTTTATTGCGCTCATGGTGCGGTTCCTTTCCTTGTCAATTGGGGTTCCTTTCGGCGTAGATCTTTCCGGGAACGGAGGTGTCGGTCGCGTTCCAGAGGCGCGCGCCGACGCCGGTGCGCACGGCGTCGCGCAGATGCCTCAGTTGCCTATGCATGTTGGCGCGGCTCTCGGGGGTGTCGGAGTCCATCTCGGACCACGCGACCTTCGCCCTCGAGTAGTCGTTCTTCAAGGTGAGCATTATGTAGTCCTCCTTGCGGAGGTCCGCCTCGAGCGAGGCGAGCTCGGAATATTCCGGCGACCTCAGCGCCTCAAGGAGGCGTATCGCCGCCATCGCCCGCTCGCCGAGCCTCTTGCCCGGAAGGGTGTTTGTCACGGGCTCGCGCACGAGGGGGAGGGCCTCCGTGCCAAAGCGCTTGCGGAACACCATGCCGGTCTCGTCCGTCACAAGCCCCGTCACCTCGCGACGGCCGCTTATGCCGAGCCGCGCCACGGGCACGCGTTCCTCGATCGACACCTTGAGGCGGTTTGGGAGCCTGCGCCTGAAAGTGATCGACTTGAGGTTCGGGAACTGCCGCAGCGCATCCTCGCGCATTGCGGCGTAGTCGAGAAGGGCGAGGTTGACGCCGTTCCTGAGCTTGCAGACCTCTGCGATGAGCTCCCCCTTCACCATCTGGCCGCTCTCTATCTCGATCTGCTCAGCGGAGTTCGTGACAATGCACTGGCGCAGCCACACGTTGTGGAGCTTCTTCACCGCAAAGGCGATCGCCGCCACCGCCACGAGAAGGAGCACGATCTTTACGATGACGACCTGCCTGTCGGTCGACTGCTTCTCGTTCTCGGTCGTTCTCCTGCCCCTCATGACGCACCTCCCCTGTCGCATGCGGCGCAGGAGAGCACCGCTTCGCAGACTTCCCCGAACGTCGCGCCGCCGCGCATGCCCGCCTTCGGCACGAGCGAGTGGGAAGTGAACCCCGGCGACGTGTTGAGCTCAAGCACATAGGGGCGGCCCTCCGGCGAAACCCTGAAGTCGACGCGCACGATTCCGCGGCAGCCGAGCGCCCTATATGCGGCGAGCGCCGCGCTGCACAGCGCATCGGCGAGGCCTTCGCCGCCTGCGGCCCTCTCGTCGTCGCCGACGAAGGGGTACTTCGTCTCGTCCGACTTGTACTTTTCGTCGTAGCCGTACCAACCGCTCTTCGTCACGATCTCTATCGGGCTCCACGCCTTCCCGTCGAGGACGGGGACGGTGAACTCCCGTCCGGGTATGTACTCCTCGACGAGCACGTCGCCCGTTCCGCCCTGCGCCGCGACCGCGATGTCGCGGGCGGCCGCCCATTCTTCCGCCGTCGACACTTTCGATATCCCGACAGACGATCCGTCGCACGGCGGCTTCACGACGGCTGGGAGCGGAAGGGGGCACGATGGCGCGTCTGGCGCGGCGAGCGCCCAGGCTGGAGTGTTGACGGAATTTCGCTCAAGCACCTCTTTCGTCTTGGCCTTGTCCATCGCGATGCGCGAGGCCGCAGCGCCTGGCCCTGTGTAGGGAATGCCAAGGCGGTCGAGCTCCGCCTGCACGCCTCCATTCTCGCCCCATCCACCGTGAAGCGCAATGAATGCGCGCGCCGTGCCGGGCGGGAGCGAGCCGATTCTCTCGGCGTCGAGCACGACGGGCACTACTTCGTAACGGCCGAGGCTCCTAAGCCCCTCGACCACGTTGCGACCGCTTGCGAGCGACACTTTCCGCTCGTTCGAGACGCCTCCCATAAGAACTGCAATTTTCTCCATGCCTGTATTATATCAAATTCGCCGCAGTAGAAGCATCAAAATTTCGTTCTTGTTCGGCGGCTGCCTTTACGCGAGCGCACGCCGGACAGGGAAAGTCAGGGTAGATTTATCCTAAAAATCGCAGTTGAACTGGCGAATTAAGCTTTCCGCATTTGTTTTCAGCTATATTGGCAAATTGCCGTTTTCACCAACTGGGTGAAACGCGATGACAGCTTGTATGCCCAGGCCCGGGCTTGCCTTCCCTTGCTGTGTCAATGTGCGGCCACGAGCAGGGGTAACCG
>JAEEHL010000197.1 GCA_016280825.1 Verrucomicrobiota bacterium
CTAGTTTCTGGTTTCGGGTTTCTAGTTTTTAGTTTCGAGTCAATTTACAACTCACAACTCCCAACTTACAACTTACAACTTTCAACTCGCCAACTCGCTAACTCGCCAACTCGCTAACTACTGAAACACCACCATCGTGCCGCCGTCCACGCACATGAGCGCGGCGGTAAACGAGAGTCCGTCGGCTATCATCGAAAGCGACACGTCGTCGCCATTCTTCAGTTGTCCGAGCGCATACCATCCCTGCGCGCCGCCAAGACCGGGATCGACATCCACATCGTTCACCTTGAACGACGTCGTGCCGTATGGAATCGGCAGGACCGCGCGCTTACGCACCTTGTTCCAAACGCGCCCGTTTGCCGGAGCAAGGCAACGCGTGCGGCCGCGCCCGCCGGAGTCGAGCCCCTGGATGAGGCCGAGCTTCGCCCTGCGCTCCTGTCCGTTGTCGAATGTCAGCACAAGGTCGTAGACGTTCTCCGTATGTGGCGAATCCGGCGTGGGCAGCGTCAGCTCGAACTCGCTCGCGACGATGTTGTCGTACTGCGCCTCGTATCCAAGCCCGGTCACGCGCAGCGAGGCGCGCGTAGCACCGGACGGGAAATCTATGGGCAGCGTCATCGTGCCGTTCGTGGCCGTATTCCAGAATGAACTCGTCTCCGGCCGCAGGAAGACGAACGTCGGCTCGCTCGACAGTTTCGCGCCCGGCGCCGAAACTGTCAGCACGGCGGCTCCCGCAAGCGCGGCAACCTTTCTCGCCATGATCATGTTGTTCTCTCCTTGGTTGTTCGTGATCGAAGCGGCGGTGGCGGACGGCGAAGCCGCCGTATCTCCCGATTCGTCCGGCAAATTGAGGACGGCGCGGCCGACGACGAAAATGGCGGCGAACGCGCTCAGACCGAGCGCAAGCCAGATTGCGGCGGCCTTGAGCCGAGGGCGCGCGGCGCGTAACCTGAAGCTCGCAGAACGCGGTTCGCGGAGCGAGGTTCGCGACAGCAGACGGTCGAGAAATCCCGGCGGCAGACGATGCCAGGCGGCATCGTCGCGCAACGCCTCCGACAACTTCTCGCCGAACGCGTCGGCCACTCTGTCTTTCTCAACCGTCATTCCGCTAGGTTAGATGCGTCATGTGCGCGAAAAGTTTGTGCGAGCATTTCAGCAAGCTCACGCCTCGCGTGGTGAAGCCTGAACTTGACCGTGCCAAGCGGCGCCGAAGTCGCGCGGGCGATATCCGCCAGCTCCATCTCCTCGAAATAGCGCAGCACCACAACCGTTCGTAAAGGCTCGGCAAGCCGGTCCACCACCGCGCGGATGGACTCCGCGTCGGCCTTGAGGGCCAGAGCCTCGGCCGGATCTGGCGATGAATCCTCGGTTTCGGGGATTTCGTCGTCGAACACGAGCGCGTTCGCGCCCTTCCGCCGCAAGTCCATGCGACGGAAGTTCAGCATCACCGAATACATCCACGAAAAGAACTGGCTGCGGCCGTCGAACTTGCCGACTTTAGCGACGACCGCCTCGAAAGTGCGAAAGACGAGGTCTTCGGCATCCGTTTCGTTCTGCACGATGCGACATGCCGCCGTGAAGAGGCGGTCGCCGTATTCGGCGACCAACCGGGCCGCGCCAGCTTGCGCATCGGCGGCAATCTCTTCCCAAACCTCCATTTTGATATTATGTAGGATGCGGGAAGAGCAAAAAAGGTTTACTTTCGCGTCGACACCCAGAAAATTGGAGCGCGATGGCGAAGCATTGTCCCGCCCGATGCGACTACACCTCCTCTTGGACACCCCTATTATACCACATCCCTGCGCGCCTGGGACGATGAAACAGCCCCCAGAAAATGGGTGACAGGTGCGCCGGGGAATGATATGATACAGGTCCGACTGAATGGTAGGGACCATCAAAAAGAAAGAAAGGAACGACATGAAACACGTTGGACTGACGATCCTCGCCGCGTGCGCGGCGCTGGTCGCGTGCGCGCAGGCGAGCGCGCTGGAAGACGCGTGGCTGAAGGGGACCACGGACAAGGCGCCCGTCTCCTACAAGCCGGGCGAGACCATGGTCTTCACCGTCGAGCCGCAGGGCGTCGCGGGCGAAATCCCCGCGGGCGCGTACTTCCTCAAGTGGGAGCGCAACGGAGACGACGGCGTGTCGGAGAAAGGTTCCGAGCCCTTCACGGGCAAGCCGTTCGTGTACAAGACCCGCATCGCAAAGCCCGGGTTCGTGCGCCTCTACGCCGAGGTCGTCGACGCGTCCGGCAAGCCGTTCACGAAGCGCCCCAAGAAGTTCGCCGGCGATCCGAATACGCCCGAGGGACGGCGCTCCCTGAAGAAACTCAGGCGCGAGAGGAGAAAGGTCTTCTTCGACGGCGGCGCGGGGGCCGACATCGACACGCTCCGCCAGGCCGCCCCCGAACCCGCGGACTTCGACGCGTTCTGGGCGCGGCAGAAGGCGGAGCTCGCCAAGGTGCCGTTCAACGCGAAGCGCGTGGAGATTCCCTCCCGCAACCCCGCCGTCCGCGTCTACGCGGTGTCGGTCGACTGTACGGGCGGAATGCCCGTGACCGGCTACCTCTCGATCCCCAA
>JAEEHL010000198.1 GCA_016280825.1 Verrucomicrobiota bacterium
CATCCTGCCTGCGCCCGTCATATCCTGTTGTCCCAGTTCTTGAAGACGACTTCCTGGCCGTTGGCCTTGATCGCCGCGTAGACTTCCTTCGGCGCGCGCCTGTCGGTGAGCGTGAACTGCGCAACGTCCGCCGCACGCTCCTTCTCGAGGACGGCGTATCCGCCCGGAGTGACGCGCGAGCCAGCGCTCATGTTGTCCGCCGCGACCTGCACGATGTAGTCGCGGAACTTCGGCGCCTCGCGCGTCGAGACCGTCATGCAGCACTGCGGAAAGCAAATCCTGAACGCAAGCATCATCAGGTCGACGTCGCGCTCGTCCACCTCGCACGGCGGCACAAACCCTCCCTCGACAGTGCAGAAGCGCGGGAACGCGAACTGCACCTTCGACTCGTAGCACTCCTTCATCAAGTAGAGCGCATGCGCCGCGAGACTCGCCGCCTCCCTGCGCCAAGGCGTGAGGCCGAGGAGGAACGCGCACCCGAGAATGCGAAAGCCGGCCCTGCCTGCGCGGAGCTGCGTCCAGAGCCGCCATTCGTAGTCGGCCTTCGGACCGGATGGATGGAAGTACCTGTAGCGCTCCTGGTCGTACGTCTCCTGAAAGCATGTGAGCGACTCAAACCCCGCCTCGAACATCGCGCGGTAGCCCTCCTCTGTCTGCGGTGCGACTTCGAGGGAGAGGTTGGAGAACATCGGCTTCAAGAGCCGCGCGACGTCGCAGAAATGCTCAACCGAATTGACCTTCGGGTCTTCGCCAGCGACGATGAGCAGGTTGTCGATCCCGCTTTTCCGTATCGCCTCTGCCTCGACCTTGATTTCGTCAAGCGTCAGATTGCGCCTCACCGTTCCCGTGTGTTCGCGGCGGAAGTCGCAGTAGCGGCAGTTGTTCACGCACGTGTTGCCGATGTAGAGGGGCGCGTAGACGCTCACCGTCTTGCCGTAGTACTTGATTCGCGCAAGCCGCGCCTTGACGCGCATTTCGTCCATTAGCGGATACGCCGCAGGCGAGATGAGGTTCAGGAGGTCGAACCAGTCGTGCCTGTCCTTCGCAAGCGACGCCTTCACCATCTCCGGCGTCACCTTCGAGAAGTATTCATCGACCTGTTCAGCGGTGTATTTTAAGAGTGGAAACATAGTTCTTTTCCTGAAAGCGAGGGAACGAGACTTACGGGACAGACAAGACCTACGAGACCTGCCGCCCTCGCCTGTCGCGGCCGTCCCGTTCGTCCCGGTTGTCCCGTATGTCCCGGCTGTCTCGTCTCCGCCGTCATTGCCAACCCTTTCTCTTTTTGATGCTCCAAACAGCCTGATCGACCCTGCGCTTGATTTCGCTCGCCCTGGCCTCAAGCGACGCCGCGTCCTCGGCGGCGTCAAGCCGAGAATACACGCACTTGTCCCATTCTTCGCCACGGGCGGCGGTGCGGGCTGCGTGCATTCGCTCGCGAACGCCACCATGCTTCTTGAAGTCTTCCTCCTGCGCGGCAACCATCTTGTCGAGCATATAGCGCGTCTGGTGGCAGATTGTCAGCATCAAGTTCGCCACCGTGTCAGCCGGGCGCGACTCGAAGAACTGCTGCCAATCCGCCCAGTCAGCATGCGCCTTCGCGTAGTCGCGCGCGGCAATGCGCCGTTCGTCGTCGGCCGGCCACTCCGCGAATCCATGCGACTTGAGCCAGTCGAGGTAGTCCTCGATCAGTTCGTCAAGCGTGGCACGCGCAACGTTGGTGAGCTTGATTTCGGTTTCCTTGCTTGTGCCACTCGCCGCGCTGCCCTCGACAATGTTCTGCTTGCAGCTTCGCGCGGCCTGTGTCATCTGGTCAACAGTGCGGTCGCCATGGGCGGGGAGGAAGCGGCGGCAGAACACGACAGTACCCTGATAGATCACGTCGCTCTTGCGATAGACAATGAGCTTCTTGTAGCCACCATGCGGCAGCACTATCTTCGGGATGTCAGCCATTACTTCACGTTGCTCCCCATGGCAGTTTCCTCATCCGGTGCCGTTGCGCAATTGTCCGTCCTGTCAGCTTCCGCCGTCCAAGCCGTCCCATCCGTCCCGTCAACTTCCGTCGCCCAAGCCGTCCTGCCCGTCCCGGTTGTCCTGGTTGTCCTGTTTGTTCTTTCAAATTCATGAGTATATTATACCATTTTTCACGTCACGAATCGACAGGCTGACGCATAACGAAGCACAGAAAACAGCTGTTCATAATCCTCTCAAACGCAGGTCTCCTTATGCATTGCCCCCTATTGGCCCACATGAAAGAAACAAGTCAGGGAGAATTACCGCTGTCTCTCCCTCTTCTTCTTCCTTTTTCCAGGCGACAATATACCTAACCTTGGCATACTGCGCTCTATATCCTTTGCCTGTCAACTCAGACAACTTTCGAATAAATGACTGGGAGAGCTTTACAACTCGCACAATCCGCCCGTCCACCGACGCAGAAAGATACTTTCCATCAACCATTAACGTATCACCAGACCTAAGACCAAAGACAACCAGCTTTTTGTCCAAAAAGAAATCTAGTACGACGTCTTTATGCGAAAGCTGGACAATTACATTAGCAAGTCTCTTCGGCATGTCAGCACAGGATGCCTTCACGACTCCCTCAGCATCAATGCCATCAAACAAGTCGCGATCCGAATAATGTACGCGAAGCGCTTTCTTGGCCCTCGTGATGCCGACATAAATGGCACGACGCTTCTCGTCGGTAATCTGCCCTATCCTACTTAACATCATGTACACCAAATCGTACTCTCGTCCCTTCGATTTGTGAATTGTCGAGACCACAACTGCGCCATTTTCGTCACATCCAAAGTCCTCTATCTTGGATTCCGCCAGAAACTCGTCAAAATCACTCTTGTACCTCACCTGCGTCGTGTCCGCAAAAGCATCCAACAGCGCAAGACAAGCTGGAAGGCACTCGCTTTGAGAGTATTTCTCGCAAAGACAGCTGCGTGCCTCATCCCACAGCTTGGAGGAAATAATGCTCGCGCCTTCCTGTTTCATTGCCTGCCGCCGAAAATATCTAAGCTCGGCAAGATCCGCCAAATTAAAACCATCATTGGACTGAACAAGCCGTGCCTTGATGCCCTTTTGGACAAGACAACTAAAGACACGAAGTGCTTCGTCATTTGTCCATGTCATAATGCATGCCTTGCCGTGAAAACGCTCTCGCTCACAATCATCCACAACAGCCGTCTCGAAATCGTGCGCCGAGTGCATTACAAGCCTTACCTCACCTTCCGCAGCACCAGCCGAAGGACGCAGATGAGAATTCTTCATGCGACCATGAATTGTCAGCGCAAAAGCATTCGCAAATGCGACAATCGTCGCCGCACTTCTGAAGTTCTCAACCATTTCATAGAACTTCGCGCCGGTCTCTGCAGAAAGCTGGCGCAAATGGCGCGAATCGGATCCTCTAAATCCGAATATGTTCTGGTCGTCGTCGCCTACGGCTATGATTCGCATGCTTTCGTTTGTCACCCTGAGTGCATGTACGAGTCGCGCTTCATCGGCATCCATATCCTGCGCCTCATCAATTACCAACACGCTCTTTGCAATGCGGCTCTGCTCCACCTCCCCGTTTTCAATCATCGTCGCTGCCGTTTTCACTACCATATCGGTATATTCGAGGCTACCGACCTTTCCAACAAGATCAAAGCAATACGAATGGAATGTCTTGATCTCTACGAAATGCGCGGCTGTACCGATCAACTCCAAAAGTCGCTTCTTGAATACGACTGCAGCAGCCCGAGAAAAGGTCAACATCAATAGGCCTTCAGGCTTAACATCCTCCAGAAGCAAAAGCGAAGCCAATTTGTGAACAAGGACAAGCGTCTTGCCGCTACCAGGCCCAGCAGCAACAGTAATCACATCTGACTTATCATCTGCTATGATTCTCCGCTGCGTGTCTGAGAGCTTGCCGAACAGCTGTTTCTTTTTCGCAGCCGTAATGCCGCTCCGTATGCCTTTCGCCCTTTCGCCCCCGAAGTACCTTGCTATAAAGGAGGTGTACTCCATCTGGAAATAGTCGTTGACGAACTTGAGGGCCGCACCATAGTTGCGAACCATCATGTTGGCGAACTCACCGACAATGTGTATCTGCTGTATCTTCAGCTGATAGTAGGCATCAAGCGTAAGGTAATCGTCCTTTCGGAATAGTCTCTTGTTGTCTACAACAACGCGTTTGAGGCACATGCCGTTGTAAATGACAAGGAACCCTCCTTCAAGGTTCATCGCCCCGATTCTCGACAAGTAAAGCAATGCCTCTGACATCTCGTCCAAGCTTGCCAGTCGATCTCCAAAATCAAGTTTGGGAGCATTGTTGAAATCGTCAAGCATCCCAACAAGAGAGAAGCCAACCGTGCATTCGGTGCTAGAACCATCCCCCCGTACCCCTTCTTCTTTCTGCGCATTAAATGCCTTCCTGAAAAGGCTATCAACGACAAACTTTGCAATGGTCATTCGCCTGTCAAAGCGTTCTTTCAACTTCTCAGGCGCCATGTTTGGAACTATACGAACATAGTCGCTGTTTTGGCGCTCCTCCTTCTTGGCCCATCCCTTGGACGCCCAAAACCTAACTACTGTGCGCATGTTCTTTACGCCGTTGGCATATCCTGCACCACCCGAAAGCTCATCATTCAGCTCCTTCAGGTTCAGATCTCCCTCGCCCCTGCAAATCCGTTCCATGAGAAGCCGCTCTACCCTGGCAAAACGATCAATCACATTGGTGGATTTCCTCGCAGTGTCATCTCGGAATATTGTAGCCGCCATGTCCTGCGTATCGTCCAAGAGACCGTCCTGCCGCATTAAGTCAATGATGCTGACGACTTCCTTGCGTTCCAAGCCGAGGATGTCGGCAATGTAGTCAACTCTGGATTCTGCATCGCCATTCCCCGCCTTTGAAATGCTACGAGCCGAGATCAGGAACTTCATGACGCGTTTCGCCGTCTCGCGCTGACTGCTGTCCATACGAGTGGAGCTGTCAATGCGAGCCGCCGCCTCTGCCATGCTGGAAGCGAGAATCCCAGTGGCGTAAACCCTCGGCATGTTCTGTTCACGTTTCACATACCCAGATTCTTCGAGCGCCGCAATCGCCGTCCTGACCCGTGTCTCAATGTCGGCAACAGAATCGCTCCAACCCGCCGCGCGCGCAAGTTCCAGCGCCGACGTGCAGAGTTGACGTCCAGCAGGAGACATTCGCTTTATCGCGCGCCAGACCATCTGTATGTCGCTCAAACTGAGCTTGGTCTGGTTAAGCATGAGAAAGTGCTTATCGAGATCGTCGTCGCAGTAAAGCACATAGCACTCGGCCTTAAGCGATGGATCTCGCCCCGCACGTCCGGCTTCCTGAACATAGTTCTCCAGGGAATCGGAGATGTCATAGTGAACAACAAGCCGGACGTCCTTCTTGTCAACTCCCATTCCGAACGCAGAAGTCGCGACGATGACCTTTACATCGTTTTGTATGAACGCCTCCTGGTTTCTTATCTTCTCGTCAGGATCCATCTTGCCATTGAAAGGCAACGCCGCGAATCCGTCATCAGTCAGCTTCTGTGCAAGCTCGCGGGTTCTTTTCGTCCGGGACACATACACAATGGCCGGACAGTCCTTCTGTTCGATTAAAAGGCGAAGTGCAGCATATTTGTCAGCGTCTGTTTCCTTGTGCAACACCGCATAATGCAAATTCTCGCGCGTGGCATTGGAAGCAAAGACATCCAGAGCGACGCCTGTCTTCCCGCGGAAATAATCGCAGATGTCGCTTATGACTTTTTGCTTGGCTGTAGCCGTAAAGCAGGAAACTGGTATCGGTTTAACGAGCGATTTTCTTTCCTGGAACTTGCGAAGGAAGTCCCCGATGTAAAGATAGTCCACACGGAAATCGTGGCCCCAGGCCGAAAAGCAATGCGCCTCGTCGATTACAAAACGAACGACATTGCGACGCAACAGAATGCTCTCTACGGTCTTTGACCGCAGCTGCTCGGGCGAAATATAGAGAAGATTTGCGGATCCGTCGGCAATACGCCGAAATGCGTCGGCACGTTCTATTGGATTAAGCAATCCATTTACTGTAACGGCGGTCGTCAATCCCTTCTTCTCGAGATTGTCGACTTGGTCCTTCATAAGTGACTGAAGCGGCGAAATTACCACTGTCAATCCATGTGCCGTTTCCCCTGCCATCAAAGCCGGCAACTGGAAGGTAATGGATTTCCCGCCACCAGTTGGGAACACAGCAATAAGCGACCTCCCTTCGACCGCCGCACGCGCAGCATTCTCCTGCAGTGGCTCACCGCCATAGGTCCTGAACTCATCGAAGCCAAAGAAGCGTTTCAGGCCCTTTCGCACATCCAGTTTCTCCCTGCAATGAGGGCACCCTTCCTCACATGGCACATTGCAAAGATGGTTTATCGCATTCTCGACCTTGGGATATGTCTTCGCAACCCATGGTGGAGTTATAGAGTCCGCGCCAGATGTTCCAATCAACGCAAGCGCATAGGCAAGCTCTACTGGGTAGTGGCGAACGAGTGCGGTGACCTTTGCATGTCTGCATATCCTGTCGCCGTATTCCCGCACAATCGCATCTTCGACTGGACATGCAAGCCGACGCGATGCATTAAGCTTCAGAAATCCATCGAATTCTTCAACACCGCGAAGCAAGCTTTCGTAAATGCCCTGCACGTCATCATCAAGCGCAAGGAATGCAGCGACTTCATCTTCATATAGCCTTTGCGCCTTCTTCGCGTCGCTTACCGGGTTGTTCAACTCGTCCGGCAAAAGCTTGTCATCTTTAAGAAGTGCGTGATATGGTCGCTCTGGAAAGAGAAGCGGAGACCAGTACAAAGTGTCCACAAGCGTATAGCTGCGCCCACCCAGAACCGGCGACAAGTATTGCATGTCATGATGGACAATGTTATGCCCGCAAAGAACCGTGGCATCCTCCAAGAACTGCCGTGCCAAAGGCAAATCGGAAGAATGAAACACTGCGCCATCTGCGCGAACGGCGCCTATGTCACAAATCCGTCGATCCCGGACACCAACCTCCAGATCAACGAATACAACTCCATCTTTTCCATCTTTATAATCGCGGCGCACGGCTCAACTTGTGAAAAACGTGATAGTAACTGGCCAGAACCACACCATTCCCGCCGCCTGCAATCGTCTTGTCGTCGTTGATGGAGTTGTCGATCATTGTAAGACCGCTTACTTGAAAATATCCATGGGGCTCGTGGCGCTCGCGGTCGTGCGGGAGGAAGGCGGGCCGGCCTTGAGAGCAATCTCCGCCGCGCGCACGGCAAGGCCGAATGCACGCGACATCTCGACGGGATCGTCCGCAGCGGCGACCGCCGTGTTCGCAAGCACCGCGTCTGCGCCAAGCTCTATCGCCTCCGCCGCGTGCGACGGAAGGCCTATTCCCGCGTCGACTACGACCGGCACATGGCATTGCTCGACGATAATCTCTATCATGTCGCGGGTGCGGATGCCGCGGTTTGAGCCGATGGGGCTTCCAAGCGGCATCACCGCCGCCGCGCCAGCGTCTTCGCAATGCCGCGCCAGTACGGGATCGGCGTTTATGTAGGGCAATACGACCATCCCGAGCTTCGCGCATTCCTTCACTGCCTCAAGCGTCTCCACTGGGTCGGGCAGAAGGTAGCGCGCGTCTGGATGCACCTCGATCTTGATCCAGTTGTAGCCCGCGGCCTTCCCGAGCTTCGCTATCCTGACCGCCTCGGCTGCGTTGCGCGCGCCCGACGTGTTGAGCATCACCTCCACCTTCGAGCGGTCGATGACGCCCAGGATGTCGTCGTGCGCCGCGTCGTCCTCGTGGACGCGCGTAAGCGCGGTCGTCACGAGCTCCGTGCCGCTCGCCTCGATTGCCGCCTTCAGAAGTTCGCCCGAGGCGAACTTCCCCGTTCCGAGAAAGAACCGGTTCGAAAACTTCTTCCCGCCAATCTCAAGGTCTTTCATCTCGTTACCTCCCATTCTGACATTCCAGATCCACGCCGCGTCAGGGCAGCCTGAAAACAAGCGTGGTGCCCTCGGGAGAAGACTCGACCGTCATCTCCCCGCCAAGTTCACGGCTGCGTCTCTCCATCGACCTAAGGCCATAGTGCCCCGCCTTCCTTGCGGACTTCGCTTCGAAGCCGCAACCGTCGTCCTTTATTTCGAGACGCAGGCCGTCGTTACCTTCGCCGAACGAGACGGTCACTATGACGTGCTTCGCGCCACCGTGCTTCAGCGCGTTGGCAACGCCTTCCTGGATAATGAGCAATATGCTCGCCGCGAGCTTGCGGGCGACCGTGCGCTCCCGCCCTTCGCAGACGACCGTCACAACGCCCTGCCAGTGCGCCATCCTGCTTGACGCAAAGCGGATGAGCTCCATAAGCGATTCTGGGCCCTCGCTTTCCTCGGTCATCGCCCACAGCGTCGACCTGAGGCCGTTTTGCGTATGCTGCAGCGCCTCCCTCACGCCCTCAAGCTGCCTTCTCGACGCATCCGCCCCTTCCGGCAGAAGGTTTATCGCCGCCTGGAGACGGAACATGGAACCTGCCAGGTACTGCTGAAAGCCGTCGTGCAGGTCGGCCGCAAGGCGCAGGCGCTCGCGGCGGCGCGCATCCGTGATCATGTTGTCCCAGCGACGGCGCACAAGAAGGAAAAGGAGCAGCGCTCCCGCAAGGACCAGTATCGAGCCAAACATCCAGCTGATGCGTGGTATGGTCCAGAACGGGGCAAGTTCCACTATTTCAAGCCCGGACGCGTCCTGCGGCATGATCTCAAGGTTCTCGATGCGCTGGGCGATGTTCTCCTCGACGTCCTCGATGGATGTGTAGACGAGCACTCCCCTCACGCGGGCGCGCGCACCGAGCATGAGATTCTTCGGAAGCGGCGTCTCGAGCGGCCACGGCAGCTCCATCTGGAAATTGCAGTTGTTCTCGCCTATCAGCAACTGCGTCGAGGTCTGACGGCGGTTTATGTCAATAACCGTCCCCTCGGTGACGACGACGCGCCCGTACCAGTCAGGGTTGCCGTATGGCATCGTCTTCTCGAATATCTCCGTTATCGGGGCCTCGCGCGCCTCGACCGCAGATGCCGGGCCGCCGCTCCCCGTCTTCTCCACCGTTTTCGCGGCGATGCGGTGTTTGGAAGTCGGCTCGCGCTCGCCATTCACCTCGACCACGTCGCCAGGCGAGACGTCGATGCGCTTCTGCATGGTGACGCGCCATGGCTCGCCGCCCGAGTCAAGCATGAAGAAGTAGTCGTCGCTGCCGCGGGCAAACGTCACCGTGCCCGTCAGGTTGGTCACCGAATAGAAGAATGCAAGCACAATCGGCATCGCGCCACCTCCTTTCCCTGCCGGAGGGCGCGGCAGATGCGCCGCGCCCCTGCTATTATGCCCATGCGTTTCATTTCAGGCGTATTATACCATATTCTCCGCCGCGCCGCGCGCAATCCCGCGCTATTCGTAGCTGAACTCCACTGTGGCCGTGCAGTCACGGTCGGCGACGGCCCGCACCCAGTACGCGCGGATTGCCGAAAGGTCGTCCGACGTCTCCGCGCCCTTCCTGACGGCGTAGGACCTGAGCCTCGCCCATGTCCCGGACCCCGTGATGTCGATCTCGAGCGCGATGCCCGCGTCGCAGTCGGCGGAGAGCGTCACCCTCTTCCTGTCGAAGCCCGTCATGAGGAACGGATCCGACGGCACGCCGGCCCTGGCGGGCGTCTTGAGCCACGGCCCGCCGCGCCCGCGCGGCTTGCCGTATTTCCAGAGGTCGTCCACCACGCCCAGCCAGACCGCCGCGGTGGAGCCCTCGCCATCTCCGCTCACTATGCGCGGATTCGCAGGGCGGCCGACGCGCATGATCCCCGTAATCGCCAGAAGTCCACGCCATGTGCAGTAGTCGCAGATGAAGGGATTGTCGTGCGTGGCCACGGGGCGCATCTTGGCATAGCCTCCGGCGTTCTCGGCCGGCAGCTCGTAGAACGTCCCGCCCACGTTCAGGAGGTCGCGCTCCGTGCAGACTTCGCGGCATGTGCACCCGATATCCCCTTCGCATCCCGCTCCCCCGCTCCACGGGAGCCGCCACCGCGCCCCGTTGTCGTCGACAATCAGGATTGACGCCTTCTCCGCCGTCACGCCGTCGTCGACCGCCGCTGTCCACTCGCCACGGCACTTCTTCAGCATTTCGGTCGCCTGCTCCGAATTGTGGTCGCCGACTTTCTTGAGCCTGAGGTCTCCGCCCATCTCATAGTAGCACCCGCCGCTGCGGCTTAGCGTCAAGTCCAGCAGCTGCAGCTTGAGGTCCTCGTCTCCAGCGCCGCATCTCACCACGGCCCGGCAATCGCCCATCGACGTCGTCATTCCGCCTATGCCGGCGAAGATCGGGTCGGGCTTGGCTGCGCGCTTGTCCTCGTTGGCGTAGTTGAAGAACGCCGTCACGCGTCTGGCAGACTTCTTCGCGACGAGGCGAATCCATTCGCCCCTCTCTGCGTCGAGCGGCACGACCGTGGCCACGTTCCCGGCAGCCGACGACGCGCCGAGCCGCCCGACGCGCCGCCATTCGCCGTCGCCCCTTTCGTCCACCTCGACGTCGAACGCGAACTCCGTTTCGGACGTCACGTAGAGCGTGCGCCTGTCGTAGCCCGCGAGAAGGTACGCGTCGCTCGTCGCGCCGGCCGCGACGTCCTCATCCTGCCACACTGCGCCGCGGCCGATGGCGGGGCCGAACGAGTCGAGGTCCTTCGGGTCGACAAACCAGAAGTTCGAGTTCGACTGCCCCGGCCCGCCGCGGCCGCGCTTCACCCTGCGCCTGTTCATGAACTCGCTCCGCGCCGTGTCGTCGCACCCGAACACGACCTTGTCGCCCCAGCGGCAGGAGTCGCCGACGACCTTGAGGTAGTTGGAGCGGGGGCGTATGCCCGCCGAGTTCTTCGCGCTCATCGTCGCGGGGAAACGCCAGAACGTGCCGTGCATCGTCATGAGGAAGTCGTCGCCCTCGCCTATTTCGCGGATGCGCGGCCACTCCGTGTTCCAGCCGTGCGCCCCGTCGTAGCTGTGCGAGCCCTTCGGGAGCCGGTACTTGTGCCACTTGCCGCCGTCGAGCACCATGAGGACGAGGCTCCTGTAGTCCCAGCCGATCGACCAGAGCGGGTCGCTGCCGGGGTTCTTTGCGCCGTATATGCCGCCTTTCGAAGTCACGTCCGTGAACTGGCAGCGCTGCACGACGTGCCAGTTCTCCTTGCCGGGCCTGCCGTTCCACTCGGCGAGCACGCCGCTCGTCGTAGCCGGGTTCTTCATCGCCTCCGGGCAGAGCTCGCCGTTGTTCGCGTAGACGAGGCGCCCCTGCCCGGAATACGCGCCCTTGCCGTGGTAGCCGGGGAGAAGCGAGCCTGCGCAGTTCTTCGAACCCTGGAGATTCCCGTCGCGGAAAAGCTCGGTCACCTTAAGCGTGTCCACGTCGATCTCGTAGACGCCCTCCTCCATCGTGACCGCGTATATCCTGTGCGCGGGGTCGAAGAGGTGGCGCGCGTTCGCGGTGATGCGCCCGTAGAGGTTGGTAGTGCCGTCCGCGTTCATCTGCCTCATGACGCGCACGTTCCCCTTGGCGTCTATGGCGTAGGGGCCGATGAAGAGCTGGTTAGACTCCCTGTGCACCATGCGGTTCGCGGGCGTTCCACCTATCGACTCGGGGCGGACGACGCGGGTGAAGTCCGGCTTGATCTCGTAAAGCCTGTCAGTGGAGCCGCGCGGCGCATGCGGCGCATAGGACACGGCCCAGAGGCTTCCGGCCCACGGAACGACGGCGCCCGTGCCGCATTCGTCCTCGCGGTTGAAGGTGTGGAGCTCGGGGTTGACTCCCGAGATGAACCCGCCCGCCTGCGCGAGCGATGCATACGCGACCGCCGCCGCGGCAAACAACGCCTTCCATTCTGTCATTCGCAACTCCGCCATTGAATGCGCGGCATTTCACTCCGCGCGAAAGTCCTCCACATGGCGGAGAGGGAGGGATTCGAACCCCCGGACCCTTGCAGGTCAACGGTTTTCAAGACCGCCGCGATCGACCACTCCGCCACCTCTCCTCCTTTTCATGAGTAGTATATCAAAAATCATCGAAAATTTGCACGGATTTTTGATATACTACTCATGTTAGGGAGGCATGCATACAATGATAAGGATAGCAAGAGCTGGTAGCCCCATAGTTGAGCAGTTCAACATGAGGCCGGCGTTTCCAGAGGAAGCGGAGAAAGCGGCCGCAGAAGTCCTGGCCGCCGTTAGGCGCGAGGGCGACAGGGCCGTCAGGCACTATGTGCGCAAATTCGAGGGCTTCAAGGGAGACTCCTTCCGCATTGACGCGGACGCCGAAGAGCTTGAAAGGAAGATTGACCGCCGCATAGTCAGGGCGGTGCGTCTCGCGCACGCGAGGGTGAAGAAGTTCTCCATCGCATCCCTGCGCAGGCCGTGGTCGATGAAGACCCCGGGCGGCGGCAGCGCAGGCGAGTTCTTCTCTCCGATGGACCGCGTGGGCGTCTATGTGCCCGGCGGAACGGCGCCCCTCGCCTCGACGTCGATAATGACCGTCACCCTCGCCAAGGCCGCAGGGGTGCGCGAGATCGTCGCCTGCACGCCGGCTGGCAGGGACGGCAAGGTGAACGACGTCCTCCTCTACGCGCTCAAGCTCGCAGGGGCCACCGAAATCTACCGCGTGGGCGGCATACAGGCAATAGGCATGATGGCCTTCGGCACGAAGACGTGCAGGAAGGTGCAGAAGATAGCCGGCCCTGGCAACGCCTTTGTCACCGCCGCCAAGCGCCAGGTCTATGGCTACGTGGCAATCGACCAGGTTGCTGGCCCAAGCGAAATCGCGGTGCTGAGCGACGGCAGCGTGGACCCGCGCTGGATTGCGGCAGACCTCCTAAGCCAGGCCGAGCACGGCAGCGGCTACGAAAAGTCGCTTTGCGTCTGCACCGACATACGCCATGCGGAAGCCGTACGCAAGGAAATCCTCGAGCAGACGAAGACGCTTTCGAGAAAGGCCCTCGTGGAGCGCGTCATCGACCGCGGCGGGATACTGATCGTGACGGCCGGCGGAACGAAGGAGGCGCTTGAGATCGTCAACCGCTTCGCGCCCGAGCATTTCGAGATAATGGCGAAAGACGCAACGCGCCTCATGAAGGGAGTGCGCAGCGCGGGAGCCGTGTTCGCAGGCCCGTGGACGCCCGAATCGGCGGGCGACTTCGTGGCCGGCCCCTCGCACGTGCTGCCGACGGGCGGCGCGGCGAACATGTTCAACGGCCTTACGCCAGACGATTTCCGCAGGCGCCACAGCTACGTGGCGTTCACTCGCAAGGACCTCGCCCAAACGCGCGAGGCAATCGAGGCGTTCGCCGCCGTCGAGGGGCTCGACGCGCACGGGCGCGCGGCTTCCATCAGGTTCGGTAAAGTCTGACGCGCAGATTAGAAGAATCCAGATGAAGCTCCTGCCCACTGCCTACGACATCGGATATGCGCTCGCGGCGCTCGCGTGGCCGCTTTTCCCGAAGCGCAGGCGGCTAAGCATCGACAACATCATGCGGGCGGGCGTGGCCAGCGACCTCGCCACCGCCCGCAAGATCGCGAAGAAGGCGTGGTGCCACCTCCCGGGCCACATTTGCGAGGCGCTGCGCGTCCCGTCGGTAGTGCGCGCGGACAACTGGCGCGACCACCTCGACTTCACGCAGGCCCACCCCGAGGCGGTGAAGCTGCTTCTTGACAGGACCGACACTCCCATCATCCTCGTAAGCTCCCACCACGGCGTCTGGGAGGCGGCTACAAACGTCATCTCGTTCGCGCGGCCCATGATAGCGATAGCGCGCGTCATGAACAACAAGCTCGTAGCATGGTGGATGAAGAAGCACCACTTCCGAGGCCGCGTGACCGTCATCGACAAGAACAACGGCTTTTCTGCCGACATAATGCGCAAATGGCGCGAGGAGCGCTCCGCCATGACGATCCTCATGGACCAGCACACTTCGGGCGGCGCGATGCTCAAGTTCATGGGGCGGCCAGCGAAGACGTTCACTTCTGCGGCAAGACTCGCCATGAGAACGGGATACCCCATAGTCGTGGGGTCGTTCGTGCGCATCGCCCCGTACCGCTATGCGCTCGTCGGCGGAGAGCCCCTAGTCTTCGCGAAGGACTCCGACCGCGACGCGAACGCGCAGCTCCTGAACGACAGGCTCGAAGCGGCTATACGCCTCTATCCGGAGCAGTACCTCTGGGCGCACCGCCGCTGGCGCTTCGACTGAATCTCCATCAGCCAAAGCATAGTCGCATACCAGTCAAAAAGCCCCGCAAGACAGGCGTTCCTCGCCGTCCCCATGCTGCATCAGTCTTCCCTCGCGCCGACTGAGATGGAATGGACGTAGATGTCGGTCGGGTGCTCGCCGCCGAATACCGTGTGCATGACGTTGCAGAGCCATGCGAGCCGCGTTCCCTGTGAGCCCGACTCGGCTACCTTGTATGTGGCGCCGAATTTGTCGTGCTCCACAAGATGCAGATGGAGCTTCCATGGGCGAGGGTTCGCGATGTCGGCCGAGAGGACGACGCGCACCTCGTCGGCGCCGCCGGCCAGCTCGGAGAGAATCGTGTCCGCGCCGGCGACCATCTGGTTCTCCGCGCGCGTATGCTGCGGGACATCCGCAAACCACTCGTCGCCCATTCGGTAGAACCGCAGTTCGCGGTTCTCGAGCGACGTGTCGACACCCGCCCTGCGCACGCTGAAGAACGAGCACAGGCAAACGGCCACAGCCGCCGCGGCGACCAGCAGCGCGGCGCCCGAGCCCATGAATCCCCTTCTGCTTATCATGTCGATTCCTCCTGTCGTTTGTGAATGTCCCAACATTGCGCATTATATCATATTCGCAGACATGCCGCGCGGGATTCCTCTTTGCTGTCTCAGCCTCTTTGCTGTACATGCCTACCTTGTCTTGCGCTAGCTTGCCAAGCCTCCCTGCCTTCCGAACGTGCGCTCACGTAAAGGACAACCGTGTATGCGCCCCTGGTGCATAGGGCCGGCCTGCTCGCCCGACCCGGGTTCCGCAGGCCCCCCCCGGCAGAATTTTGACGCTCGTGCTGAGCACTCGCCTGTGCTCTCGGGGTCAAAATTCCGCTTCTAGGTTTAGATTTACTGCGCCAATAGCGCGGGAGCGAGGTCGGCGGGGGAGTCAACCCAGCGACCTGGCGATTCGCTCCCAGTCCCATAGCCCCACTTCACCCCTATGCTCTTGACGCCGTTCTCTCGAGCGGCCCTGAAGTCGTTCTCCGTGTCGCCAACCATGACGGAATCTTCCGGCGTCGAGCCCGTCTCGGCCATCGCAAACCTAAGGAGTGCCGTCTTGTTCATCTTCCCGATGGCGGGGTCGTCCATGTGCATGTCGCCCGAGAACATCCCGTCGAAAAGCGCATTCCAGCCGAACTTCTCCGCCATCTTCAAAGTGCCCCTGTAGCGCTTGTTCGTAGCAATGAATACGCGCGCCCCGCCCGCCTTTATGGCGCGCACCGCGTCGATCATCCCGGGGTACTCCTTCGTGCTCGGAAAGCCGTCGTTGTCGTAGTGCGCGGCGTAGCGCTCGCGGATGGACGAGACAAGCTTCTCGGAATATAGCTCAGGAAAGAGCGTTCGCGTCATTTCGTCGATGGAGGGCCCCGCGACGAAGACGCTGTCGAACTGCGGGCAGTCGAGGGAAAGGTCGGCAATCGCCGCCTTCCACGCGAGGCGTATGTCGGCGTCGGTGTCGGCGAGCGTGCCGTCCAGGTCGAAGAAGACGTTCATTTTTCCTCAAGCCACTTGTCGAGGGCGTCGTATATCCAGCCGTAGCACGAGTGCGACATTCCAAGGCCGTGGACAATGCCGCGGTCGGCGCACTTTAGCTCGTTGTACGTCGCGTAGACCGCAGACGGCGGGCAGGTGACGTCCGAAAACCCTACTGCCACGCGCACCCTGCACTTTATGCGCGAGGCGAAGTTCGCCCCGTCGTAATACGGCGCGTTCGCGGCTGCGGCATCCTTCTGCCCTTCGGGGCTCTTCTCCACGGGCTTCGGCCAGCCGCTTACGCGCCCCTTCAGGTATCCCATCGTGTCGGTCATCGCGGGAACGAAAAGCGCGGCCTTCGTAAACGTCTTGTTGAGCCCGCAGAGGCAAAGCCCCATGGCTCCGCCCTGGCTCGTGCCGGAATACCAGAAGCGCGACTTATCGACGAACGGCTGCGAGGCTACCCAGTCAACGGCCCTGTCGATGCCGAGGATGACCGGATGGTAGAAGTACTCGTCGCGCCTCCCGGCAATCCCGGCGAGTGAATAGCTGTCGACGCCGTACTTCTCCTTAAGCGCCTTCTGCATGGGGGCGAACCTCGACTCCGAGAGTTTCAGCTCCAGATAGCGCCAGTCTGGCTCGAACGGGAAGACGGACATGAAGACGCATACCCTGCCCTTCTTCGGCTTCATTTCGTTGGTCCAGTCGCCGAAGCCTGCCCCCGGCACCGTGAACTCGACCGGGAACGGGCCCTTCGACCTGTCCTTCGGGACGCTCATGTAGCCGTGCACGCGGTTCCCGCCGAACGTCGCAAACGAAATCCTGTAGTAGTCGAAGTTCTTGTCTGTCTTCTCCGGGACAGTCGTCTGCACCGGGTCGAGGGGCACTTCCGCCGCAAGGCGCCTGCGCTCTCCCTCCCAGAACGAGTCGAAGTCGGCTGGCGAGGGCGAGCCCTTCTCGATCTTCTCCGGCTCGACGCCCACGCCCCAGACGAAGTCGCGCAGTATGTACTTGCCGAACCTGTCGATCTTGCCCACCTTCGGCGCCATGCAGCGGTAGAAGCCCGGCTTGTCGAAGGAGAACTCCCGCTTCTGCGGGTTGCCCTTCGAGAAGTCCACCTCCTCCGAAAGAAGGACGCCCTTCGCGGTGAAGTCGTCGACGACGATCTTGCACTTCCCCTCTGCGGCGAGCTGCCTGTTCGTCGTAAGCCCGCTCACTACGAACGTGACCTTGTCGCCGCACCTGTAGAGCGCGTTCGTACGATCGGAGGAGATCTCCACCACAACCGGGTCGGCAAAAAGACAAAGCGCGGAGATCGCGCAGAACGAGATAATCAGCTTTTTCATATTGCCCTAATCAATGCTCCTTTCAGATAAAAGCCCTCGGGGAACGACAGCGCCACGGGATGGTCCGCCGCCTGGCGCATCGTGGAGACGACCTGGAAGCCCCTCCCCGCGTCGGCCGCCGCCTGTGAAAGCACCTTGAAGAAGAATTCGCGGCTCATCGCCCCCGAACATGAGAACGTCGCAAGGCAGCCGTTCGCCCTAAGAAGCTTCATCGCAAGGAGGTTTATGTCCTTGTAGCCGCGCGCCGCCCTTTCGAGGGCGCGATGCGAAGAGGCGAACTTGGGCGGGTCGAGCACAATGACGTCGAACTTGCGCCCGGAGTCGCGGCACTTGCGAAGGTACTCGAAGACGTCCGCCTCTACGTACTCCATCTCCGTGCCGCAGCTGTGGCCAAGCGCCTCGTTTCTCTTAGCAAGGGCGAGCGCCTCGCTTGAAATGTCTACCTGCGTCACCTTCGCCGCGCCGGCGGCGCGCGCAAAGAGGCCGAAGCCGCCAGTATAGGAAAAGGCATTTAGGACTTCCGCCCCGTTGCACACCGCGCCCACGATGGCGCGCGCGTCACGCTGGTCGAGGTAGAAGCCGGTCTTGTGCCCATTCCTGACGTCGACGAGGAACTTGCACCCCCCCTCGAATATCTCCACAAACTCGGGCGGCTCCTCTCCCGCAAGCACGCTGAAGCCGCCACATTCAAGACCTTCCTTGGTCCTCTCCCTTACGTCGGACCTCTCGCATACGGCGCGGCACATGGGCACGTACTTCATGAGGGCGTCGGCGATCTCGCGCTTGTTCGCCTCGGCGCCGGCGGAGGTGAACTGGCAGACCGCGTAGCCGTCGTAGCAGTCGACCACGACGCCCGGAAGCCCGTCTGACTCCGCATTGACGAGGCGCACGGCGTTCGTGTAGGAGTTTACGAAGAAGTCTGCGCGACGGCCGACCGACGCCGAGACGAGGGCGGGGATGGAGACCTCGTCCGCGCCGAACGCAACCATCCTCACGCGTATCTCGCTCTTTGGCGAATACCACCCGACGCCAAGCCGCTCGCCGGAGCTGGAGAACACCTCGACCGACTCGCCAGGCCCGGCGGAGCCTTCCGCGACGGCGCCGCCGAACACCCATGGATGGCGGTTGTGCACGCTCCAGTCGCGGCCCTTGGCTAGTACGATCCTTTCCATCGAAATCCCCCTTACACTATCAGCATGCAGTCGCCGTAGCTGAAGAACATGTAGTTCGCCCTCACCGCCATAGCGTAGGCGCAGAGAATCCGCTCGCGCCCCGCAAGCGCCGAGACCATCATGAGAAGCGTCGACTTCGGCAGGTGGAAGTTGGTGAGCATCGCGTCGCACACCTTGAAGTCGTACGGCGGGTAGATGAAGATGTCGCTCGCCCCGGCCCCTGGCACGACCTTGCCGCCGTTCGCGGCGGCCACCGTCTCAAGCGTGCGCACCGTCGTCGAGCCCGTGCAGAAGACGCGCCCGCCGCGCGCCTTGCAGGCGTTGATCTCGTCGGCTGCCTCTGGCGAGACCTCGAAGGCCTCGAAGTCCATGTGGTGGTCCTCGATGTTCTCGCTCTTAACGGGGCGGAACGTCCCCGGCCCTACGTGGAGCGTGATCGCCGTGCGGCGCACTCCCTTCGCGTCGAGCGACCTGAAGATCTCCTCGGTGAAATGAAGCCCCGCCGTGGGTGCCGCCACGGAACCTACGTTCTTCGCGTAGATGGTCTGGTAGCGCTCGCGGTCTTCGCGCTCCTCCTCGGCCGTGCCCTCGCGGTGGACATACGGCGGCACTGGCGTCTTCCCGAATTCGTCCAAAAGCTCCATGAGAGGCCTATCGCTTTCAAAGCTGCAGAGCCACGCCCCAATCCCCTCGAGCGGCCTTTTTAGGACGGCCTTCAGCTCGTCGTGCGGCCCGAAAAGAGCCACCTGGCCCTCGCGGCACTTTCTCCCCGAGCCCACAAGGCAGTTCCAGCCCCCCTCGGGGTTCTGGGAGACGAGAAGCACCTCCACGGTGCCGCCCGTGTCGGGCCAGCGGCCTACAAGGCGCGCGGGGAAGACTTTCGTGTCGTTCACGACAAGAAGGTCCTTCGGCGTCATGTATTCCGCGATGTCGGCGATGTGGCGGTGCTCGATTATGCCGCCGTCGCGATGCAAAACAAGCATCTTCTCCGTGCCGCGTCTGTCGGCAGGATGCTGTGCAATCAGCCTCTCGGGCAGCGGATAGTTGAAAAGGGTTGTCTTCACAAGCGCTTGTTCTGGTGCTCGGGGCGGGACTCGAACCCGCAAGGATCTCTCCACATGCACCTCAAGCATGCGTGTCTGCCAATTTCACCACCCGAGCAAACTCAATGAAAAACGCCGTATAAACGATTCTTGCGAAAGGGGCACGGAACGGTGAAGCCTGGCGCGAGGCCGGGTTTAATAAGTTTCTCCTTAGAAAGGAGGTGATCCAACCGCTGGTTCCCCAACGGTTACCTTGTTACGACTTCATCCCAATCACCACCCACACCTTAGGCGGACAAGTGCCCGACTTCGGGTGCAGACGGCTTTCATGATGTGACGGGCGGTGTGTACAAGGCCCGGGAACGCATTCACGGCACCGAATGCTGATGCGCCGTTACTAGCAAATCCGACTTCACGGGGTCGGGTTGCAGCCCCCGATCTGAACTGGGGCCGGCTCTCTGGGGTTTCCTCCGCCTTGCGGCCTCGGC
>JAEEHL010000199.1 GCA_016280825.1 Verrucomicrobiota bacterium
AACGCGCGCGCGCCCTTGGCGGAATACGCCTTCTTGAGCGGGGCGAGCACCTTCTCGGGGCCCGAAAGCCAGAGCTTCCAGCCGCCGGCCGCCCAAAGCGCGAACTTCGCGATGCGCTCGACGACGTGCGCGACGTACTTCACGGCCTCGGGCGAAAGCCTCTTCGGCACGGGGAGGTCGTAGCGGAACACCTTCCCCTCCTCGCGCTCCCACGCGACGGAGACTACGTCGCAGTCTCCCGTTATCCCGTCGTATATGCGCCAAAGGGAGGGCATCGGCGCGATGAAATCGCAGTTCTTGCTCTTGCATGTGCAGCAGCTCATTGCAGTGTTCCTTTCTTGTTTATCTGTCTTTTAAGGCGACATAGTCGCGCGGGTGGAAAATGGGCTTGTAGGCCGGACGGATGATCGGCCCCTCGTTGACGAGCTCCTCCATGCGGTGGGCGCACCACGAGACGCAGCGGGCCACGGCGAAAAGCGGCGTGAAAAGCTCCCTCGGGATGCCGAGCATCTCGTAGACGAAGCCGGAATAGAGGTCGACGTTCGCGCACACGTCGGTCGCGCGCGGATGGCGGCTGCGGACGATGTCCGGGCCGATCGTCTCGATCGACTCAAGGAGGCGCATCTCGTCTTCGCGCCCCTTCTCGCGGGCAAGGACGCGCGCCTTGTCGCGGAGAAGCTGCGCCCTCGGGTCGGAAAGCGTGTAGATGGCGTGGCCAAGTCCGTAGATGAGCCCGGAGCCGTCGCCCGCCTTGCGGTCCGCGACGCGCTCAAGGTGCTTCGCGATTGCATCCTGCTTCGACCAGTCCTTTATCTCGCGCTTCATCTCGTCGAACTGCTGCATCACCTTCAGGTTCGCGCCGCCGTGGCGCGAGCCCTTGAGCGAGAGGATCGACGCCGCGACGGAGGAATAGATGTCGGAATGCGCAGACGTGACGACGTGGGTCGTGAACGAGGAGTTGTTGCCGCCGCCGTGCTCGGCATGAAGGATGAGCGCGAGGTCGAGCGTCTCGGCCTCGAGCTTCGTGTACTTGCCGTCGGTGCGTATGAGCCTCAGGAAGTTCTCCGCCGTGGACTTCTCCGGGTCCGGGTTGCGGATGAACAGCGACCTGCCGTCGTGGTAGTGGCGCTTGGCCTGGTACGAGTAGGCGGCGATGGCCGGCATCGAGCTTATGAGATCCACGGACTGCGCAAGGCAGTTCTCGATCGTGATGTCGTCGGGCGCGCCCATGCGGTCGAAGGCGTACGCGAAGAGGACGGCGCGCGCCATCGCGTTCATGAGGTCCTTCGAGGCGTTGCTCATTATCGCGTCGTCGCGGAATGCGTCTGAAAGCTGGCGGTAGCTGCCGAGCCACGAGCGCCAGAGGCCAAGCTGCTTAACAGTCGGCAGGGAGCCGAAAAGTATTAGGAAGGCCGTCTCCTCGTAGCCAAAGCGGTGCTCGCGCCTGTCGGCGGCCACGATGTCGCGCACGTTTATGCCGCGGTAGTAGAGCTCGCCCTCGATGGGCTGCTTCTCGCCCTCGTTCATCACGTAGCCGTGCACGTTGCCGATCGTGGTAAGGCCGACGAGGACGCCTGTTCCGTTCTCGTCGCGAAGGCCGCGCTTGACGCCGAACTTCTTGTACAAAGCAGGGTCTATCCTATCCGCAACGCGGATAAGCTTTGCGCCCTTCTTGAGCAGTTTCTCGTTGTTTTTCGTCAATCTACGCCAATTTTGATGCAACCTTTGTCAATCTATGCCGTGTATTATACCAAAAACTGCGTAGCAAATAAATGAAATTATCTGATTGAGCCCCCATGTGCTACGGGATAGAGCCGCGATATAAGCGCGATTGCGGCGGTTTCCGTCTTGAGGATGCGCGGCCCAAGCGACTTGAGCGCGAAGCCGCACTTTACCATAAGCTCAACCTCGCAGTCGGTCCAGCCGCCCTCGGGACCTATCGCAAGAAGCGGGCGTCCGGCGCAAGGCCCCACGACCTCCATGCCTTCTCCCGGATGGGTTGCAACGCGGCACGACCCGGGGAACATGGCGTCCGCCTCCTCAAGGAGGAACTTCCTGAAATTCCTCCTCGTCTCAACTACCGGAAGTATCGACGTGCCCGACTGCATCAGCCCCTCGACAAGAAGAGGCCGCATGTTTTCGTCCTTAAGAAGCGTAGCGCCCCAGAAGTCCTTCTCGACCTTCTTCGCGCCGACGAGCACAATTCGCCCGACGCCAAGCGCGGCAAGCTGCGGAAGAAGTCTCTTCATCACTCTTGGCCTCGGCGGCGCAAGCACGATGTCTACCCACGGGCGCAAGCTTTCGGCTCCGTGGTCAAGCTCCATCTCTACCATACGCGCGGCGCTGTCGACCGCAATCACCCTGCCCGTCCCGACAAGCCCGTCGACCTCGCCCGTCTTGAAGACGTCGCCCTTCTCTGCGTGCAGGACGTCTATAACATGCTCGGCGCGTACGCCGCCAAAGCGCACCACCCCGCCATGTATCTCGTCATGCTCGAATAGTATCCGGTTCACGGCTCCGCAAGGGCGTCCATGTAATGGCCCCAGTCTTCGGGCAGGATGTTATGCGGCCCGACCCTGTAGTGGTGGCGCACGCCGTGCCCAAAGCCCTTGAGGCCCATTTTCTCCCAGGCTGGCGCGGCAAGCTTTGCCGCCTCAAGCTCCCCTTCGGGGCCCGCCCAGATGTCGCGCGTCCCCGAGCCGACCGCCACCTTGCGCGGCGCAACTGCCGCGATGAGGTTGTGCTGGTCGAACTTCATCGTGCGGCCGTCGGATGCGGCGAACTTGAGGTAGTTCGGCGCGAACCAATGGGGGAACGCCTTCGTTATCGCCTCGATCGATTCGGAAAACGGCAGTGTCATCCTGTTAAGCTTGGCCCCGGAGCAGCCCGAGTCGTTTACGCAGGCAAGCGCAAAGCGGGTGTCGGTGGCGGCGGCCCAGAGGGCGGTTTTCCCAAGCCTCGAATGGCCGAGAACCGCAACCTTCGACATGTCGAAGCGCCCCTCGGCCTCAAGCCAGTCGACACAGCGGCTCGACGCCCACGCCCATGCGCTCAGCGCCCCCCAGCTGTCCGGCGCGCGCTCCTTCGGGCCGAACGCCTTGAATAGCCCGCTCGAAAAGCACGTCTTGGGGTCGTCGTCGACGACGTCGATGTACGTGAAGCCGACTGTCGCGAATCCCCTTGCGAGCACTTCGCGAATCGGCCAGCACGACGCCCACGGCTCTTCCGCCGCGGGGTTGAAGTTCTCCTTTTTAAGGCGCGTCACGAAGTTCATCGCAACGAATACGCCTGGCTTCTTCTCGGCCTTCTTGGGCTCGAACGCGTGGAAGACGAACGAGAACGGCGCATACGGCCCCTTGCACGACATCTCGACGGCCCGGTGAATTGCGGTGCCCCCGTAGCATTCGTTCTCGGCCACGACCTTGAACGACAGGTCGGCCGGGCGCTCGACGGGGCGAACGCCGAATTCGTTTTCGGCAAAGTACTTCACCGTCTCCTCGCGCCCGGCAATAGGTGGAATCTCGCCTACGACCTGACCCGCCGGCACTGCATGGAGGTTCGGCGCGCCCCTCATGCCCCAGTGCCTGCCGTTGACCTCGGGCTTGCCGTCCTTCATGGAAAACCTGAGGTCGTAGAAGGCCGTCGTGCCAGTGAGGTACATCCTGCAGTGGAATGAGCCGTCAGGCTCGATCGCGCCACTTGAGCGAATCGGCTGCGGCCCGATCAACGCTCCGAGGGCCTCGTATTCCTCTGGGTCGACGCCTACCGTGCCGCCCATCCACTTGCCGAACCCAATCGGGATGTCGTTCGGCCAGCTCCTTGCGATAAAGCGCATCATGAGCCTGCCGTCCTTGCCCCAGAACAGCTTCACGGCCTTCATCCCGCGCGGGTTTGGGTCGAAGGCAAGGTCGACGTCGAGGTATTTCTCAAGGCCGTCGAGAGTTCCCTTGACGGGCGGAATCTCAAGCGAGGCGAGCCTCGCGGAAAGCTCGTCCTGCGCCGCCTTGTCCTCCGGAATCGCCCCGTCGTCGGAAGCGCGGGAGACGAGATGCTCCCACGCCAGGTCGATTTCCCTCTGCATGTTGTTCAACCCCGCGTTTATCGAGACGACCATGTCCTTCTCTGGATAGACGAGCGTCAGCTGCCCTGCCGCACCGTCGGCGCGATAGCCGTCGTGCCTGCAGCGCCAGAACTGGAAGCCGTATCCCTGCTCCCAGTCGTCGCCCTCGCCAAGCGCCTTGATGCCGATGTTCTTCCAGCCGCTTGCGGTCTGGCATGCCGTGGCAAGGCGAATCCATCTCGGCGAGATTATGCGCTTGCCGTTCCACATCCCTTCCTGCAGGCAGAGCTGGCCGAAGCGGGCGATCTCGCGCGTTGTCATGTTCATTCCCCATCCGCCGCAGGCAATCCCCTGCGGAGAGGTAGTCGACCACGCCTTCTCGATGCCGATCTTGTCAAAGAGGCGCTCCTTCAGGAACTCCATGAGCTTCTTGCCGGAGCGCCTCTCGACGATTGCGGCGAGGACGTACGTCGCGTCGGAGTCGTACTTGAACGCCATCCCCGGCTTCGCGGCGAAGGCCTTTTTGAAGAACGCCTTGAGCCAGTCGCTCTCGGCGGCGACGGAATGGTCCTTCTTCATGCCGGTATTCATGGTAAGGAGGTCGCGCACTCTTATTTCGCGGAGGTTCGCGTCGGCGTCAGCCGGCACGTACTCGGGGAAAATGTCTATGACGCGCTCGTCGATGTCGAGCTTCCCGTCTTCGACGAGAAAGCCTATCGCAGTCGACGTAAAGCTCTTCGAGTGGGAGTAGAGCATGTGCGTCTCGGCAAGCGTCTTGAACGGCTTCCACGAGCCCTCCGCTATCACCTTGCCGTGGCGGACGACGACAAAGCCGTGCAGGGCGCCGACCGTCCCGACTGCGTTGAAATTCGTCTCGCAGGCCCCTATCCATTCGAGAATTGCCTTGCTGCTCACGCCCTGCGACTCAGGCGTCGCGCTTTCCATCTCCGCGAAGAGCGCCGTCGAAGCGCACACTGCCGCCATTGCGCACAACTTTAGTTTCATTGCCACTTTCCTTTATGTTCGTCGCCGCAAGCCCGCGGCGCCACTGCATAGTATAGCAAATTAACGAATGCCGCGCAACTGGAGGCAAATGGGGAGTGAGGGGTGATGAGTGATGAGTGATGAGTGATGAGTGATGAGTGATGGGTGCAAAAAAAGAGCCGGCGACGTCCTACTCTCGCACGGGCGGGTCCCGCACTACCCTCGGCGATGGGGCGCTTGACTTCCGTGTTCGGAATGGGAACGGGTATTTCTGCCCCTCTGTGGTCACCGGCAAAAGGCCTGGAG
>JAEEHL010000200.1 GCA_016280825.1 Verrucomicrobiota bacterium
CCGTCTTCCACTTCCCGTCCCGGAGCTCTTCCATGACTTTCAGTTTGAATGCATCACTATACCTTTTTTTGTCCTTCATGTCCAGCACTTTCTTTCCTTTCTTTCAAAAAGAAAGTGTCAACCTATCATAAAACGGGACACGAAGCTCTGACCACTAACCCCTGACCCCTAACGACTAACGTCTTCCCTTGCGCTTACGAGATTGGCGGAACGCGAAGAGATGCGCTCGCCCCATTCGCGCAAAAGCACCGCGTAGTCTGGTGAAAGCATCTCGGAATCGCGCCGTTCCATCGTGCGCCTGACGATGACGACAAGCCGCCCGTTCTCCATCTTCTTCTCCACGTCAACCGAAAGCCATTTGCGCGACGGATCGGAAGGATCGCATATCGTGAGGCTCTCCGGGACATGCTCTATCTCCCGGTATCCCTTCGGGAAGACGACAACAACCGTCTCCTCGCCCTTCTGCGCGCTTCCCGCGTCAACTGGCGCCTTGCGCACCGTGCGCGGCATCGAGGGGAGAGTCGCGTCCATCACCGGAACCGGTACGCTCATTACGCCCGCGTCAACCGAAGCGTACATCGGCACGTAACAGGAAAACGCCTGCCGCGCCGGATACGACTCCACGTCGGTCGTCAGGTCAGACGTCGCGCTGGCCGCGTGCGCAACGCCGCTTAGGATGTCCTGGAAATGGCGAGACCTGTCCTCCGGGAGCATTTCGGAGTACTTCTTCCTGAACGTCCCGGCGCCAGTGCCGTAGATGAGGCGCTCGAACGAGTAGTCCATCGTGCCGTTCTCCCTCAGCTCGATCTTGACGACTTCGCGGGTAAAGTCGGCAAAGCCATCCGCCGCCTCGACCACGCCAAACTGGGCCGTCTCGGGATCGAAGTAGTCAGCGCCGTCGCAGTCGGTTGCGCCAATCGGCGTATACTCGTTCTCCGTGCCGATGAAGACGGTTCGCCCCTTGACCTTGGCCATGCACAGCGGCACGTCAAACTCCTCCGGCTCCGGGGCCACCTCCTTCATGATCCTGCGAAGGGCAGGGTCTTCCCCTCCGTTCCCAGCCGCGAACACCATCTTCGCCTCGATGCCCGAGCCCTTCAGGAGCGAGACGAGGGTACGGACGTAGTCGAGCGACGAGGCGTAGCGTTCGTCGAGCACCCGCTCGGGCGAGGTTATATGCTTTTCAAACGGCAGGTCGAAGACGCCGGGTCCAATTACCCTCACGTTTTTCGCCATGAAATCCCGTATCTCCTTCGCGTCCCCCTTCACCCTGCTGCATGGGGCGACGCGCGAGGCGACCTTCATGCGTTCTGCGACAGCACGCCAGTCGCAGAGGGATATCGCCTTCGAATCGCGCCAGAGGGCGCCGTCGGGAATCGCCCCTTCGTCCTTCAGGCGGCGGACGTTCGTCTCCTCGCGCGAGAACCCGTCCACCCTCAGGCGAAGACGGTCAGTCGGCTCGAACGAGTCGAAGTAGAATCGGCTGGAAAAAGGTATGGGGCAGTTCTTCGTCTTCACCGCCGTCTTGAACGAGATGACGCTCCCGACCTCGACGCCCGGGAGGTTCACGACGAGAAGCTTGCCGGCGGGGTAGCGCGGCGCGGCAGCCGACCACGTGGCGTCCATCAGGTTCGTTTCGCGCTTGGAGGCGCAGAAGACCTGGCCGTTCCTGTTCGAGACACTGGCCTCCAGTATCTCGACCTCGCGCGTCTCGGGGTTGTACGGTATCTTTATCTCCGACGACGTCTTCAGGCCCTTGTAGGTGAGCACCTCCTTCACGAGGCGGTTGGTCGTCGTCCAGAAGCCGTAGTCGCCCGTCGTGACGTCCCTCTCGTACGCGATTCTGCGCACGTCGGCGTTTTCGAGCCTGTCAACCGCGAAGATGCACCTGCGGCGCTCTGCAATCTCGCGCTCCTTGAGGGCCTCGCGCAAGTCGAGATACTCCTCGGGCGAGATCTCCACCGTGTTGAGAGCCATCGAGCGCGTGGCTCGGAGGATGCCCTTCTCCGCCCTGAACGTCCGCTCGTAGGAGAAGACGCCTTGGGTCTTTTCGTCGCGCGGGAGCGAAACGGCCTCGCCGAGCGCACCCCCAAGGTCTATCTCAAGCGTCTCCTCGACGCCGACAGTCGTGTCGAGTATTAGCGGGTACTTGCGCTTTTCAAGGGCGGTGTTGTCCCTTAGGAGGGCCCCAACGAGCCCAAGTACGCGAGTCGCAAATGGCACCGAGAGCTCCACCCTGCTCTCCCCCTTGAGCGCCATGTCGGGGAGCTTCGCGACGATGCGCACCTTGAGCGGCTGTGCCGTGTCGCGCACGTCGGCTGGCTCCACTGCGCACTCCACAAGCTCGGCCGAGGGCGAAAGGCCCCTCACCCTGCGCTCGAAGAACTTGCGCCGCGCCTCTGGCGTCATCTTCGCGAGGGCGCCGCGGTACGCCGTGTCGTTTATGCCGCCAAACGAGACAAGTGTCCTGTACGCCATGTTGCCGTCCGAGTCAAGCGTCGCCGAAGAGACCGCCTCGACGGAGTTCTTCTTCGGGTCTGGCATCGGCGAGACGCGCAGAACGTCGCCCTCGGGCCTTGCGACAAGATAGCTCAGGTTGCAGAGATAAGACGGGAATGGATCCTTCGTGTTCTCGTTCGTCGGGTCCATCAGGGAGTATTCGCCGCCCTTCTCGACGGCGACAATCGCGTGGTTGAAGAACGGGACGGGAATTTCCTCGTCGAGCTTCGCGCCCACGTTGATGAGCACGGGGTAGGCGTTGTAGCCGCCTATGCGGAGCATGGCCACGAGAAGCGCGGCCTTGTCGCGGCAGACGCCGTAGCGGTTGTCGAACGTGATCGAGACGTCGTGTGGCGCATATCCCGGCGCCTTGTCCTCCATCGTAAGGCCCATGTAGCGCACCTCCTGCGAGACGAACCTGAAGATGGCCTCTGGCGTCTTCAGGCGGCGCACCATGTTCGTCATCTCCTCCGATGTCCTTTCAAGGTGCGGCAGGGAGAGCTTCCAGTACCAGCGCGAGAAGTCTCGCCAGTCGGATACCGTGGAGACGACGACGTGCTGGCACTCCTTCCAGTGCTGCGGCATGTCTGGCTCGGGGAAC
>JAEEHL010000201.1 GCA_016280825.1 Verrucomicrobiota bacterium
CATGGAGCGCCTGAGCCACCCGGGGGTGGTCAAGAGCCGCAAGCTCGTCAACTCGGGGCGACTGTGGTATTTCGTGATGGAATTCGTGGACGGCTACAACTTCGGCCAGCTTCTCGCCCGCAAGCAGCACCTGAGCGAATCCGACTGCCTGCTTATCTGCCAGAGCGTGGCCGCCGCGCTCGACTACGCATGGAACGAGCACGGCATAGTGCACTGCGACATCAAGCCCGAAAACATAATGATAAACTCCGCGGGGGAGATCAAGATCACCGACCTCGGGCTCTGCCACACGTTCAAGTTCCTGAAAGACGGCCGCATGAAGGCGGCAGACCAGGTGTTCGGCACGCCCGCCTACATTTCGCCGGAGCAGGTCTACGGCGACGTCGAGCCGGACTGCCGCGCCGACATCTACTCGCTTGCCGCGACGCTCTACCATCTCTCCACGGGGCGGCTCCTCTTCCCCCACATGGACGCCGACGCAACGATGCGCGCGCACTGCGACGAGAAGATGCAGGCGAAGGACCCGAGAGAGTACAGACCCGCGCTGACGCGCGGCTTCTGCCAGCTTCTCGAGGCGATGCTAGTCAAGAACCGCGACTACCGCATTGCGAACTGGGTCGACGTCTTCGGCCTTGCGCAGGACGTGGAGAGGTCGATCGCGTTCACTCCGCGCGAGACCTCGGCCACAAGCTCCCTCAAGCTCGCGGCCGAATAGGCGGGGCCGCGGAGGATTTCACCGGGCCAAACGAACGGCGGTGTTCCTGGCAGGGGCCAAGCCGCCGCAGCGCCTCGACGTGCGCCTTGACGGGGTATCCCTTGTGCCTTGCAAATCCGTATCCGGGATACAATGCCTCAAGGCGAAGGCAGTCTGCGTCGCGGGCCGTTTTCGCAAGTATCGACGCGGCCGCTATGAGAAGGCTTTTGGAGTCGCCCTTTACGACGTTCACCGAGTTGCATGGAAGCCCCTTCACCGGAAGGCCGTCCACGAGTGCCGCCGCGTCGCCGCAAATGCGCGAGAGGACGCCCTCCACGGCCCGCCTCATCGCAAGGTGCGTAGCATTGAGAATGTTGAGCTCGTCTATTTCCGCGGCGGACGCGCTCGCTACGCACCAGAGGCTATTCGCCTTGATCGCCGCGGCAAGACGCTCCCTCTTGGCGGCGGAAAGGCGCTTCGAGTCGTTCACCTCCGACCATTCGCCTTCAAGAAGCTCCCTCGCCCTTTCAAGTGGAACGTGCACTGCGGCGGCGAAGACAGGGCCTGCGAGCGGTCCCCTGCCAGCCTCGTCGACGCCTATTGCCGCGCACCCCAGGGTAGACTCGAATTCAAGCGTCATGCGCCTACAAAAGCGGCCCCGTCAGCATGCCGAGCAGCGTGCCGACGACGAAAACAACAAAAAGGATGGCGAGGTTCTCAACGATGCTGCGGTTGGTCCTGAAAAGGACGAGAAGCCCAAGCCCCGAGCCAGTAAACGAACTTGCCATCAGCGCCCCCGGGCTCATCGCGCCGGCCATGTAGAGCTTCGCGCCAGCGACCGACACCGCGCAGTTGGGTATGAGGCCAAGCGCACCGGCCGCAAGCTCGCCAAAAAACGGCCTGTTGAGACGAAGCGAGGAAAGCGAGTCCTCGCCGAAGTAGTGCATGCAAAGCTCGATTGCGCCCGAAATGACGACGATGAACGCGAATATCTCGAGCGTGTGTATGAGGGCCGGCACCAGTATCCCCTTGCGCCCCGTGCATCCGCAGTGGCTGTGCTCGCAAAGCTCGTGAACTGAGACCTCGCGCCGCGTATGGCGCACGACCGCCAGGACGCCGTTTACCACGAACCCGACGCCGAGGGCGGCGGCGGCCTTTATGCCGACGATCTTCCAGATGAGCGAGACCGGCATCCTGGACGACACGAGGACGGGCACAAGCTCGTCCGAAGTCGAGAGGAAGACCGCAAGGAGCGTCCCCGCCGTTATTACGCCGCCTGCGTAGAACGACGCGGCGGCGGCGGAAACGCCGCACTGCGGAATTGCCCCTGCGAGCGCACCCGCCGCGGGGCCTACAGAGCGAGCGCGCTCGAGAAAACTCTCGAGCGCGCCGCCAACACGCGCCTCCAGCGCCTCTAGTACGAGATATGTCGCAAAAAGGAACGGAAAGAGAAGCAGCGTGTCCTTCGCGAAGTCGATCACGCCGGGGAAATCGCCTCGTTGGGGCACTGCGCCGCGCAGGCGCCGCAGTCGACGCACTTTGCGGGATCGATGGTGTAGGGCGTGCCCTCGCTGATCGCCTCGGCTGGGCAGGCATCCTTGCAGCATCCGCACGCAACGCACTTGTCGGCGGCAATTGTATGAGCCATGGTTTTACTCCTTGTTGTTTATGTTACTTGTTCTTGTGACGCTGGGCCTTCATGCGCTTGTCGTATTTGTGCTTCGACATTTTCTTGCGGCGCTTCTTCTTGATGCTTCCCATTTGTTTCTCCTTAGGTTTGTTCAGAAAATTATCTTGTTGAGCGGGAGCTCGATTATGCCCGTCGCGCCCGCGGCCTTGAGGGCCGGGATCAGGTCGCGCACGGCCCCTTCGTCGACTACCGACTCGACCGCGCACCACCCGCTGTCGTTGAGCCTGTTCACCGTGGGCGCGTGCAGGGCGGGCATGACGCCCACGACCTTGTCGAGAGACTTCGCGGGCGCGTTGCACTTCAGGAGAACGCGGCGCCTCGCCTCAAGCGCGCCAGTAAGGAGCATCTTGAGCTGCTCGAGCTTCCTGCGCTTGGCGGCAACCTTCCACGCCTTTTTGTTGGCGATGAGACGCGTCGTCGAGACGAGTATCGTGTCGACGATGCGCAGGTTGTTGGCCCTGAGCGACGAACCCGTCTCGGTAAGGTCGACGATCGCGTCGACGAGCTCCGGCGCCTTCACCTCGGTCGCGCCCCAGCTGAACTCGACATCGGCCTTCACGCCGTTTTTCTTCAAGTAGCGCTTCACGAGCCCCACCGCCTCGGTGGAGATGCGCTTGCCCTTCAGGTCCTTTACCGACTTGATCTTCGAGTCGTTCGGCACCGCGAGCACCCAGCGCACGGGGTTCGCCGTCGCCTTCGAGTAGTTGAGCTCGCAGACCTCGACGACGTCGCTGCCGTTTTCGTAGACCCAGTCGAAGCCGCAGATGCCTGCGTCAAGAAGCCCAAGCTCCACGTAGCGGCTCATCTCCTGCGGGCGCAGGAGGCGGCACTTTATCTCCGGGTCGTCGATCGTCGGAGTGTAGCTGCGCGAAGAGCACGTGACGTCAAAGCCCGCGCGCTTGAAGAGCGCGAACGTCGATTCCTGAAGACTGCCCTTTGGCAGGCCTATGATTATCGGCATGTTCCGTGATGTCCCTGTTTGCTGCGTTTTAGGGCGAATTATATCATATATTCGCCGCCCGCACAAGCACCTGCGGAGAGCGCGGGGCGCCGCGGAAGCAGTTTCCCGCGGCGCCCGCAGCGTTCTGGCGCCCTTATTCGCCCCAGACTACCGTCGTGACGCGGGAATAGACGTTGAAGATGTTGAGCATCTCGACGTCCACGTGGTGTACCTTGGAGATGCCGCCGTTCTTCATGGCCGCATTGATCGAATTGTCGCCGGTCGTAAAGAGCACTATGCCCTGGGCGGTTGCCCTGCCGCACCTGTCAGCCTTCACGCCGTTGTCGATGTTGTATCCCGCCGGGGCGACATGGTCGGTGACTATGCCTCCCATGACGCCGTTGGATATCGTCGGCCCGACAGGCGCAACGCAGCCGGCAAGCGCGAGCGCAGCAACGGCGCCAAGACCAATCATAAGTTTCTTCATTTTGTCTTTCCTTTCGTTTTTTTCCCCGTCGTTCCCGGGCAACATGCCCGAGAACTTCAAGCTCCCCTGTTTCGGACGGCCCAGCCGACCTGCCGGGCGACGCCGAGCATGAGCGCCGCGTCGTCCTTCGTGCAGATGCCGCGGCTGAAAAGCCGCTGGAAGCCCTGCATGAAATGGTCGCGCTGCTCCTCCTTCATGAAACCAATCTCAAGAAGCATCTGGGCCCAGTTCTTCATGAGCTGCGCTTTCTGCGCCTGCGGCGCGGCGGCCGACTTCTCGTGCGGCGGCATGTACCTGCCGGTCGCCGAGAAAAGCTCGTATGCGGTTATGAGCACCGCCTGCGAGAGGTTGAGCGACGTGTAGCCCTCGTCAACGGGTATGCGCAGGAGGTGCGTGCACTGCGCAATCTCCTCGTTGAGGAGCCCCTTGTCCTCGCGGCCGAAAACTATCGCAACCGGTCCAGTCGCGGCCTTCTCGAGAATCTCCGCGGCCGCGTCGCGCGGCGCTTTCGCATGCTGCCTGTAGAGCCCTTCGCGCGCCGTGGTGCCTACGACGGCCACGCAGTCGGCCACGGCCTCCTCAAGCGTTGCGAACTCCTCGCGGGCGTTCATTATGTCCGTCGCGTGCACGGCAAGGCGCTCGCCTTCGTCCCACGAGTTCTGGAGATTCGGAGCGGCGAGCCTCAGGTGCCTCAGGCCCATGTTCGCCATCGCCCTGCACGCAGAGCCCACGTTGCCGGTGTAAAGCGTGCCGACGAGAACAACCCTGATGTTCTCGAGCGGGTTCATTTGCCCTTCTTCTTGCCGCGCGGCGCGTCGCCGCCGGAATACATCGCGCCGTCGTACACGAGCTTGTAGTCGGTCTTGTCTATCGTGCGCTCGTAGACGGAAGACGTTATGCCGCGCGCGTGGAAGAGCCAGCGCTCGTCGTCGGAGCGGTACATCGTGCCGGAGGGGAGCATGTTCATCGTCTGCCATGCCCTGAAGGACGAGCCATCCGGCATGGTGACCTTGACGAGGAGCTTCGTGCGGAAGTCCATTTCCTCGCCGGTCACCGGAGACTTGCACCTGCCGACATGCTCCTTCTCGGCCCTGCCGTAGTCAACAACCACGACGTTGGCGTTCCCGTCGACGAACGTCATCGTCTGCACCTGCGTTATCGTGTTGCAGCCAGCCGCAAGAAAAATTGCGAAAATAGCTTTCTTCATGCCTGCGCGAGCCTCCTCTGTACAATCTGCCCGACTATCTTCGGGTCTGCCTTGCCCTTGGAAAGCTTCATGACCTGGCCTACGAAGAAGCCGGCCGCCGCCTTCTTGCCGTTCTTGAAGTCCTGCACCGGCCCCGGGTTCGCGGCAATCGCCTGGTCGACCATCGCCTCAAGCGCGGCGGTGTCGCTTACGGCCCCGAGCCCGCGCTCCTTCACGATCGCCTCCGGATCGCCGCCCTTGTCGAAAAGCTCGGGAAGGAGCTCCTTCACCGTCGGCCCGTTGATCGCCCCCGACGACGCAAGCGAAACGAGCGCCTTGAGCGCCTCCGGCTTCAGCGCGGAATCCCCTACCGCCCTGCCGGTCTCGTTCACAAGCGCCATAACGTCGCCCATGAAGAGGTTGCAGAGCTGCTTTGCCGTCTTCTTGTCGAGACCCTTCGCGGCGGCCTCGAAGAAGTCGGCGTTGGCCTTGTGCTGCGAGAGGACCTCCGCGTCGTATTCGGCGATCCCGTACTCCTCTACCATCCTCGCGCGGCGCTTCTCCGGCATCTCCGGCAGGAGCGCGCGCCAGGCCTCAATCGTCGCCTCGTCCAGCTCCACGGGCACGAGGTCGGGCTCCGGGAAGTAGCGGTAGTCGTGCGCGTTCTCCTTCGTGCGCATCGACGCCGTCTCAAGCGCCTCGGAATCCCACCGGCGAGTTTCCTGCACGATTGGCTCGGAGCGCGCGACGCACTGCCGCTGACGCGCCGCCTCGTACTCGAGCGCGGCGTGTATGCCCGAGAAGGAGTTCATGTTCTTTATCTCGACCTTCGTGCCGAGCTTCTTCTCGCCGACTGCGCGGATGGATATGTTCACGTCGGAGCGCATATTGCCCTCCTCGAGGTTGCAGTCGCTCACCCCGGCGTAGACGAGCATCTCCTTGAGCGCCTCGAGGTACGCTATCGCCTCGTCCGCGCTCGAGATGTCGGGCTCCGAGACTATCTCCATGAGCGGGGTTCCGCCGCGGTTGAAGTCCACTCCGGAAGTGGCGGCGTAGTGGTTTATCTTCGCCGCGTCCTCCTCGAGGTGGATGTGGTTTATCCTTATGAACTTGGGGCCCTTCGGCGTCGCAATCTCGACTCCGCCGCCGATGCAGAGGGGACTGCCGTTCTCCGATATCTGGTAGTCCTTCGCCATGTCGGGGTAGAAGTAGTTCTTTCGGTCGAACGTCGCGTGGCAGTTTATCTCGCAGCCGAGCATGAGCCCGCTCATCACCGTGAGCTTCACGGCCTCGCGGTTCATGACGGGCAGCGCCCCCGGGTAGCCGAGGCATACCGGGCAGACGTTGACGTTCGGCTCGCACCCCGTCTTCAGGCGGCACGAGCAGAACATCTTCGTCTTCGTCTTCAGCTGGACGTGGGTCTCAAGCCCTATGGTGTTCTCGAATTCCATCTTCTACCTGGCCGAGAACCTGTACTCCGTGCGCGAGCGGAACGTCTCGCCCGGCCTCAGGACCGTGGACGGGAACTCGGGGTGGTTGGGCGAGTCGGGGCAATGCTGCGTCTCGAGCGCCATGCCTGCGTACTGCGGATACATGGCTCCGGCGCGCTTCGCGGGGAGCGTGCCGTCCATGTTCTGGGCGCCGTACATCTGCATGGCGGGCTCGGTGGTCCACACCTGCAGCTCGCGCCCGGAGACGCCGTCGCGCATCGTGCAGGCGCGCTTCATCTCGCCAACGGCGCCGCGCAGCATGAAGTTGTGGTCGTACCAGTGCGTCGTGGGCGCGAGCTTTTCGTCGGCGTCCATGCGGGGCTTGAGGGCGTCGATCCTGCGCATGGCGGTAAAGTCGAACACGGTGCCCTTGACGGGCGCGTTGCGCACGGGGATGAGGCCGTCCGTAATCTCGCTGTATTCGTCGGCGCAGATCTCGAGCTCCTGCGAAAGCACGTTGCCGCTCGCCTCGCCGGCGAGGTTCCAGTAGCCGTGGTGCGTCGGATTGAGGACCGTCGGCTTGTCGGTCGTGGCCTCGTACGTCACGACGAGCTTGTTGTCGGCGGTGACGGCGTAGACGACCTTCATCGTCACCTTCCCGGGGAAGCCCTGGTCGCCGTCGGGGCTCTCGAGGACGAGCTCAAGCGCGGGCGCGCCCTCGAACTTCGTCTCGCGCACCTTCCAGAGGCACGAATCCCAGCCCTTGGGCCCGCCGTGCAGGTTGCAGTGGCGCGGCGCGGGCGACGTCTCGTTGCACTCGAGCTCGTACGTCTTGCCGTCCAGGACGAACTTGCCGTCGGCGATCCTGTTGCCGTAGCGGCCGATGAGCGTACCCATCGAATAGCCGTACTTCTCGTATTCGGCGGCCGTGTTCCAGCCGAGCGCGACGTCGTCGAGGTTGCCGTGGCGGTCGGGGGCGTACACGCGCACGATGCGCCCGCCGTAGTCGGTGACGTCCACGACGAGGCCACCCTCCCCGACAATCCTCCATACCTTCGCCTCGCGCCCGTCGGAAAGCTTTCCGAAGTCCTTGGGCGCGGCAATGACCGCTCCGGCCAGAAGACCGAGCACGCAGGATGCAGCAGTTTTCATCATCATTTCCCCTTTCGGTGTTGTCAGAATGGCATGAACACGATGCCGTAGATCGAGGCGGGCTTTCCGCCCAGGGCCCTGAGGCCGTGCTTCACGACAGAGTTGTAGTAGGCGGTGTCGCCGGGCGCGAGAACCTGCTTCTCGTCGCCGTATGTAAGCTCTACCTCGCCTGAAATGCAGATGATGAGCTCCTCGCCCTCGTGGCTCGAAAGCTCGTCGACGCCGTTTGCGTCGAACTCGATGCGAAACGGGTCCATGTGCCTGTCGGGCTTGCCGATGGCGAGGGAGTGGCTGGCGTAGCCGAGAGAGTTCACGCCCTCCTTCGAGACCTTCGCCGACTCGATGTCCGCGGCGCGCGTGATTATCGGGTCGGGCTTGAACTGGTCGTCCATGAACGTGCCGAGACGCTGGCCCAGCGCGCGGGAGATCTTCGTAAGGACGCCAAGCGCGGGAAGCACCTTCCCCTTCTCGATGTCGTTTATGATCTTCTCGTCCACCCCGGTCTTCTGCGAGAGGTCGTATATGCTCATTTCGAGCCGCTCGCGATACATGCGTATGCGAGAGCCGACCTTTGTCTGCCCGGACGTTTCGTTGTCG
>JAEEHL010000202.1 GCA_016280825.1 Verrucomicrobiota bacterium
AGCGCAAGGAGACGAGCAAGCACGCCGCGGGGCTTGTGTTCGGCGCGACGTCTCTCCATCACCGCGCATACATGAACATTCTTCTCTGGAAGACATTCGCCGACGCAGCGAGCATTGCCGCGGAGCTTGGCGAGCGCGGCGACGCGGAACGTTGGCGGGTGGCGGCGGAATTGCTTTCAAGGTCGGTGCGCACGGCATTCTGGGACGAGGAGAAGGGGTGTTTCAGGCTTTCTCTCGAGGACGGCAAGTTTGGCTTCGAGGCGAACGCGCTTGCGCTCGCGACGCGGTTTGCCACGCCCGACGAGGCCAGGCGCATCATGCCGCAGCTTGTGCGCACCGGCCACGGCAAGTTCCAGGCGCTTGCCGCGCGCGGCAAGTTCGAGTACGGCGCGGCGGACGAGGCGATTGCGGCAATCGACGCGCACGGCTGGCGCAAGATGCTGAAGCCAGACTGGAAGGGCATGCGCCTTACGAGCGAATGCATGGGGCTCATTCGCAAGGGCTGGGGCGACGAGGCGCACCCTGACACTGCCATCGCGGGGCTTTTGACGAACTACATTCTCGGCATAGAGCCGACGGAGCCGGGCTTCAGGGCGTTTTCGTTCCGCATTCCGGAGACGACCCGCATCGACTGGGCTTCGGGGTCTGTCCCCACGCCGCACGGCGAGATTTCCGCAAGCTGGCGCAAGGGAGAGAAGGGCGAGCTTGAAGTCAGCGTCGACGTGCCGCAGGGCACGAAGTGCCACCTTGTGCCGCCCAAGGGCGAGCCGGTCGACCTCGGCCCTGGCGCGTTCTCCCGGAAGTTCGCAGGTTGCAACGGGGGCTTTAGGGTGCTCGTATACGGCAATTCGATTGCGTATCATGCGCCGAAGGCTGAAATCGGCTGGACCAACAGCTGGGGCATGGCGGCAAGCGCACCCGAGAGGGACTTCGCACACCTTGTCGCTGCGGGGCTTGAAAGACGGCATGGCGGTAAGGCGGAGCTTCGCGTCCGCAACATGGCCCAGGCGGAGCGGAATTTCACGACCAATGTCGCGACAATGGCCGAACTTGCCGCAGACGTCGGCTGGAAGCCAGACTACGTCGTCATTGCGGTGGGCGACAACGCCCCTAAGGTCGATGACTCGAACAGGGCGGCGTACCGCAGGTTCCTTGCGGACTTGGCGCGTCCGTTTGCAGGCGCCAAGGTCGTTATGCGCTCGCCGTTCTGGGCTGACTCGGTGAAGGCCGAGTGCACGGCGAACGCCGCTGCGGACGTCGGGGCGGTCTATGTCGACGCAGGGCCGATTGGGCTCAAGAAGGGCAACAAGGCGACCGGGCTCTTTGCGCACAAGGGCGTTGCAGACCATCCCGGGGACCGCGGCATGCGCGAACTTGCCGAATTGACGCTCGCCGGCTTCGATGCGGCAAGGGAGAGCCCTGTCGAGAACGCGGAGGTGCGCTTTTGCGGGAAGGCGCTCAAGGTTGAGCGGTGCCGCGTGTCGGCGATTCCGTTTAACCGCGTCTGGCCGGGCTGCCAGCGCAGCATGGACCAGACCGCGCTTTCGGCTTTCGTGGGCTTTGACGTGGATGCCGGCGGCGGGCGCCTTGAAGTCGCGTTCGCGGGGGAGGTGCCGAAGGGCGCGCGGATACGCCCGGTTTCGCGGGCTCAGCCCGTGCGCGCCGGAAACGCCTGGGCGGTGGACGTCTCGGGGCCGGAGCAGTTTGTGATGGAGTTCGACGGCGGCGGCGAGCTCCACGTCTTTGCAGACCCTCCGTGGCGCGGCGTGGAGGACGGCCCGAACGTGTTGCGCTTCGGCCCGGGAGACCACTACCCTGGCACGATAATCCCCAAAAGCGGAGACACGATAGTTGTCGAGCGCGGCGCGACGGTGCACGGCAACTTCGTGCTGACGGGCGTGGACGGCGTCAGCATCGTCGGGCGCGGCATAGTGGACGGGGCGACGATTCCGCGCGTGGACTTCGGGCATCCCGGCTCAAGGCACGTTGCAGGCATCGAGGGGGAAATGCCGAACCCGCTTTTCGTCGGCAGGCAGCGTGAATGGGGCACGGCTCCCGTCTATGCGATTAGGTGCCGCAACGTCAGGATAGACGGCGTCACGTTCCGCGATGCGCCGCGCTGGACGATGAACATCTGCCAGTGCGAAGGGGTGGAAGTGCGCAACGTCAAGCTCGTCGGCATGTGGCGGTACAATTCCGACGGGATAGACATCTGCTCGTCGCGTGACGCCGTAGTTGCAGACTCGTTTGTGCGCTCGTTCGACGACTGCGTCGTCGCGAGGCCGCCGATTGGCGGCATGCTCGTCACGAACTGCGTGCTCTGGTGCGACTGGGGCCACAACATGAAGGTGCAGCACGCGCAGTTCCCGGCGACGATGGAGAACATCGTGTTCTCCGACATCAGGGCCCTGCGGGTGGATTCGCTCCTTGCGAGCGTGACGACGCGCTACGGCAGCACTAATTGCGTCATACGCGACGTCGCGTTCAGGAACGTCGAAGTCGACGCCCCGCCGTCGCGCCCCGCCACGTGCATGCAGGCGAAGGACGCATGGAGGCACAGCGGGCGCATGTCCGAGAGGCTGCCGCTCCTTGACGTCTTCGCCTATGCGCTTGGCCGTCCGACGCCGAACCAGGGCGCGCCTGTCCCGGTGGACGAGGATTCGCTCAGCTTCCTGTACGACGGCATCGAGATGAGCGACGTCAAGGTGTACGAGTCTCCCGGCAGGCTCGTTGACGCCACTGCGCCATACAGCATTGAATGCTCCGTGAAGACCTGCGCGAAGAACTTCATTGTGCGCAACGTGCGGCTTTCAGGCCTCCCGAAGTGCACAAGGCTCCTAAAGGCATCGCCCAAGGGCAAGATAGAGATGTGCGACTGACCTCGTTGCCGCGCCTCCCTCGCTGGCATCGCTCCGTTCCCTCCCTGGCTTGCCTTCCTTGCGTGCCTTCCTTGCCTTCCGAACGTGCGGTCACGTTTGAGGCAAAGCGCGCGCTCCGGGTGCTTCGGGTCGACCTGCTCGCCCGATCCGCATTCGCCGGTCCCCCCGACGGAATTTTGACGCTCGTGCTGAGCACTCGCCCTCCACCGCGCCAGTCAAAATTCCATCGGACCAGCGAAATGCTCTCGTGCGCCAGTCGGCCCTATGCACCACTCCGC
>JAEEHL010000203.1 GCA_016280825.1 Verrucomicrobiota bacterium
CCCCTAACTCGTCTGATCGTCGGATCGTCGCTCAAACGATGCGACACCGAAACAGTGGAACACGCCCGCAGAGTTATGCGAAGATGGACTGGAAGGCGACGTCCTCGGAGGCGAGGGCGAAGGCGACGAGCGGCAGCGACGCCGTCGCCGCACAGGACTGGCGGATGTATTCGCCGTAAGCCTCGTCCGTTTCCCCGACGTTCGGACGGCGCAGGCCGAGAAGCACGAGATTGCTTGTGGCGGAAGTCTCGCGGATCCGCTCAATGGGGGTGCGCGTGTCGTCTGGCAGGACGACGACCGTCTCGGCCTTGACGCGCGCGCCCGCGAGAAAACCATCGAGCAAACGCCGTGAATCGTCAGCGCGCGAGGCCTCTTCCGCAACATTGCAGATGCGGAGGCGCGCGCCACGCCATTCGTCCCCGCGCATCACGAGATAAGCCACCGCGAGCATGAAGGGAGCGTTCGCCTGCTTGCCGCGCCACCAGATGTCAATGGTGCGGTCGCGGGCGGATGGCGGTGGCGTATCAACGTTGTCCGCGACGACGATGACATTGCGCCGACGACTTGCCAGCAGGCGGACAAGACCGCCATACGGCACATCGGACGCCGCGTGGAGCGGCGGTCCCAAAAGCACCGTGTTCGGCACGACGGGTCCCCAGCCGTATGCGCGTACCAGTTCGCGCATTCCGATCCAGTTCGTCTCGCCAGGCTGGATGCGAACCTGCGCCTCGATGCCGCGGTCGGCCAGATAGGTCTGCGTCGCGTCGCGCAGGCTTTCGGCACGCTCGGCCGACCAGTTCTCCTCGGGGATGACCGAGGCCAGCGTGACGAGACTCCGGTTCTGCGATATCGCAGCGGCCATCTCGACAAGGTGCCAGCGCTTCTGCGGCGAACCAACGAAAACGAGGAGGATCGGGCGCCAGTTGCGGCTGTCGCCCGGATGCTCGGCGATCTTGCGAATCACGAAGCGCGCGCCAAACATGAGGAGGCCGAGGCGCATGTCGCCCCAGCGTGCACGGACGGCACGGCGCTTCATCACCCAGTAGACGAAGAACTCGAAGGCAAGTGCAACGAAAGTCCACCCGGGGCTGATCATGAACATCATGGCCATGCAGCCGAGGAAGCCAGCGAACGAGAGGACTGACTTCACGCGGAAGGTCGGACGCCAGGAAGGATTGCCCATCATCTCCTCAAGGCCTGCGGAGAGGTTCAGGAGCCCGTAGGTCGTGAGATTGAACATCGTGAGGACGGGGGCAATGGCGTTGATGTCGCCGATCCAGATGCCCGTCGCGGCCAGCGCGAAGGCAAGCACGGTCGCCAGGCGGGGGTCGTTTTTCGAGCCGTAGCCGCGCCCGACGAAATGGGGGAGGACACGATCTTGTGCCAGGGCCTGGACGACGCGCGGCGCCGCGAGGAGGCTGCCGATCGCGCTGGAGAGCGTCGCCGCCAGAATGCCGGCCAGAACGGGCCACTGGAAGGCCGCGCATTTCTGGAGGACCATCGTGTCGGTCTTAAGGATGGCGGGATCGGAAACGAAGTGGTGGAGGACGAGCGGGACAGCCATGTAGATGGCGTAGCCCGTCAGGACGGCCGCGAGCGTCCCGAGGGGGATCGAGCGGCTCGGGTTCTTCAGGTCGCCCGACATCCCGACGCCGGAGAGGATGCCCGTCACCGCCGGGAAGAAGACCGCGAGGACGGTCCAGAAGCCAAGGGAGGCGGGGACGTCCGCCGGCGCGGGGGGCGTGAGGCCGACGGGCGCGTGGCCCAGGAAGAAGACGACCAGCGAAAGGGCGATGGCCGCCATGATGAAATACTGCGCCTTCAGCGCGATGTCAGCGGAGCGCGACGCCACAACGGCGATGACGAGCAGCGTGCCAAGACCGATGTAGCGCGGATCGACGCCCGCCAGTTGCGGGACGCCCTGGACGAGGGCCTCGGCGAAGCCCGAGACGTAGAAGGAGACGCCCACCGCCTGCGCGAGGGCGAGAGGGATGCCCAGGGCCGCGCCCGACTCCAGACCGAGCGAGCGCGAGAGCATGAAGTAGGCGCCGCCGCCCTTCACGCGCATGTTGGTCGCCAACGCCGATATGGAAAGACCGGTCAGAAAGGTAATGCTGCTCGATACCGTCACGATCACAAGCGTGCTGACGAGGCCGACGTTGCCAAGCACCCAGCCAAAGCGAAGGTACATGACAACGCCGATGATCGTCAGGATGCTCGGCGTAAAGACACCCGCGAAGGTTCCGAACCCGTATCCCTGTTTCTCCACTTTATCAGCCATCCCCGTCCTCACCTTCGATTCGGTTGACGAAACCATTCCTGTGCAACTAGGTTGGAATTCATCGGACGGGACACTAGCGGAGGTAGATGCAGATCCGCATCTTCACGAAGTCGTCCACGACCACCCGCGAGGCGACGCGACCGATCAGTGTGCGGCCGCCGTCCAGAAGCCGCGAGAGAATGGGGTTGTGCTTCTGCGGCACGTAGCCAATGCGGTTCTCCTCGGCGGTGTAGATGGCGATGGCGTCACGGTCGTACTCGTTGCCCGGCTCGCGCCGCAGGTAGAGGGGCGAGTCTTTCTGGAGTTCGGCCGTCTTGCCGGCGGCGTCCTCGACATGGGACGTGCCCGCCACGTGGCATTCGAGAAGGAAGGTTCCTTCCTCGCAGTCCTCAGGCTTGTCCACGGGCTCGGGCTCAACGGCCACGCCCGCGGGATGCGCGGCCTTGAAATCTTCCCACGACTCGGCCGCGTCGCGGAAGTCGGCAAAGAGCCAGGCGCGGCATTCGACCGTGTCGCCGACGCCTGGCATTTCTCCCGTGACCGCCTCCGATCCGAAAAAGGCGGGGATGTCACAGCCGAGATCCTTGACGTGGAGCATGGACTTCCAGACGGTCCCGCCATTCCAAAGTGTCGCGGCCCGGCAGTCGGTCACGCGGGCGACGATGTCCGCCGCCGAGCGGATGCAGCAAGGTTCGCCGCAGTTTTGCATCAGGCGGCCGGCGCCGACGGCCTCGTCCGCCTTCCTCAGCTCAAGCGGGAAGGCGGCGAGAAGCAGGTTGGTCGAGAAGCCGCGCACCAGCGCCGACAGATCCGAAACGAAATAGGGCAGTGTCGCGCGAATGTGCATCCCCGAGGCGAGTTCGATGCGCGCGTCGGCGGCGATGCCGTCACGCCAGATGAAGTATTCCCAGAGGCGCCCCGACATGTTGGACGCATTGGCCGGGCAGTCCTTCGAGAGAAAGGGGAAGACCATCTGAAGCGTACGTTTCCGGCGGCCCTTCCCGATGGGGCGGGTGCAGACACCAAGAACGGAGATGTCGCACGACGCCCGGTTGCGCGATTGCAGGATGGAGTAGTCGGCTACCATCGCTGGGCCTGTCTGCTGAATCGGCGTGCTCGGTACGCGCGAATGGATATCCTCGGCATCGGCGAGAAGCTGGTTCGTGGCAGCCGCGAAGTCATGGTCGAGACCGGGTAGCAGACCCGCCCAGACATCCCAGAGGCGGACGCCGTTCACATGGCTTGCGGACGGACAGAAGCCCGGCTCGATGCCATCCGCATAGACGGGTACGGGAAAGCAGGATATCTGGCGCTCGACCTCGCCTGCCAGACAGGCGAGGTAGGCGTTCCATTCGAGGGGCGCCTTTACGGCCGGCTCCGAATCCCGGAGACGGGAATGGGCCTCGTCGAGATTCGCGTCCCATTCCTCAAGGCCGCGTGCGATGGCGTCGCCAAGGAACTTGAGTGCTTCGTCGGTGCCGGAATCGGAAATCTTGGCGGTCCAAGCGGCGAGAAGGCCGTGCAGAACGCGAAACTGGGCGACATCCTCGAGGTTGCCTGCGGCGGCATCAAGAACGCCCTGCATGTAACGACATTCGGCGACATTTCGGGGTTTGTCGCGCAAGCGGAGCAAAATGGCCCGGCTCGCCTCGAAATAGGCGGCGTGCCTGCGCTCGGGCTCGCGATCGGACTTGGCCGCGCGAATAAAGGCCGAAGCCGCGAGAAGGTGCTGTTCCAGACGGGCGGCGGATGCGGCGACAACGCGCCAGCAGTTGTCGTCTAGAACCGTGTCGAACCGATCCCAGTGCTTAAGCAGAAAGGCAGCCAGGAATGCGCAGACCCCGTCTTCGAAATCGACGCGGAGAAGGAGTGCCAGAAGCTGGCAGAAGAGATTGGCGTCATCCATCGCGAGGAGATAGGCGCGGCCTTCCGGATCCTCGTCCGTCGCAAGGGCGCGGACGGCCGGCGCCAGCATTTCCCGGGCGGCGTTCTTCCGTTTTCCGGATATGGCGTCGTGAATGACGTTGTAGTAGATGCCGACGGGGTAGTCGTGGTCGGAAAGCGCCACCCGCCCCGAATAGGAACGACGGACCGCCTGTCGGCTGAGTTCGGCAAGAAAGGAGGCCTCGTTGTGGCGGAATAGCGCCAACGTCCCGCCGGAGAGATGGGCGCGGCGTTCCTTTGCTGCGGCAAAGAAGGCGATGAGAACATTGTCAAAATTCCAAAATTCCGTGGCGTTGGTTTTCATTTTCCGGCTCGGTTTCCTGCTGTTTTCAGTTTCGATTATACCATGCAGCGCGGCGTTCTTGCCCGCGCATGCGAGATAAAAGCCTTGCGCATGGAAAGGTCCGCGGATTCATGCTGCGGCCCCGGCCCTCGTCCGCCCCCCCCCCCGCGATTCTCTCAGTCTCTCCTCTCGTCTGCAGCTTCAACCAACCTGTTAAAGAAATCCGATGTCCCCGGAGTCGGCTCCCTGTTTGCGGACTTCTTCCTGTTTCGCGCCATCCGCACGCATGTGCACGGAAGTCTTCCGCCCAGACATCCGAATGGCCAGCGGACTGCGACGGCCTTCCTGCCGCAGCGGACTTGGTTGGCGCAGGAGCGTCTCGCCGCCGGCAAACCGCGAGGCGCGGCGTTCGTCACTGCGCCTGCCGAACCCGGCATGGCAAAGGCCGCCTGAATCAAGACGCCTGCACACATACGACGGGGACTGCGCCGATGGCCGCCCGTCCCCAGCCCGCGCAGGTACAGGGCCAGCCCACGGAAGATGGCGATGTTGTCCGAGGAGACGACGCCCGTCGGCAGGCTGCAGACTACGCGACGGCGATGATCCTCCCGCCCTTCTTCGCGGACGCATGCGCTGCGGCGCAGAGGGCGAGATTGTGGATGGCGCCCGAGGCATCGAGCGGCTTGCCGGCCTGGATTGAGGCGGCGTGTCCCTCGATGAGCGTCTGGTAGATGTTCTGAATCTTGCCTGGCTTGACCAGTTCGACCTTCTTTCCGAAATCGAGCTCAAGGCGCTGCCTGATGGGCTCGTCGTCATAGCCGGAAAGCTGGAACATCGTGCCGTAGCCGCGGAGGACGGCCTTGTCGCCATAGATTTCGTAGCCCAGATTGGTGAGCGTACCGACGGCTCCGCCACGGATCTCCGAGAAGGCGGCGTTTACACTGCCCTGGGTTCCGTCCTCGAAGAAGAACTTGATGTAGGCGCCGTCCTCTGCGGCGATCTTCATGATCTTCGGATAGTAGACGCAGGCGACCTTGGCGATCTTCTTGCCGAAGACGTCCTCGGCGACATAGAAGCAGTGGCTCGCGACATCGCCGATGGGACCGCCCATCTCCTCGATCTTCGAGCAGCGCCAAGTCTTGGCCTCGGCGGGGTCGTAGCCGTAGGCGAACTCCATGTGGAAGCAGCTGTCGCTGACGGTGCCGAGCGCACCACGGGCGACGAGCTCCTTCGCCTTGATGTTCCATGCGTTGTTGACCATCATGTGGTCGACCGTGAGGGAAAGGCCCCTGGACTTGGCGAGCTTGTCCATCTTCTTCGCGTCCGCGACGGTCGTCGCGGCCGGCTTCTCGACAATCACGTGCTTGCCTGCCCTGAGAGCCTCGATCGCGAGCTTCGCGTGGGTCGCGTTGTTCGTGGCAATGTAAACGGCCTGGATGGACTTGTCGGACAGAAGGGCTCTTGAATCGGAATGCCACGTGAGGCCGAGGGCCTCCGCGGCAGCCTGCCGCGCGGGGTTGACATCCGTGGCGGCGACAAGCTGTGCCTTCCTAAGGGGGACGAAGCGCGCCTTGTCGCACGCAAAACCTTCCTTGGCAACGCGGTTCTCCGCGATGCCGCCGAATCCGATGATGCCGTACTTGATCTTGGCCATGACTGGAGTAAGTTGGAGGGTGAAGGGTTGAGGGGCCGGGCAACGCACAATGGACGCGGGCGATCAGCCGCCCGAATCCATCGTGCATTGCGCATCATGCCTTGCGCATCACTTCATGTAGGCGGCAGCGACCTTCTTGAAGGCGGCAATGTCGGCCTTGATGTGCGCAAGCGTGTACGTCGGATGCGTCCAGAACGAAATCGTGCTGGCCTCGAGCGAATGGGCGACCGGGCAATAGCACTTCGTGTAGTCGATGCCCTTGCCGAAGGCCGGATCCTTGAAGGGATACTGGCGGGTGCCGAAGCCCTTCTGCTTGACATAGGCCTCCTCCTTGTACATTTCAGGCCAGAGGATTGAATAGGCGGCGGCCCCTTCGGCCTGGACTGCGGCAACGAACTGCTTGATCGTGATGCCGTCCTTGAGCTTCGAGACGTCGAGAACGAACGGGACGAGCCAGAAGCAGTTCTCGCGCTCGGGCGTGTCAATGGGGAGGTGCTTGATGAGCGGATGGCCGGCGAGTCCCTTGATGAGGGCCTTTCCGAGTTTCTTGCGCTGCGGAAGGTTCCACTTGTCGAAGCGCTCGAGTTCGCCGAGGCCGATTGCCGACTGGATCTCGGTCATGCGGAAGTTGTAGCCGACGCGGCGGTGGATGTAGAGCTGCTTGCCTTCCATCTTGAG
>JAEEHL010000204.1 GCA_016280825.1 Verrucomicrobiota bacterium
GCACCAGCGCGAATCCGAGCTTCCGCCCCCGGAGCGCCTGCTTCGCGGGGGACCGGCGAAATGCGGGGCGGTCGATCATGTCGGCCCGAAGTCCCCGGAGCGCGCGCTGCGCCCGAAGAGGCTCGGGAGCACGGTTGCTCGGCTCTCGGGCTTCGCCCTCGGCGCGGGGCCTTGCGGCTGCTGCGCAGTTCGCTTCGCTCACCCAACCTGATCGCCTTCGGCGACAGGCGCATTCTCCCCTCGCTACGCTCGGCCCTCACTTCGTTCGGCGGCTACGTTTACGCGAGCGCACGTTGGAAAGGCAGGGAGGGAGGAGATAGAGCGTTCAACTGCTTTTTTTAGGCTTATCACTCCTCCACTCCACCACTCCCCTACTCCCATACTCATTACTCATCACCCATCTCTCATCACTCATTACTCATCACGGTGCGAGCAAACTACCAAACCACCTAGCCATCGCACTGCCTAACTAAATATGATATAATACTGGCACATGCTGACAATAACGATCGAGGAGGTGCCATGAATAGTCTTGAATCGCCGGTCTGCGCCGCTGGCCGCATTGCCTTGCTGGCCGCCTTTGCGCTTCTTTCCCCCTTGCTGGCCTTTTCGCAGGCGAAGGACGCCGCGACGCTTGCGGCGGAGCGGAAGGCGCGCGCCGAGCGGATTGCGAAGATCAAGGACTTCGAGCGGCGGCTTGACGAGAACAAGGTGTCGTACGGTCTCTGGAACACGGGCTACTGCCGGCGCTACGCAGGATATGAAGGACGCGGCAAGACCCGAATCGACGAGGCGGAGTACCGTGCGATGCAGAAGCGCTACATTGACATCCTTCTGGAGCGCGATGCGTTCGAGCCCGACAACGCCGCGTTTCTCGGCGAGCTTGTGTCCGCGCTCCTCTACAAGGGAGACATTGCCGAAGCGAGAAAGAAGGCGGAACGCATCCTTTCCATTCCCGACGCAAAAGGGCACGAGCTTGCAGGGGGGCTTTTCCGCCTTGCGGAGTGCCAGCTTGCGATGGGCGAGACGAACCTCTGCAGGAAGACGCTCTCCGATCTCGTGGAGCGGAACATAGTGACGCGCAGAAGATACCACAAGTACGACTGGTCGCACTACGCGAGGTGCGCACTTGCCGCGATGGAAGGCGAGTTCGAGGGCATGGACCTCGACCGGCTTCCCGCGGGGAACACGGCGACGCCGTACCCCGAGCCGCAGAAGGCCGAATATCCCGGCGGCTTCTCGCCGCTTGGCGAGATATCGCTTGGCCTCTCTGGGCTGAAGTCGGACGATGCGCGCGTCAAGTTCCTTCTCGTGAAGCTGCGGCGAATGGGGATAAAGTGCACCGTCTCGCAGGGCGAGGCGAAGGGCGGCTTTGCGTTCTCGGCGTCGGTCGACCCCTCCGTGGCGGAAGGGCGTCGCGAGCGCTATATCCTCACGGTCGGCGAGGACTGCGCCACGTTGCGCGCGGGCGACGAGACGGGGCTGCTGTGGGGCTTTGTGACGTTCCTGCAGCTCATGGACTGCGAAAGGAAGGCCGTCCGCCAGGCGAAGATCGACGACTGGCCCGATACCGCGCGGCGCGGCTTCCTCGGCGCGTACTGGCCGCACTGCATGGAGTTTACCCTGTTCAACAAGATGAATTCGGTCAATGTTCAGCATCCTCCCGTCTATGACGACTTCTGGAGCCCGATACTCGTGTACCTTACAGAATACCTTGCGCGGCAGTTCCGCGACCTCGGGCTTGAGCTCTACTACGGCATCTGCGAATACACGATGTACCCGCAGCTGCCGTTCGCCTGGGAGGATTCGCATGAAAAGCGCCTGGAGATATGCTGCAGATATGCCGCGATGGGCGCGAACGTCTATTTCCCGTTCGACGATTCGCGCTACCCGCTCTGCCCGCCCGACCTGGAGAAGTTCGGCACCGGCATAAGCTGCGACGCCCGTTTCGTCTCGCGCCTGTACCGCGAGGTGAAGTCGCGATACCCGTCGTTCAAGATGGTCTTCTGCCCGCCGTTCTACTTCGGTCCCGACGGCAGGTGCAACTATCCAGAGAACCGCGAGACCTACCTTAAGTCGGTCGGAGAGAACCTCGACCCGGAGATCGACGTCTATTGGACCGGCCCCCGCGTAAAGGGAATAGTCAAAAGACCGCACCATACGAAGTGGTATTCGGACCTTGTGAAGAGAAAACCCATAATATTCCAGAACGGCACCGGGCCGCACAACTATGTAGGCTACATTGCCGACACGACCGACTGGAACGCCTGGCACTACCCCGGGTTCTTCGAAAACGAGATAGCGGGCTACCAGAAGAACTCCCACACCCCGCAGGAATGCTGCCAGATAGCGACGCTTGCGGACTGCCTCTGGAACGTGAAGGGGTACGACAAGGACCGTTCAGCCAGGCGCGGCGTTGACCAGCTTCTCGGCGACGGGATGTACGACATCCTCCGCCCCGGCGTGCAGGTGCTTTCGTATTTCGACAAGTACAAGTACGGCGCGCTCAACGACGGGATACTGGGCGAGCGGCTGGCCGACCTGGAGGAGAAGATCGCCTTTGCGAGCAACCGCTGGGAGGAGGCGGTGGCGAAGAACCCGAAGGTGCGCAGGTACGGCCGGTATGACGACGCCGTAAAGTGGGCGGGGCAGGTGGCAGGCGCGGTAAGGGCGCTCCCCGGCGAATACGTGAAGAAGGTCTATGAAAAGGAGGCGGAGGGCTGCGCCGCGCTTGCCGCGGGCGAGGTCTCTTTTGACGCGGCAAAGGGCGACATCCTGCTTACGCCGGTTGAGCTCGAGGGCACGCGCGTGGACGTGGTGACGGCCGGGCGCCAGAAAAGGCTTGCAAGGGTCCTTGGCGGCGAAGGCTGGAGGGCAGTGTGTGCCGCGAAGTTCGGCTGTGGCTCGGCAAACGGCTACGAGGCCGTGGCAGTCGTGTCGTGCGCGGCGGAGCGCGGCGTGACGCCGAAGCTGCGCCTTTTTGTGAATGACGTCGCTGTGGGCGAGTGCGATGTTCCCCTCGGGGCGGGGTTTTCGCAGGTGCGAGTGCCGATTCCGCGCAAGAACCTGCGCCAGACGAACAAGCTGTCCATCCAGGCGGTCGGCTCCACGGAAGATGCAGTTCCTCCGGAAGTCAACGTGAACTATGTCGTCCTCAAGCCCGTCCAGCCCCCGCCTGCGATTTGACTAAAATCACAACCCTCCTGTCTCTTCTGTTTTGTGGCTAAACCCAAAAATTGCAGTTGAAAAGGGCATTTGCATTTTGCTACCGTGCCTACCTTACCTTCCTAGCCTACCTTGCCTTTCCAACGTGCGGCCACGAGCAGGGGTAACCGTGCTCCCGTTCCATCTTGGGCGATTTGCGCGTCCTGCGACCTCTCGGCGTATGCATATACGCCGTCGGGTCGCAGCCCTGCGCAACTCGCCGCAAGCTGGCTTAGGTTCGCTCGGCTAACGCCCCCTGTCGTGGCCGCGCTTGGCAACTCTGGCGGTGTCGTGCCGGGGGCGCGGGTTCATCGCTCGGCCCCGTGCGCAGCCGTCGGGCGCTCCCGCTCCGTGCATCGGCAA
>JAEEHL010000205.1 GCA_016280825.1 Verrucomicrobiota bacterium
CCTGAGCTTTACGAAGCGCCAGCTCGGGGACCCCGGCGAGGAGCGGGGCGTCGCCGTGGTCGGCGACCGGGAGAGCGTCGCGTAGGGAATGAGGGTAGATCTCGGTGGGCGCCGCCACCTGTTCCAGGCCCAGCGCAGGAAGCCATCGAGCCCGACCGCCGCCGGATAGTACCCTACCCAGAACGCCTCGTTTTCCTCGGAATCGAGGAACGTGTTGGGCTCAAGCGGCCCGCAGCAGACATAGTGCGTGGTGAAGTGGCCCTTGGCGCGGCGCTCGGGGACCTCGGCGAGGAACGCGGCGTCGACGTCGTAGATTATCTGGCTGTAGCAGTCGATCTCGATGCCCTTGAAGTCGCTCGGCTTCCTGTTGCCGGCCATCGATATCTTCATGCCCGGGGCCTTCTCGCGCACGAATTCGGCAATGGCCTTCACTTCCTTCGGGCTGCGCTCGTCCATCGCGATGTAGGTGATCTCGAACCAGCCCTTCTTCTTCAGGTGCGCGGCAAAGTCGACGAGGAAATCGCCCCAGTATTCCTTGAAGGCGGCTCCGCCAGCAGGCGCCTCGACGGAGAACTTCCCGCCTTTCTCGTCCTCCCAGCGGACGATGTTGCCCCACGGGCAGAGCGTGTAGCAGGCGATGTACGGCCCGAGACCGCAGCTTTTCGCAAACTCCACGTACTCGTCGAAAACCGAATAGTCGAAGCGCCACTTGCCGTCCGCGGTCTTGACGTGCCTGACCATCGTGCCGTATGCGTCGTAGCACTGGTGCGCCCACGGCTCGTCGAGAAGCGTCGCGGTGATGAACTTCTGGCCGGCCGTGGCAAGCGTCTCGTACACGGGACGCGCGGCCTTGTAGTACTCGGGCGTAAAGGGCTCTACCTTGTGAACGCGGGCAATCGCCCACGGATGCTGCCAGAGGTCGAGCACGTACTTCCATTCCGAAGGCGGCGGCAGCACGCGGTCGACTACCCTTATGTCCAGCATGCCGCATTTATAGACCCCGGCCTTCATGTCGGCAGGCGCGGAAATCTCGACAACGCGCGCGCCTTCCTTCCAGCCGTTCCATTCGACCTTGTCGGCAACGCTCGAATAGACGAGCTTGTGGCGGTTGGCGCGGTACTTTACCTCCTTTATGCATCCCTCGCGCACCTTGATCGGCGCAGGCGCGGCGCCAAGCTCTATTTCGTCGGGTATGCGCAGCTGAGCCGTCTCGCCGCGCCAAAGCGACACCTCGTAGGGCCTTGCCTGCGCACCGAGGGATACGGCGGCAGCAAGCGCAATCAAGCCAATCTTCACCTTATTCATGGTTCTCCTTTGAACTTTAAGTGAATTATACCTAAAAACCGCAATTGAAGTCAAGGGCTCAGAACACGGTCGCCAACGATCCTGAAGACCTCCTCGACTGTGGAGCGGATGTTCTCTGCGGCAGCCTCGGGGGCCATAGCCTCCTCAAGCGTCGTCACCTTGCGCAGGACGGGGAAATACGCGATGATGCCCGCGTCGTGCACCGCCTTCGCGCCTTCGCCCTCCGCGCCGCAAATGGCAATCGTCTTCTTGCCGTACCTAAGTGCAAGCTTCGCGACGCCTGCGGGCGCCTTGCCCATCGACGTCTGGAAATCGAGCCGCCCTTCGCCTGTAATGACCAAGTCAGCCTCCTTCACCCTTTCGGCAAACCCCGTCGCCTCGAGGACGAGATCCACGCCTGGAACGAGACGCGCCCCGAAAAACGTCTTGAGCGCATAGCCCATGCCGCCAGCCGCCCCTGCGCCAGGCGCCTCTCTGTCGCCGCCCGACACCGCGGCAAAATTGGCAAGCGCGGCATCAAGCGTCTTGACCATTTCCGGCGTCGCGCCTTTCTGCGGGCCGAACACGGCGCTTGCTCCGGACGGGCCGCAAAGCGGGTTCGTGACGTCGCAGGCGACGGTGAACTCAAGGCCGGAGAGCATCTTTCTCGTTTCTTCCGGGCACTCTACTTTCGCGGCGCGGAGAAGCTCCTTCCCGCCGCGCCCGATCTCCCTGCCCTCGGCATCCAGTATCCTGAACCCGAGCGCCTGCAGCATCCCGGCGCCAGCGTCGTTCGTCGCGCTGCCGCCAAGGCCGACAAGGAACTTCCTCGCGCCGGCTTTCGCCGCGTGGACGACAAGCTCGCCTACGCCGAACGTAGTGGTGGCGAACGGGTTGCGGGAGTCCTTCGGAACGAGGACGATCCCCGCCGCCTGGCTCATCTCCACAATCGCGGTCTCGCCGTTCACGAGGGCGTAGCGGGCAGGCACCCTCTCGCCCGTCGGCCCCGTCACCTCGACCGTGAGGACGTCGCCGCCAAGCGCTGGCGCAAGCGCGTCCACAAGCCCTTCGCCGCCGTCGGCAAGCGGCGAGACAAAGCACTCCGCAGACGGAAAGACGCGGCGAACGCCGTCTGCCGCCGCGTTGCCGGCGTCAACTGAGCCGATGCTGCCCTTGAACGAATCTATCGCTATCGCCACCTTCATTGCGCATCCCTCGAAAGCGTGTACACTGCAGTCGCGCCGCGCAGATGCGGCACGGGGGCGGGCTTCGTCACCGCCGCCTCAACAGAAAGTACCTTGTCGCTTGCCGCAAGGCAGGCCTCCGCGGCGACTTTCGCGGCCCTTTCCACAAGGCGGCACTTGGCCGCGACAAGCGCGGCGCGCACCTTCTCGACGATCACGGCGTAGTCGGCCGCGTCGGAAAGCTCGTCGCTCTCTGCGGCGGCATCGCCGACGTCGAGCGAAAGGTCGATGCGGACTGGCCTCGGAACGGTCCTCTCGCCCGGCCTTTCGCCGAGTATGCATTCAACGTCGATTGAATCAAGCCTTAGCGTCATTCAGGCGCCTCCCTTCCCCTTGACAATGCCCCACTCCGCAAGCGGCTCAAGGGGCAGGCCCATTATGTTCTCGTAGCTGCCGGAATACGACTCCACTATGAGGTCGCCGCTTTCGTCGATGTCGTATGCACCGGCGCGGTCGACGGGATTCACCCTCGCGACGTATTCGTCTATCTGCGCACTGGAAAGCTCGCGGAACTTTACGTCGGACCTTGCCACCCTGACCTCGCCTTCGTACGCAACGCCGGTGTACACGCAGTGGACCTGCCCGGAAAGCTCCTTCAAGAACCTCTTCGCCTCTTCGAGATCGCGCGGCTTGCCGTAGATGCGCCCGGAGAACCAGACTATCGTGTCGGCGGAAAGCGTGCGCGGCGCGCCGCCGCCCTTGGCAAGCGCATTCTCGCGCACCGTCCTCTCAGGGTCGCCGGCGTAGGAGACTTCGGCGGCCGACGACTTCTTCACCACGAAATCGACGCCCGCGTCGCGAAGTATCTTCGCGCGGCGCGGCGAACCCGAGGCAAGCACGAGGAACTTTACCGGCCCCTCGCGCAAGAGCTCGATTTCCCCGTCTTCGCCGACCTTCACGACAGTGGAGGCCTCGCCGCCCGGAGAAACGCCGTCGTCAACGGCAAAGTCGCACTTTAGCCCTGCCCTTGAAAGCGCCGCGCCGCATTCAGTGACTGGCATTGCGCCGGAGACGTTCGCGCTCGTCACGCGAAGCGCGCCGCCGCAGAGCTTCAGGAGGCGCCGCGTCCATTCATGCGCGGGGACTCTCGCTCCCTCGCCGCGCCCCACAACGGTAAGTGCGCCCGGCCAATAGCGTGCGCCGAGCGAGGCCGCGGCGGGCCCGATGTATCTCGCGGCGCTTTCCGGCCCGTCGATGAGAAGCGCTATCGGCTTTTCTCGCGAGCGAGACTTGACTACGTAAAGCCCATCGACAGCAGACGGGATGTCTGGATGCGCGGCAAGCCCGTACACGGTGTCGGTTGGTATTATCCCGACCTCCCCGGAATTAAGCGCCTCTGCCGCCGCAATAAGGCCCTTTTCGTCATTGGGAAACATCTTCATGCAAGCCCCTCGTAGAGACTTTTGACGCGCGCGGCAACGGCGTCGGACGGGTCGACGACCACGGCTCTCCCAGCGCACACCTTCTCGATGATGCCCTTGAGGTGGATGAAGTGCGTGCAGCCAAGAACTATCATGTCGGCGCCTTTTTGAAGAAGCGGCTCGACCCTTCTCATGACTATCCCCTCAAGCCTTTCCCCTTCCTCTGAAGAAAGGTCGTGAAGGCGCTCCACTCCAAGCCGCTCGACTTCGGCGACGAATTCGTCCGCCATCTCCTCGATGACGCGCACGTCGCCGGCAAAGCGGCGCTTTGTGCCGGTGTAGAGGCTCCCGGTAAATGTGCCGGCTGTCGCGAGCACCGCAACTACGCCAGTCTTCGTCGCAAGCGCGGCAGTCTTGACGGCCGGCTCAAGCCCGACGAACTTTATGTCCGGGTACTCCGCCCTAAGGTGCTCGATTGCGGCGGCGGTAGCCGTGTTGCAGGCGAGGACAACTATGCCGCAGCCCGCCTCCACGAGACGGCGCGTGCAGTCCTCCGCGAACTTGCGCACTTCAGCCGCCGGGCGGTTGCCGTAGGGGCAGTGCTCCGTGTCGGCTATATAAAGCGTACGGGCCTCGGGACAGACCCTCTGGAACGCGTCAAGTATGCTTCTGCCTCCGACACCGGAATCGAAGAACCCGACTTTCGTCCCTTCAGACATTTCCCGAAGCCCGAACTGGACCTGGATGAAGGCGTCATTCGGCTGACGCCCTGACCTTGCCCTCCTTGATGCGCTTCTCGATGACTTCCTGGGCGATGTTCTTCGGCACAGGCTCGTACTGCTTGAAGATCATCGTGAACGAGCCACGGCCCTGCGTCACGGTGCGGATCGCGTTCGAATAGCCGAACATCTCGCCGAGCGGGACGGTAGCCTTGATGAGCTTCACGCCGGCGCGGTCGTCCATGCCCTCGACGCGGCCGCGGCGCTGGTTGATGGAGCCGTTCGCCGCGCCCATGTAGGTCTCGGGCACCGCAACCTCCACGTCCATCATCGGCTCGAGGAGC
>JAEEHL010000206.1 GCA_016280825.1 Verrucomicrobiota bacterium
GATCGAGGGAATCGAGCCCCAGATGTTCGTCTTGCACATGGAGGCGAGCTCGTCGCACGTCTCGGCCATGGGCGAGGACGGGGTGATCGGATAGATCGCGGCCACTTCGGAGCACGCGAATGCGATTTGGGCCGCGGCGGTGTTGCCGTCAACCATTATCTTCTTTGCCATTTCCGTTTCCTTTAGTTGTTATTCCGCCTTGCGGGAAATTTCTTTGTATTATATAATTTTTCCGCGCATTTTTCAAGGCGCAACCCCTCTTGCGCTATCGCTTCCATTATGATATAATACGCGCCGTTTGTTCGGGCGTGGCGCAGTGGTAGCGCAGTTGACTGTTAATCAATTGGTCGCTGGTTCGAATCCAGCCGCCCGAGCCAATATCCTAAACCTGGCGAGATAGCTCAGTTGGTAGAGCGCAGGACTCATAAGCCTAAGGTCAAGGGTTCGATCCCCTTTCTCGCCACCATTCCCCTCTCCATTGCGAAGTTTTCGCTATTCGCCCGAAATGCGGACGAGGCGCACCGGCCCGAGGAGGCCCGAGGGAAGGAGGTCGTCGTCCCTGTGCCAGTGCCGCCATGTCGTGAACGTCTTGCGCTTAGTCTCGTGCGACGGGTCGCCGAGCCATGCGGGCATCTTCGCCAGCGCCTCGCCGTAGAACGTGGCCTTCCATTCCAGCTCCTCCTTCGGCAGCCTTTCGTCGCCGATGAGCCTGTTGGGCCAGAGGTTCGCGACCTTCACTTCGAGCGCTTCCTCGCCCTCGCCCCTAAGCGCGGCGGTCACGTCAAGCTCGAACGGCGGGCGCCACAGCGCGGGGAACGTCATGCCGTTTACCGTCACCTCCGCGACGTTCTTCACGTCGCCAAGCGAGAGGACGACTCTCCCGGAACGCGGCTTTTCGCACTTGAACGAGGTCCTGTATGTCGCAGTGCCCGAAAAGTACTTGAGATTGGGGTCGGCGAACGCCGTCCAGTCGGGGAGGGAGCCGAGAAGAACCTCCACCTTCTCGTTGCCGCCGTGATACCAACCGACGGGGAACTCTATCTTCCACGGACCCGCGACGGCGCTCTCCCCGGCGACATTGCGCCTTGTCTCGGGCCCCGCGCCCGCTGTGGGCGACGGGCGGAACATCACGAACATCGACCCCCGCGCCGACATGGCGAGCCTCACGACGGTACGCGAGCCCTCCCGCCGGAACTCGCGCGCAATGCAAATGCTCCCGGTCTCCGCGTCCCAGATCTCGGGAACGCCGCCCGACATGCGGAACGAGCAATCGAGCTCCGCCGGTTCCTCGCCCGCCCATGCGACGAAATAACCGTCTGTCCCGTCGTCGTAGCGGCGGTGCGTGAAGCGCGTCCCCTCGGGCGCGATGAAATCCGGCTCGACGCCCGCGCGGGCAAGCTCGCCCTCCGTCGGGAAGACGTCCACGATCTTCAACCCCTGGCTACGCCATTCCTCCAAAAGGCCCTTGTCGTCGAACGAGCACGACTGGGCCGGGTTGTGGATCATCACCGAATACGACACGCCCGACGGCGCGACAAGCCTGCCGCCCTCCACGGAAAGGCGCCGCAGCATCGAGCCGCAGAGGGAGCTTACGCCGTACCTGAGCTGCATGCCAATGAGCGGGTCGTCGCCGGAGGGCTGCGCGCTCGTGGAGTTCCAGCCGCCGGAGTTCGGCTGCGTGGAGCCGGAGAAGAAGAGTATGTCCTTCACCGGCCTGCCCTCCTGGAGGAGATGCTGGCAGCGCGTCTGGTAGCGTATCCACGGGCGGACGAACGGCCACCACGTCTGAGTGCGCTCGAACGTCGTACCCCACGGCCCCATCGTCATGCCCGGCAGGCGCGGCGGATTAGTCCACGGCTGGTGCGCCCAGCGGTGGTAGACGACGTTGTTCACGCCCGCCGCGTACGCCTCGTCGCCGCGCCCCTTGTAGCTCCAGAAGTCCTGCGTCCAGCCGCGCGCGGCGGCGGACGACGTGAACGACTCGGCCGAGACGCGGCGGTTCCCGAGGACGTGCGCGACGGAAGCGACGGGATAGACGTTGCGGGCGTCCTGGAACATGGGCTCGCCCTGCGCGGCGCGGCACCAGAACTCCCACATGACGTCGTCGCAGCTCGCGCCGTAGCGCTGGTCGTCGGCGGGATGGCTCCCGTACGGCTCGACAATTAGCGAAAGGCCCGCCTCGTTGCACTTCCTGCGCATGACGCCAGCGTAGTTCTCGCAGAAGAGTTCGCTCGCGACCCTGCGGAAGTCCGCAAGGAACGCGGCAGTCTCAGCAGTGGAGTTCACGAGCTTCCCCGCGAAGAAGAGAAGGTACGGCGTCGGGTCGTAGCCGCAGCGGCGCCTGAACTCCTCCTCGAAGCCCTCCGTCCAGTTCTGGCAACCGACTTCGTAGCTGTCGATGAGCGCGGCGACGATGCCGGAGCGGGCGCCCTTGGCGATGCCGAGCCTCCTGCAGAGGGGCCCCATGTAGCCGTCGAAGAACCTCTCGACCGCCGCGGCGGAGAACTTGTCCACCTCCAGCCCGAGGCCCGCGGCGGTAGCGGGGTGGTTCCTGACGCCAGTCGAGGTGTAGCCGATGCGGAATATCTGCCACGTGCCGCCCGGAATGGCGCACTTGAGGACTTCGCCGTCGAGGAACGACGTAAGGTCCATTACCTTGAACTTCTCCACCGCGCAGCGTTCATCATTTAGCGCAGTGGGCGTTCCGTTGCCCGTCCTTGCATAAAGCGCGTTGTCGGCAATCGCGGCAAATGGCACACGGAAGGCGCGGCCGATTCGCGCCTCGCACACCCTGAAGCAGCTCTTCTCGAGCCCCTTGAAGTCGACGAATATCCTGTAGCGACGCGCCGACACCTCCGCCGGGAAGTCAATGTAGCGCGTCTCGAGCTCCGACTGCTTGCCTATCCAGAGCGAGTAGTCGGGCATGTCAAGCACTGTCACGAAGCGCTTACCATCGTCGGACGCCTTCACCGTCACGCGGCACTTAAGCCCCGACCAAGACGAACGCGCCCCTTCGACACGAAGCTGCAGTTGCGCGGCGGCACACGGCTCGTCGAATTCGAGCGTCTTGACGTAGAGCTGGCCAAGTACGCGCTCCGTGACCTTCGGAGACTTCTCCGTCTCCGGGAAAAGCTCGCCGCTCGAGGCGGGAACCGCAAGGACGCGGATGTCGCGGTAGAAGCCCTCCTTGGCTCTCGGCCTCGGGAGGACGAACTCGCCGGACGCGGGGCCTTTCACGCGGAACTCCGAGACGACCACCTTCTTCATCGAATCGGCAGGCGTCACCCATGGGCCGCCGGAACTGGAGAAGCCGCTGCAGTTGTGGACTGCAAGCCGCAGGCCGAGCCTCTGCGCCTCGCGGTGCGCGTGCCCGACCAGCTCAAGCCATCTTTCGCCGCCGAACGCGACGGAACCGGCCGGGATGTCGCAGTCGACGTCGAACATCTGCGCCCCGGAAAGCCCCGCCCACGCCATCGCCTCGAGGTCGGCCGTGATGCCCTCCTTCGTGACGTTGCCGTTCATCCAGTGCCACCAGGTCTCGGGGGCGGAACTGCGCGGGGGCGCGATAAACCCCTCGTACAACGCGTCGCCCGACAGGGCAAGTTGCGAACAAAGAACCGCCGCCGCAAATATCACCCTCTTCATTTCGTCCTTTCCTGCAGAATCCCCTGCAATCGCCTTGCGGCGGCGCCGATCCGAGCTGCTTCCGTCACTGGCAGGGCGTGTTCAGTCCCTTCCACCTCGACAAGCTCGGCGCGGGGGAAGACCTCCGCGAGAAAGCGGGCGTTGTGCGCGCCGACTACGGCGTCGCGCCTGCTCTGGAAGATGACGACGGGAAGCGAATCAAAGTCGCCGCGGCGGGACGCCTCTACGAGCGCAGCGCGGCAATCGACGTGCCGGAGGTAGTCGAGCCCCCGCGAAAGGTTCTCCTCGCTGTCGGCCATGTACGGGTTGGGCTCCGGGACGGGGAACATCGCGGAGCCGGCAAGCGAATAGTCGAGCCCCTTGCGAAGCGCGGCAAGGCGCATCTCGCTCATTCCCTTCCACGAATCGTCCTTCATCATCCGCGGCGAGGCCGCCACGACGAGAAGCCCCGCGAAAAGCCGTGGCCTGCGGGCGACGCTTTCCAGGAGGACGCTCCCGCCCATCGACCAGCCCACGCCGAACACGGGCGACTGGCCGGCCACTAGATCGCGCTCGAACTCGCCGTCAAGGGCCTCGTTGTAGGAATAGAGCCTGTCGAAGGGGAATCCGCATCCGCTCCACGCGACTGGCGAGGCGGCCCATCCGTTGAGCACGTACGTCCTCATGGTTCGACCGGCTGGAGTATCCAGCGCTTGTTGTACCAGTACCACTCCGCGGGGTGGCTTCGGATGAACAGGTCGAGATGGCGCATCGCCTCGACGGTGATGCGCTCGGCCTCTGCGCGACGGTCCTGCGCTTCCGGATCGGGGCGGATTGTCGCGAGGTGGTTGAAGACGTGCCTGCCCTTCTCCCGGCTCATCGCCGCGACAATCACCGGCGCCTTCGCATGGACTGCGAACATCGCGCCTGCGCGGGAGACGTTCGCCCTGCCGCCGAGGAATTCCACTTCGACGTCACGGTGCTTCACCCTGAGGTCGGGCAATATCGCAAACGCCCGGCCGTCGCGCAGATAGTCCTTTATGCGGCCGAGCGTGTCGCTGCAGCTGCGGTCAAGGACTTCGATGTCGCCGTACTGCCGCTTCATCCACGCATCGATCTTCGGGTTGCGCTGCCGAGCGGCGAGGGCGAAGAGAGGAAGTCCGTACTTGGCCATCGACCACGCCGCCATGTACCAGTTGCCCGTATGCGGAACCATTATCACCACGCCATGCCCCTCGTCCACGAACTTCTGCAGTTCCGCCCTGTAGTACGCGCCGTCGACCACGTGGGCGTCCATCCACTTGCGCGTGAGGCGCGGAGCGCGTATCATCTCGACACCCGTCTTGAACAGGTTCACGAGGCTGCCGAGCGCAATGCGCTTCAGCTCGCGACTGGGCCTTTCGGGGAAGACGGCGTGCAGGCGCTCCATGGTGCGCCCGCGCTTGAACCTCAGCACGTGAAAGGCGAATTTCGCAAGCGCCGACGCGAAGAACATCGCAAGCGCATGCGGCACAAGGTTCACAAGCGCGCATGCCGAGCGCAGCAACGCGTACTCCACGACGATCCTGAAACGGCTTCTGCCCGCCATCTCACCTGACAGATGCGACTTTCGCCTGCGCGGCCTCTATTGCCTTGCATACCGCGCGGGACGTGATCGTGGCGGACGTTATCGCCTCTATGGAGCCGCCGTCCTTCACGACCTTGAGGGAGGAGCCGTCCTTGCCGCCAAACTGGCCCTTGAACTCGGGGGCGTTGAGCTTCATGCCGAGCCCGGGCGTTTCCGTGGCAAGAAGGGTCTCGTAGCATACGAGCGTCTTCCTGTCTGGGCCGAACCCCACCATAAGCTCGATGTCGCCGCCGTAGCCCTCGCCGCTCATGCCCTTCGCGGCATAGCCGACGACCGCGCCCGAGCCATCCTTCCCGGCGAAGACGCCGCCGTCAAGGTCGACTATCTCCTTCACGCCTGGGGGCATCACCCTGCGAACTGCCTCGGCTTCGTTCTTTGCCGCGACTTCGCGAATCGGCCCGGCCGTGAGGGCGTTTACGTATGCGAGCACTGCCGCGCAGACACCGCTAATGACGGTGAGACTCACAACCAATCCTAAAATCTTTTTCATTTCCCCTTCCCCATTACTCTTTAACTCTTTACTCATCACTCATCACTCATCACTCATCACCCATCACCCATTCCCCTACTTCGCTCCAAAGGGTTTTGGCGACGTCCAGCGGTTTACGAGAGGAGTCACGGAGTTCATGATCAGTATCGCAAACGAGCATCCCTCGGGATATCCGCCGAACTGGCGTATGAGCATGCAGAGAAGCCCGCAGCCAAAGCCGAAGATGAGCTTGCCCTTCGCCGTGGTGGGCGATGTGACGTAGTCAGTAGCCATGAAGAAGGCCCCTATCATCACGCCGCCCGTCAAGACCTGCGAATATGCGGGAGCGCCACCCGCGACGAGCGAATAGACGACGACCGTCGCGATGAACGCGGCGGGGATGTGCCAGGTAATGACCTTGCGCCAGAGGAGATACACCGCGCCGATTGCGAGCGCAACTGCGGAGACCTCCCCAATGCAGCCAGGCATGTTGCCGAGCGCGAGGTTGGCGAGCGACGGAATCGCGTCCGTTGCATGGGGCGTTGCCTTGGCGACCGCATCGGCGGCGAACCATGTCTTCATCGTCGCAAGCGGCGTCGCCGTGGTCGCAGCGTCAGGAGTGCGCCACCAGAACGGCTTGAGCCACGTCGTCATCGGCCCGGTGAAGGAGATGAGCATGAACGCTCGCGCGGCAAGCGCGGGGTTGAACGGGTTCATCCCGAGGCCGCCGAAGACCTGCTTCGCGACGCCTATCGCGAACACGGAGCCCACGACCGCCATCCAGAGCGGAATGCCCGCCGGAAGGTTGAGGGCTAGAAGAAGCCCTGTCACGATTGCCGAGAGGTCGCCAATGGTGTTCTCGCGCTTCATCGCAAGGCGGCAGAGGGCTTCTGCGACAATGCACGTAGAGACGCACGTCGCTATCGTCCACACGGCCGGCCAGCCGAAGAAGAATATTCCCGCCGCGGTCGTAGGGAGAAGCGCGATTATCACGTCTCGCATTATGCCGCGCACGCTCGACTTCGAATGCGCATGCGGAGACGAGCTTAGTATGTAGTGTTCAGCTGTATCTTTCGGTTTCATAACTCTCCCTAAACCACCTAACTACCTAACTACCTAACCACCTAACTATTTCTTCGCCGCGGCGGCGGCCTTTGCCTTTTCGGCGGCGATGCGCGCGCGGATCGAGTTCTTGGCGCGCCTGCAGAACTGGGTTATCGGGCGGTACGCGGGGCAGCTGAAGCTGCATGCGCCGCACTCAATGCATGTCATTACGTGAAGGTCCTCCGCGGCCTTGACGTCGTCGGCCTCGACCGCCTTCGCGATCTCCGCCGCGTTGAGGTTCATGGGGCACGCCCTCACGCACCTGCCGCAGTTGATGCACGCCTGCGAACCGTACTGGAAGACGCGGCGGCTCGAAAGAACGAGAAGCCCCGACGTCGTCTTCGTAGTCGCGATGTCGAGGGTCGAGACGGCAAACCCCATCATCGTCCCGCCGGAAATGATCTTCGCCGGCGGCTCCTTCTCGCCGCCGCAGAACTTGACGAGGTCGGCATACTTCGTGCCGCTCGGCGCAAGGACGTTCTTCGGCTCGACGACGGCATCGCCGGAAACCGTCGTGACACGCGCAAGAAGCGGCTCTCCAAGCTCGACTGCGTCGGCAATCGCCGCGACCGTGCCAATGTTCTCGACGACGCAGCCGACGTCGATTGGGAGCGCGGGCGGCTCCGGCACGATGCGCCCGACGGTCGCGAATATCTGGTGCTTCTCGGAGCCCTGCGGATAGAGAACGGGCAGCACGACAATCTCGACATTGCCCTCGATGTCGGCAAACGCCTTTTCCATCGCGGCAATCGCCTCGGGCTTGTTCGCCTCGATCGCAATGCGCACGGCGGGCATGCCGAGTATCTTGCGCATTATCTCGACGCCAAGGCGAATCCTTGGCGCACGCTCGAGCATAACGCGGTAGTCCGCAGTAAGGTACGGCTCGCACTCCGCGCCGTTGAGGACAAGGTATTCGCACCTCTTGCCGGGTGGCGGATTGAGCTTCACGGCGGTCGGGAAGCCCGCTCCGCCCATGCCGCATATCCCCGCCTCCTCGACGCGCTTCAACAGATCTTCCTTGCTCGCGGCCTTCCAGTCAAGAGGCGGAAGGACGGCAGTGGAGGAGTGGGGGAGTGGGGGAGTGGGGGAGCTTGCGTCGGGCGAATCCTCTTTCGCCGTCGTGTCGATAATCACCGCGTCGGCCTTGCCGCCTGCGGGGCCGAGGCGCTTCTCCACGGCGACGACCTTGCCGTCCGCCGGTGCGCGCACGCAAACTGAGATAAAGCCGTTCTTCTCGCCGATCAGCTGGCCGCGCTTCACGAAGTCGCCAACCTTGACAAGGCATTTCGCTGGCGCGCCGAGATGCTGGCTCATCGACACCACAAGCTCCGCCGGAACTGGCATCGTCTCTATCGCCTTGTCGCGCGCGAGCTCCTTGTTGTAGTCGGGATGCACGCCACCCTTGAACTTGAAATTGCTCTTTACAGTCTTCACCTGTTTAACTCTCCTAACTCCTTAGAGAGTTGGAGTTTTGAGTTGGAGTTGGAGAGCGGAATTTTTCCTTTCTCGAACTCGAACTCTATTCTCCAACTTATCCCATACTAACTCCTAACCCCCTGACTACTAGCGACTAACGACTAACTACCTAACGACTAACTACCTAACCACTACCCTCATGCCGACGGGCCAGACGATCTTTCCGCCGAGGGAGGTGTTGATGTGCCCCGCAGAAACGCTCGCGGCGTAGTCCCTGCCCGATGTCCAGCCCTTGCCCTTCTTGTGCTGTGCGGAGAGAACCTTTATCGTGTTCTCGTACAGGAATATTCTGTTGGTCGTGTGCTCGACGTCGATGTCGCGCACGCGAACAATTCCGCCGCACTGTGTGAGAACCGAGTTCGTCACATGGAGATGCGCGTACTTGCCGACGTAGAGCAACGCATTGGCGTACGCCTTGCGCGGGTCACCGTCGCCGGACGCGGGGAACGCAGTCCCCTTCCTGTTGTCATATTTCCCGGGTATTTCTATCCTGCCGCCGTGGCTTACGTCGGAAGGCAGCTGCCAGTAGATCGTGCCGCAGTCGCCCTTGTTGACGTCATTCGCCACCGATCCTGCGGCAGTAGGCGTGATGTGAAGCTCCGACCAGTCGTTCGCGCTCGTCTGGTAGAGCGCGATTCGCCCGCCGCCGCCCGTGTAGTTGTAGCCTATGTTGCCTGAAGCGTATTCGGTTACGCAGTTCGCGCTGATGACGCCGCTGCCGGAGATCACCCCCGCCGTAAGCCATACGCTACCGCCTGAACCGCCACCGCCAGAGGCTCCGTCTAGACCATAGGCAGTTATACGCCCATCAATGCGAATCCGTCCGCCAGAGACAAGCCTTACAGCACCACCTCCATAATAATTCTGATACCCTTTGCTTCCGTTTTGGAACGGTTCAAATATGGAACCGTAGCATTTTGAAAGGTTCGAGTTGAACCCAACACCGCCATAACTCCCTGCGTACGCCCATGTCCCCTCGCTCGCGCCGGCGCCGCCAGTGGCAAGTCCGTCGGCGCAGATCGCGCCGCCCTTCTCCACCGTTATGTCCTCGCCTGCGGAGACGTAGAGCTTCGGCCCAGAGGCGTTCGCGCTGCCGTGCGTGATCTTGCCGCCGCTTCTCACCATCACGCTGTTCGTGACCTCGTTTGGCTCGGCAAAGTAGTTGAGCGTCGCAGTCGCGTTCGTGCGCACCTCGAAGTCGTCGCCGACGACGAGCTTCGCGCTCGAAGTGAAGGCAACAACGCCCAGGTCGCCGCCGAGGATGAGGTTTTTGACGCTCGTCGCGGCGGAAACGGCGACGGTGCTCGTGGCGCCGCGCTTTGGCGTTATCGTGACGTAGGTATCCGCGCCAGGCGCTACGGCCGGCAGCCAGTTCGCGGCGTTCGAGAACGTCGTGTTCGCCGCGCCCGTCCACTCCGCCGCGGCGCTTTCGGAGAAGTCCCAGCCAGTGTTGCCCTGCCCGTCATAGGAGAGAAGCCCCGCGTGTATCGTCTCTCCAATAGTGGCGTTGCAGTCAGACACGGCGACGCCTCGCACGCGCTGCGACTTCGTGGCCTTGAGGAGCCACTTCCCGGGCGCGGCGGAGCTCGCCATGGTTATCTTGGAGAGGACTCCGCCCTCGCCGTCCTGAACCATGCCGTCGACGAAGAGCTGGTCGATGTCGTATGTCTCGCCGGGCGCGAAGTAGAACGCGAGCGGGTCGGACGAATTGCACTTGAATACCTTGTTCACCTTGAAGCCGCGCTCGAACGTCACGGACCCTGCTGGCTTGTCGACCGTTATCCGCGTTATCTCCGTGTTCGCGAAGTCGACCTTCTGCTCGCCATCGCCTGTGAGGATCAGGTTTTCCCAGCCGCCGGAGAAGACGAGAGAGCCTGCGCTCGTAAGCGCGTTCGTGACGATGAGATCTGCCCCTCTCAGGGTAAGCGTCGCGCCAGCCTCGTTCGTAATGGTGTTGACCGTTACGTCGTTGCCGCTGATGACGGGATAGTTGGGACGCCCGGCAGGAATAGTCACGACGTCCGTGTCGACCGGCGTCCTGCTCGGCTGCCAGTTGTTCGAGTTGCCCCAAAGCGTATCGTCGGCGCCAGTCCACGTTATCGGGTCGCCCGGTTTAATTGCGCTCGTGAAGTTGCAGTTCGTGTTGCCGCCGAGGTCGCTGGACTCCACCGCGCCGAACGAGACGCCTCGCGCCACGCAGTTCGAGACGGCAAGGCGCGAGGCCTCCATGCTAACGCCGGAGCCGATGTCGAAGTTCCATTTCGCCTCCGCCGTCGCGGGAAGCATCGAAAGCCGTCCCGTCTCCGCCACCAAGGCGCTTGCGCCGTTATTGTAGTTCGTGAGCACCGCCCCGTTCGCGAAGCGCAGCGTCGCGTTAGGCGAGTTCGTGCAGAAGAAGGAGTAGGCGCGAAGCGTTCCAGCGACGTCGCACGTTCCGCCTTCGCCCGGCATAAGCTCTATCGCGCCGCCTGTCGTAGCGGTGGAGATGTAGCCGCCCGTAGTATCTATGCCCTTTACCACCTTTAGCGTGCATCCTGCCGGTATCTGGAGCCTGCCGTTGCGCTTTACCGTCACCTTGCCGAACGGCTCGCTTCTGTCCGGCACAGCCGCGTCAAGGCGGCAGATGCAGTCGGACGCAAGCGAGGTCCCACGCGCATCGACAATCAGCTCTCCCCTTCCAGGCGCGTCGGAAGCGTTCTCAAGGTAGATCGTGCCGTTGCCCGAGCGGGTGTTTATGCAGCCCGCGTTCAAAGTGCCGGCAAAGCCAAACGAAGTCGCGACGGACTCGACAACCGAGATTCTCCCCGAGCCGCCCTGGTAGTTGTATGTTCCAGACCCGCCCCTAACGTCAACCGAGCCCGAGCCGGAAAGCGTTCCCACCTCGAGGAATACGCTTCCTCCAGCGCCGGAGCGGTAGTAGGTAATGTTCGCGCCGCAGGCGTCGATAGTTCCGTCAAGCTGCAGCGTCCCCGGCGTTGCCAGATACACCACGCCGCCGCCTTTCGAACCGCCGCCGGAGCCCGGCATCGTGGGCTTTCTTATGGAACCGTAGCATTGATAGGCGTTGACGGATGCGGAATCGGCCCCTACGCCTGCATGGGAGCCACCCTTGGTGTTGTTCGCGCCGGGAGCCGGTCCCTGAGAGTTGTTGAAGCCCATGCCCTTTACGTTTATCGACGCGCCGGCGGCAATGGCAATGGACGACCCCGCCTTAAGGTTAAGCTGCTGAACGGCAGTAGAACCTGCGCCGTTCCCGTCATGCGTAAGCGTCGCGCCCTTCGCTATCTCAATCGTAGTCGCTACCTCGTTCGTCTTGAGCCCCGTTGCAAACGTCATGCTCACCGTCTGCGGGTTCCCCGTGTCGAAGGCGTCGCCTACGTAGAGCTTCGACACAGAGAACGCCGTAGCCACCGTGCAGGTCGAGCCCGGCGGAATGTACACCACGCTGTCAAGGCCGGGAGCCTCGCCTGCGACATCGCCGCTCGGCGTCCTCCATGCGCTCGCCGTGCCGAAGTTCGCGCTCGGGCCGGCCCAGATGTGCGTCAGGACTGCGGGGCGGTCTACGAGGACAAGCGAGCGCGGGGCGTTCATGGGAATCCCGAGCACGGCGTTGTACGCGCCATACGTGCTGCCTGCGGGGACGCCTTCCCACGTGTAGTACATTGCCGGCGTCGTGCCGGCATGGATCGACGCGGTTGAATTGTATGGATACCACTCCTCGAACGACTGCGCCCAGTTGACGCCATTCGTGGAGACGCGCTCCGTCGCGCTTTGCGAAACGACTGAAATCTTGTTCTCCGCCGCCCAGAGCCAGACGAGGCGCTTGCATTCGTTTGCATTCTGCGTGTGAACGTAAGAGAGCGAAGGGATCTCCTCCTCACCCAAAACCCAGGCACTGTTCGCGGTGTCGTAAGTGTCAATGCGGTAGCCGCGCACGTAGCCGCGCGCCGTCTCGTCTGCATTGAGAAACTGCGTGCCGGAAGGCGCCGTGAAAGTGTCGGTGCGCCCGTCCTGCATAGGATACCAGTTGTATGTCGGCGCGGAGTCAATCTGGTACTCCTCCGGCTCGGCCGTAACGACAACGCCGGAAATGGGCAGCTGCATCTTGAGCGAGACATTGTCATATGCGTTGTTGTACGACGAAGTGGCCGTGCGCGAAATCCTTAGGTTGGTCATGCGCCCTGTATTGAATGTAGTTGTCAGAGAGTACGTCGCATAGGTCTTGGTAATGTTGTTCGTCTTGCAGGCAAGGCGAGTTCCGCCGGTCGCGTTCAATATCTCCGTGGCAATGTTGTTGAGCGTCTGGTTGCCCGCAACCGCCGCGCCGTATGAAAGCTTGTATTTCGCAGGCGGGAGCGCAATATCCCACTTTTCAAGGTCAGGGTTCCCCGTGGAGCCGCCGCCCTTGTCAACAGCCCAGAAATAAGAACCCATGGCAGAAGACGTTGTCGAAACGTAATCGGTGGACACCGCCTTTCTTGCTCCGCCACCAGTCCAATTGTATTCATAAGTCTCGAAGTTGCCATTGGAAATCATCTCTGCCTGCGGCACATAGCCGCCGACATTCGCCGTTGCGACTATGTCGCGCACCTTCCCGGCGGCAACAGTAAGCGTCGCGGAAGTCACGCCAGTACATCCAGGAAGAGATGTTCGGCACGGGTCGTCAGAACGCCACCCTGTGAAGACAGCGAAAGGCACGGAGGGATCAGGGCGCGCCGACACCGTAAACGAGTCATCGCCCGCCTTAGTCCAGACATCCACGGACGAAGCCCATGTCTCGCCGTCTGCGGAGATCTGCACGCCCGTCTCTGCAGTGATGTGCGCGCAGAACTCGACAGCTCCGTTGTTCACGCGAGCAAAGGGGCTGCCCGCGGCAGACGCGCTGAAGTTCGCCTGCGGGGACGCCTCCTTTATGGAGCCATCGACGACATTGTACATTCCGTACTTGCCCGCAGTCGTCACGCACGGGATGAAGTCGCCGCTTAGCGTAGAGCCGTCGTTCCATATCTTCGCCGCGTACATGCGCTGCGGGACGGTGGCCGTCTGCTTTGTGCTGGCGACATTGGCGGTGAAGAACAGGAAGTTGGCGAAGGCGTTGCCAGAATACTTGGCGGCGGACGAGCCGTACCTCGTAAACGCGCCGGTCGTCACGTCCTCCAGATCGCAGCGCTCGCCGTTGTAGTTGTATCGCTTGCGCACGGTAAAGCGGTATCTGTGGCCGGCGACGGCATTGGCGGTCACGAATTCCGTACCGCTCTTGTACAGCGTGTCAAGGCGGAACTTGCCGTTCGCGCCGTCAAGGCACACGACAAGAGTCTGGTTGTCTATTGCCGTCTGGCGGCGAGCGCCGAAAAGATACCGCAGGTTCGAGGGGAGCGTGGAGTCGACAAGCTCCATGTCGACGAAGAACTTGCCGTTTATGTAGTGCGGCTTAAGCCCCGTGTCGACGTATGTCGCCGTCGCGCCGCTCGTCGAAGACTCGATGTATTGGCAGAAGCGGGCGGGAACCGCCGCGCTCGCCGCCGCCGCAACAAGCACGGCCGCCGCTAAGATTGCACCCTTCATTTTACCCCCCGGTTTTGATGGTCCGCACCACATGAAATCACTAGTTTTTCTGCCTCACAATGATTTAAGTGTAGTATACCCCATACATGGCCAAATGTCAAGGGCGAGGCTAAAGGTCCTTGGCAAGCTCCTCGAGCGTCATTGCGGTCTCGATCATGCAGTTGTACCAGTTCTCCCACTTTTCGCCGTACTTGCCCATCCAGTGCGTGGGCATGTTGCCGTCGTCGGGAGTGGCGTTCACGATGGAGTCGCAGAGGGCCTTGGCCTTTTCGCGGTATTCCTTCTCTCCGCACGCCTTGTACAGCGCCATGTAGAGCTTCGCCGTCTTTGCAGTGTGGCAGTCGATCGGGTTGTAGCAGTCGAACTGCTCCATCACCCCGGGCACATGCCATTCGGGCGCCGTCAGCACGCGCCACGCCCAGTTCTCGTCCATCTGCGGGCAGTCGTTCCTAGTGAGGTACTTGCCGTCGGCGGTCACGGGGCGCTCCCACACGACGAACTGGTCCTCGATGAAGGAAAGGAGTTTGCGCATGCTCTTCACCACGGCTTTGTCGCCGGGGCTCCTCGCGAGCCGCCATGTCGCGTAGCCGCAGGGGAAATTCATCGTGAGGTTCATGTACGGCGGCGTGGGCGGGCCGTCCTCGAACTGGCCTTCCCAATTGTAGGTGGAGAGCGGACCGTCGGGTCGCTCCATGTAGGCGGCGGCCTTGTCGGCGGCCTTGCGGTATTCCGCCTTTCCGGTGAGAGCATAAAGGCTTTCGAACATCTTGATCATGCTTAGCGGAATCGCGCGGTTGCGCGTCACGTCGACCCCGCCGGCTTTTCTAACGCGCACGTCTTCGGTGTTCTTCATGACGTCCGGGAGGCCCGTCTTTTCGCTAAGCCTCGCGTACCACGTTCCATCCTCGCCCTGAAGCCTGAGGAAGGTGCCGGCGATTTTCTCGGCGAAGTCGAGGTACTTCGCGGAGCGCTCGGGACTGTCGCCCTTCGAGTACCTTGCGAGCGCGGCAAGGGCGGTCCCCGCCTGCGCGGGATAGTGCATCATCGTCTGGCCAGCGTACTGCTTTGCCACGGGATGTCCGAAGCCGAGGGCGTATGTCGGGGGGAGGTATTCAAGGGGCGTTCCCGCGGGCTGGGCAATGGAGATGAGGTAGTCGGCGAGAAGGTACGCGAAGTCGAGCACCTCGCGCCTGCGTTCGGGGCGCGCGGCTGCGTAGCGCTCGCACATGAGGATGAGAGAGGAGTACATCTTCGAGGGGTAGCAGTTCTTCTTGTACGACTTGTCGGGCTTGCCCGTCTCGCGGAAGGCCTTAAGGGCCGGCGAGTCGAAGACGTAGTCGTATATTCTCAGCGCGGCGCGCGTGTAGTCCTCCTTTGGCGGCGGGTATGAGCCTGCGCGGAAGGGGGCGGTCTTCATGAAGGTGCGGGAGTCGGTCTCCTTGAGCTTGGAATTCTTCGCCTTGCCAAGCGCGGTGCATTCAACTTTCACTATCGAGTTTGCGGGTATCTTGTCCCAGATCGGGGTCAAGTCGACGCGCGGGCCGTTATGGTGGCTTAAGAAGCCAAGCTCCAAGGTTTTCCCGTCAAAGGTGGCGGTTGCCTTGTACTCTGCCGCTTCCGCGACCTTGAACTCAAGGATCGGCGGATGCTGGAAGAACACGCTGTAGCCGTTCCAGAGCTGGCGTCCGCCCGTGACGGCGGCCGGGGAATCAGGTTTTTTCGTGGCGGCATGGACCGAGACGTTGAGGCACGATGCCGTGATTGCGGCGATGGCGGCCGAGGCAAGAACCGTTGTGAGACTGCGTTTTGACATGTTGTCCTCCCGTTTGACGTTTTTCATCTGTTGCGTAGTATATCATTTTTCCACAGAGCTATGAAGGGAAAAGGCTTCTTATCACCTGCTCGGCCGGGGTCAGCGCCTTCTTGCGAGAGTTGCACTCCTTGCAGCATGGTACGCAGTTGCCGCGTGTCGACCTGCCGCCGCGCGAAACGGGCACCTTGTGGTCGAGGGTGAGGGCGTCAGCGCCGACCACCCTGTGGCAGTAGTGGCACTCCCCCTTCGCGACAAGCGCGCGCCACCAGTCCGTCTTCCTGAGCGCCCTCGCGCGTTCGCGCTCGCGCTTCACGTGCGCCTCGTCGGCCCGGATGTCAACCCAGTCCTCCGTCATCCGCCCCTCCTTCCGCTGCGCACCGAAACATCGACCTTCTTGCCGCATGGAAGGGCGAACTTGAGCCGAATGGACCTCAGCATGAGCGGCCCGCCCGTCCCCGCGCCGTACTTCACGTCGCCGACGACCGGATGGCCGGCTTCCGAGAAATGCGCCCTAATCTGGTTCTTGCGCCCCGTCTTGAGGCGGACCTCCACGAGCGTCGTCGCCCTGCCGCGCGAAATCACCTTCCACTCCGTCCGGGCGCGCTTTCCACCCTTGGGGACAGACCTCACCATGTAGCCGTCTTCGTCCTCGGCGAGATTCGACTCGAACGTCCCGGAATTCTCCTCCATCCGCCCTTCGACCGTCGCAAGGTACATCTTCTCCGTGATGTCGTTCCAGTTCGAGCGGAAGTATTCCGCAACCTTGCGCGACTTCGCGAACATCATGACGCCGCTCGTGTCACGATCGAGCCGATGGACGAGCCACACCTGGGCGCGGCTCTTGAGCTGCCCCTTGCGGACGTAGTCGTTAAGGATGTTCTCCGCCGTGCGCTGCGATTCGCGAGCCGCCCTCGTCGGGAGGCGCGTATGCGTGGTAAGAAGCCCCGCCGGCTTGTCGATGACGATGACGTCGCGGTCTTCGTAAAGTATCTCGAAAGGCAGGCGATGCGATCCCGGGCGCTTCATGAAGGCGAGCCTCCCCCGCCGAAGCGCTCGATGAATTCTGCCTCTGTTATGACGGGGACAGAAAGCTCCGCCGCCTTCCTGTTCTTCGACGACCCTGACGACGTGTCGTTCGTGACGAGAAACGACGTCTTGGACGACACCGAGCCCGAGACCTTGCCGCCCTGCGCGACGACATATTCCTTGAATGCGTCGCGCCCCGCGAACACGCCGAGCTCGCCCGTGACGACAAAGACCATTCCTCCGCACCTGCCGCCCTGCGGCGCGGAATACTCCTTCACCCTGACTTCGCCGAGAAGGTCGTCAAGCATGGCGATGTTTTCGCCGTCCCTGCACCACGCGACGAACGCAGCTGCCTTGCCTGGGCCGATGCCGTCTATCGACGCGAAAACCTCCTCCGCACCGTCCTGCGCGGCGGCCTCGAAAAGTTCCCTGAAACCATGGCGCGAAAGAAGCCTGCGGGCGACGTCCGGCCCGCACAGCGGAATTGAAAGCGCCACAAGAAGCTTCACCGCATCGCACTCGCGGGCGGACTCGACCGCCGCCACGATCTTGTCGGCGCTCTTTTCGCCAAACCCCTCCATCGCCGCAATCTCGTCCCTGTGCGAGCCGAGCCGGTAAAGGTCGCCAAAACTCTTCACCCACCCTGCGTTCACGAACTTCGCTATCGTCTCGCCCGCAAGCCCGTCTATGTCGGCGCCTGCCTTGGAGACGAACCTCATGAACTTGCGAAGCTCCCGCGCGGGGCATTTCGCGTTCGAGCAGCGCAAGGTCTTCGTGCCAGACTGCGACACCCTGAGTTCCGTGGCCGCGCCGCACACGGGGCATGTGGCGGGTATCTCCAGCGCCCCTTCGCCGCGCGTCACCTCCACCACCTTCGGAATTATCTTGTTCGCCTTTATGACCTTGAGCTCCGTGCCGGGGCCGCCGATGCCAAGGCGCTCGCACTCCGAGACGTTGCAGAGGCTTGCGCGCTTGACGACCGTGCCTTCAAGATTGACGGGTTCAAACACCGCGACAGGCGATATCGACGCTACCGCGCAGCTCCATTCGATGCGCTCGAGCTTCGTGGCGGCAGTCTCGTCCTGCCACTTGAAGGCGATTCCCGCCCGCGTCGCGTGATGGCCCGTCACCGACCCAGTGGCGGAATAGGCGACGTCGTCGTAGGTGACCACAAGCCCGTCGACGGGATATGGGTTCTCGCCGTCCGTGACCTTGACCGTCCACCTGTCGATTGCGCCCATTAGCTCCGCCTCGCCAGGGGTCGCGACAAGCTCGCGCTCGACAGTCTCGAAACCGAGGGAATCGAGGTAGTCCATGCATTCGCCCCACGACTTGAACTCCCTGTCGCTCTTTACGAGCGTAAACGGCTTCCACCTGAGGCGCCGCGCCTTCAGCTCTTCGACGTCCTTCAAGGTAAGCGAGCCCGACGCGAGATTGCGCGGGTTGGCGTAGTCTTCCTGCGACGAGGCGATGAACGACTCGAAGTCGGCATACGATATCACGGCTTCGCCGCGCACGACGAGATGGCCCTCGCAGGCGATCTTAGCGGGCACACCGAGAATGCCCTCCGCAAGATGGGTGATGTTCGTGCCGTAGTGGCCGTCGCCGCGCGTCACGATTCGCGTCAGGGAGCCGCCGTCGTAAGTGGCGACGAGAGTAAGGCCGTCGAGTTTCCACGAGATCCACACTGGCCGCCCTTCGCACCACTTCGCAAGCTCCGACACGCTTTTCGTCTTCGCGAGCGACAAGGCGGGCGTCTCGTGCGCCTCGCGCCGCCCGGCGAGCGAATCGGAAGACACCTTCGATGTCGGCGAATCTGGCAGCACCACGCCAGTTTCGGATTCGAGCTTCTTGAGGGCGTCGAACATGGCGTCCCACTCGAAATCCGTCATGAGCTCGCCGCGGCCGGAGTAGTACGCGTCGGCGGCCTCGTTCAGCCGCCGCACCATCTCCTTCATTTCGGCAAGGGCGTCCATCCTATGCCCGCTCCACTTCTTTCGGCGCGTCGAGGAGTGCCGCGGCCTCCTCCGCAATGCGGGCCATTGCGTCTTCGCCTGTGCGAAGGAACGCGGTCGCCGCCTCAAGCCGCCCTACGCAACGCGCCCGCTCCTCCGGGTCGTCAAGCCACCTTGAAAGATGCGCCACAACGTTCTCCGGCGTGCAGTCCTCCTGGAGAAGCTCGGGCATCGGCTGTTCGCCGCTCCCGCCGCACCTCGCCCAGAGGATGTTGGCAAGCCCGGCATGGCGCGTCCCCTTTATCATGAGGCGAAGGAAGAACGCCGTAAAGCCACTCACCTTGTAAATGAGCACCGTCGGGCATTTTGCAAGCGCCGCCTCGAGGGTCGCCGTTCCGCTCGCCACAACTGCGCACGTCGCCCTTGAAAGAAGCTCCCGCGCGCCGCCGTCCTGGACAGTCGCCAATCCCTTCATCGAGCCAAGGCGGCTCTCTATCGCCGCGCGCACACGTGGATTCGCGGCGGGAATCACGAACCTCGTGCCAGGGCGCGAAAGGCGCTCCATCGCCACGCGGAGAACCGGCATCAGATTCTCTATCTCGAACATCCGCGAGCCAGGCAGCACGGCGACAAGCCCATTCTCCCTCGCCTGCTCCTCCATGCCGCAAAAGGCGTCGTAGAGCGGATGGCCCGTAAACACCGCGAACCCGTCGCGGTAGCACTTGGGCTCGAACGGCAGAAAGCAGCACAGCCTGTCGAAAGTGCGCTCCACTACGGGTATCTTGCGCCTCTTCCACGCCCATACCTGCGGCGAGACGACGTGCATCGTCTTTATGCCAAGCTTCTTCGCATGCGCCGCAAGCGACATGTTCATGCCGGGGTAGTCGACGGTGATGACGAGGTCCGGCCTCCACGAGGAGATTGCGCGCCTCATCGTGCGCCTGACGCCAAGAAAGTAGAAGAGCCTCGCTATGACAGGCCAAAGGCCCATGACGGCAAGATCCTCCGTCTTGAAGCCGTAGTCGGAATAGCCTCGTATCTCCGCCCCGTCAGCAAGTCGTGCGGCAATTTGACGAGCATAGAGGACGCCGGACTCTTCGCCGGCAAGGAGAAGCACCTTTTTCTTCATGGCCTTAGCGGAGCCGGGGGCAGGTCCGTCGCGATGCCGGCAATTGCTATTGAGTGGCGGTTCGCGAACTTAACTACCTTCTCGCGCTCGAGGACGACGATTCGCCCTGCCTGGAAGCCGAGCGCGGTGACGCCGGCCCGCTTCATCGTCTTAAGGGTCTTTAGGCCGACAACCGGAATGTCGAAGCGCATGTCATGGCCCTTGCGAGCCGCCTTGAACACAACGGCACCTCGCCCGCCGAGCGAACCTGCGCGGCGGATTGCCGCGTTGGTGCCCTCAAACGCCTCGACGGCAAGGACCATCCCGCTTTTGACGAGAACCGTCTGCCCGACGTCGTGCAGCCCCATGTCGGCTGCGACTTTTGCGGCATGCTCAATGTCGCGTCGCTCGCCGTCTGTGAAGTCGCGCTCCGTGAGAACGCCCTCGCCGGGGATGCAGTCGTCCATGAAGTACGAGGCGGGAAGGACCTTGACGCCCTTTTCCTCGAACTTCTCTACAAGCTTGCCGAAAAGCGAATGGGCGTTCTTCGCGCCGATTTCGGAAAGCCAGCGGCGCGTAACCTCGTCGAAGCGCGTGCGGAAAAGCGAAATGGGAGAGACCTGCCCCGCGAGGACCACGCCGTCGTAGCCGCGAGACGCGATCCAGTCGAGCGCGGTCGAGATCTCGCCCATGCCGAACTGAACCGACTCGTCCGCCATGGAGCGGACGAGCCGTGATGCGGAGCCCCTGATCGCCAGCACGTCCACACGCTCGACGCCGAAGCGCCTTGCGTTGCGCACGAGGATCTCCGGATAGGCCCCAGAGCCGGAGATGACGGCGATCTTCACAGGCCCTTCGACTTGAGGAACGCGTAGGACGGAGTGACGGCCTCAAGCGAGTTGAAGTGCCTCTCGCATTCGACGACGAACCACTTGACGCCGTTTGCCGTGGTCGACTTGATGACGTCGTCCCAGTCGACGCCCTTCGCGCCGGGCTCGCCGGGCTTGCCGAGGATGGCGTCGAACTTCTTCACGCCCTTGCCCATGCCGTTCTCCTTGGCGTGGATGTTGAGCGAGCGGCCGGGGTACTTGCGGAACTGCTCGGAGGGATCGACTCCCGCGCAGACGCTCCAGCCGACGTCCTGCTCCATCTGGACGGCCTTGTCGGTGTTGGAGAAGAAGTAGTCCCAGAACGAGGTTCCGTCCATCATCTTGATGGCGTGTTCCCATGTGTGGTTGTGGAGGCCGATCTTGCAGCCCATCTTCGCGGCGTCCACGGCGGCCTTGTTGTAGAACTCGACAAGGCGCTTGGTGAAGTCGTCGATCTCCGGCGTGGGCTTGCAGGGCTCTCCGCCTTGGCCGGTGGACCAAGAGCATCCGGGCGGGAAGTTGCCGCCGCCGGGGCAGATGATGAGGCTGTTGCCGTACTCAAGCTCGAACTCGCACGTCTTCTTGAGGACGTCCGGGTCGTACGTCCACTTCTTCGTGTCGAAGCCATAGCTCGAGTTGGCGACGTGCGTTCCGCACACCACGAGGCCCGCGCCTGCAAGCATCGACTTCAGTTCCGCCGCGCTTGCGCCGTAGTAGCCCGCGAACTCGACGCCCTTGTAGCCGATTTCGGCAATTGTCTTGAGCGCCTTTGCAAGGGCCTTCGTCTTCACCTCGTCCTGCGCGGGAATCCACTTGTTGAGCGAGTAGAGCTGAAGCCCGATCTGCGGCTTGCCGCAGCACGCCGCCTTCGCACAGCACTTCTCCGCAGCGGCAAGCGCGCTCCTGTAGCCCGAAAGAGCGAACCCGAGGCCGAGCGTGGAAGCCCCGCCGATGAAATTACGTCTTGATATGTTCATTGAGTCTCCTTTATGTGAAGGTTAGTTGTAGGTATTATATCTAATTTCCCGCTATAAAATCAAGTGCAAAATATTGATTAGAGGGGGTGGCCGCAGGAGTTAGTCGTTAGTCGCTAGTCGTTAGTCGTTAGTGCTTGGTGCCTGGGTGCTTGGTGAAAATGGAATTTTACAATTCCGCTCTCGAACTCGAGCTCCAACTCGAACTATATTCCTCACACAGAGTCACAGAGTTTTTAGCCGTGTAGAATGTGGGAATGTGAAAATATCCAACAGCCAATATCCAATTTCCCTTTGGGGTTTCCCTATCGCACGCGCCGCCTCACCTCAAGCTGGTAATGCACGCCTCTTTCCGTTTTCACTTGGTCACCACAAAAGCTGAGAGAGCTATACGACCCGTCACAGACCCATATGCGAAGTGCGTCTGTCTCACCCCTTAACATGACCCAATCGGCAGACTCGCTCTCCACGACGAGATTGATGCCGCAGCTTTCGGCAAAGTCGCGCCGAACCTCGTCTGTCCAGCGTTGTGCGCCGTCTATGTCAAACTCGCAGACGACGCTGCGGTTGAAAACCATGGCATAGGCTTTTCTGCTGTCTATGTCGCCGCGCACTTTCACTGTCTCGAACCCATGAAAAGGCTGTTTCAATTCAAGTTCCCGCGAGAGGAACAATCCGTCTTCACAAGAATCCATAATACAATTCGTCTCTGAATTCCAGTCGATCTTGGCGTCGAAGACAAAGCCCATGAATGCAGCGCCAGCGGAATTCGTGCATGGTGTAAGCGCAAGAATAGGCATATCACGCGCCCCGTCCTTTATTGACGCTATCATCTGATCAAGCATCTCTATGTGTCGTTTCTTGCCTCGCACCTTCTCTTTGGGAACATTAGCCCCTGCCAA
>JAEEHL010000207.1 GCA_016280825.1 Verrucomicrobiota bacterium
CCCTGTCGTGGCCGCGCTTGGCAACTCTGGCGGTGTCGTGCCGGGGGCGCGGGTTCATCGCTCGGCCCCGTGCGCAGCCGTCGGGCGCTCCCGCTCCGTGCATCGGCAATCCGCGGCAGTCTGCTTCGTCGCGCAATTCCGCGGCGGTTGCCGCTACATTGCCGCTTCTCGCATACTACCGCGCCTTGCCGCGCCCGAAGCGCACCGCGCCCGCCGTCTCGCACTTCGCCATGCTCTTCACTCGGCACTCGGGCTTCGCCCTCGGCTATCCCCTCGCTGCGCTCGGCCCTCGCTTCGCTCGGCGGCTACCTTGCCCCTCGTCACGACTTCACTTGGGGAGCCTAACCCCTAAATCCAGTAGTCAGTAGTTAGTAGTCAGTGTGAACCCTTGTCCCCTGACTCCTAACTCCTGACCCCTAGCCCCTTGCCCCTCGCCACGACCTCACTTTGGGAGCCTAACCCTAAATCCAGTAGTCAGTAGTCAGTGCGGACTCCTAGCCCCTGACCCCTATCCCATACTCCTCTCTCATCACTCATCACTCGTCACCCGTCTCATCTCTCATCACCCATCATGCAGGGGAGTGAGATAGTCCATGCGGGGAAGTCAAACTCTCCATGCGGGGAAGTCGAAACCTCCGTTGGGGAAGTCGAAACCTCCATGCGGGCAGCCGCGACCCCCCATGCGGGGAGGCAGCGTACTCAATGCACTTTCGCCGCGCCCGCGCGCTATCAAACATAATTATGATTTTACACTTGATTTTATAGCGGGAAATTAGATATAATACTTTCATCCTGCGAGGCGGGGGAAGAGTTCGAGTTGGAGTTCGAGTTCGAGAATGGAATTGCTTCAATTTCTCCCTTCCGTGCGGCGCGGGGTCATAGTCCGGAAAACGCATCGGTAGGGTCACGCGTCCCGCGTGACCGCAACGAAGCCACCGGGCGCTAAGTCAATGTAGCATCAACGCTACACGTCGTTCTGTCGAAGTACTACCACTATTTCAATCTGTGAACGGCATGTAAGTGAAGATGCGCCCGATTGGGCGCATTTTCTCTTTGTGTGTTCACAGATCAGCCTGTGGTAGGGCTGCGACAGAGTGCATGAGAGAAATGCGCTCTTTTTCATGCATGCGATAAGGTATCCGCGATTGTTTGTGCGCAGACAAAGGAGTGATCGGTCGCATGTGGAACAGCTTTGTGACAAGTGCAATATCTCTTTGCGCCATAATGGCTGTTGCCGTGTCTTCCGCGTCAGATAATGTAATGGGGTATGACTCCGGCGTTGCCAATGTATCTCGGCACCTTGGTGTTGTTGGGCGCGTGAACCTCGGAAGTTTCTACACGCCATCGAAATATGTGCGATTAGTTTCCGAATGGCTCCTGTCGCATGGGATTGGCAAGGGCTGGACTATTGCCGACCTGTCATGTGGATACGGTGCGTTTTTTGAATTGGCAGATGTAGAGGGCCTGCACGAATGTCGTTATATTGGGAATGACATTGACCATGAAGCGGTGGAGCAGGCCCGAACGCTTTTTCCAAATGTACAGTGGTTTGAGCATAACGCGCTTGCGAATGTTACGCGCGCAAAGTTTGGCATTCGCGACGAAGAAATGCTTGTCGTTGTTGGAAATCCGCCGTATAACGACGTAACATCCCAGATCAATCAGAAGATAAAAACCAACACATTGCCGATTGATGCTGACTTGAAGACTCGGGACCTCGGCATGTCATCATTGCTTGCATACAACAAGCTTTCAGCTGAATATGTCATTGTGTTGCATCCGCTGTCTTACTTGATCAAGAAGTCCAACTTCACGGCGACAAAAGATTTCTTCTCGAACTACAGGCTTCTTGAGCACATTGTGTTTTCTAGTCAGGAGTTTGCTGGAACGTCGAAGGCAGCAGGCTTCCCCGTCATAGTTGCGATGTACAAAAGGGAAGTTGGCAGGGGACTGTCGTACGAAGACGTCAACAAGACGTGGTTTCATACAGTCGACGGCGTGTCATTTTCGTTGTCTGGGTTTGACTATGTCACAGATGAGATAGACAAGTATCCAGGGAAGAAGAGATATTCGCCGGAAATCTTGTTCTATACGATGCGCGATATCAATGCGCTGCGGCGTAGTCGCACATTCATACGGGAACGGATCGCCAATGCCATCGACGTCAATCCTGACAAGCTTGCATATTATTGCTATATCGACTGCTTCAAAAGATTTGCTGAAGTCCCATATTATCTCGGAAATTTCAACATCCCATTTGTGCGCTCCGAGTTCGCGTCCGTATCTAACGATGTAATGATGGTGTCTATGCATAATCACCCAGATGTCTTTGGAAGTTGCGAAACGCCAAGCGCTGATGCAGTGAAAAAAGTCAAGGCATACATTTCAAAAAGCATTTTAGGAAAGGAAACAAATAATGCAAACTGATGAAGCAAAAGTAGTAAATACGACCGCTGATGTGTTCGTAAACCTCCCGTTGACGAAACCTACGGGAAAGATTCGTATAAAGCAGCGGAGCTTTTTCGCCGAGTATGGTTCGCCAGTCGCGCCGAGGCAAGTTCCATTGTCGCAGTCTTGCTATGTTGAATGGCAGATTGGATATGACTTGCTCGCGAGCCCAGAGAACCGGAATAAGACTAGCCTGGCAGATTCAACATTTAAGAACTACAAGGGAGAGACAAAATATGCGTATGAACTGAGTGAAATAGTTTTGTATGCTTGGCAACATGGGCTTGTAAAAGATGCGGATATAGTAAAGTGCATTTCAGATATTCGATCCGTGTCAGACGCGAACACATTTGAAGAGACGGCTTCAATAAGTCGCACCAATCCCAAAGAGGTGATCATCAACGGATTGCCGTTCTATGAGATGAATGTCTCATATCCGCTGTTTGTGCATAGGTTTGGGAAATATGAAATCTTTGCCGAGATAATGATACGCGAAAAGCAAAAGGCCGTGGGGACTCAGGCTATGCTATATGTGTGCTTGCCGATAACGGCGCTGACATTTCTCAAACAACCCATAGGGCGCACCTTGGAGCCAAAGGAGTGCGCTGAGTGGCGCATTGGCCGAGAAGAGGCTGCTCTTTCTCTTGAACTATTTCGAGTGTTTGGGATGCTGTCTCCAAAGCACAAGCACGATGTGATGTCTATTCTTGAAATGTTGTTTCCCGATGTCGTGCGCTAATTGCAACAGCTGGCAAGATTGAATATTTCAAAAGGAGATGCGTAATGCCATACGATTGATAATAGTCCTTAGCCGCAAAAATGTGGCCTTGTTGTTTGCAAGCCCGACTTCTGAAAATTAGTACGTTTGGACGCTCATGCGCGGTTTGCAAGGTGACCTTTTCCGGGTGCGCCTTGTCATGTATTTGAGCAGGCCGTACTAAGCCTTCAGAAGTGCAGGGCAGGGCGCGCCCCTTAATTTGGCCGAACCCAAATTGGTTGCGGTCTGGGGGCGAAGCGATGGGGTTCTTCTGGAAATTTACACGAAGCGGCCGCTTCAGCAATTCATATGTATCGCTAATCATAGATGCCGATCCAACATGTGTCAATAGATCCGCACATACTTGGCGGACTTCATTTGAGGAGCTGGGCATGGTTATGCTGTTGCTCCATGATGTTGAGGTCTTGAACCAACCTGCGCTTGGCGCAACCAAGCCGGCGTTCAGAGTTGTTGTGCAGTCCTTGGGTTATGAGCCGACATTGGAGTATCAGCAGCAACGAGGGCGATTCGGATTGGTGTGTGGGCAAAGTGTGATGGGAAGACATGAAGGCGTTGGCCTTGATTGGGGGCGTTATGCATCGCAACGCACTCCGATGACATTGGATACAACTGGGCTTCAAGTTGCTTGTTATATCAATGCTTCAAACGGTCGACTTTATGGAAACGAGGACAAATTGTCCTGCTATAGAGGACCCCGAGATTTTATCAGCAAAGGCGAGTTTTACGATCTGATGCCAAAGCACGTGGTGATGAACCCTATTATGACTGCACTAAAGAGGGAGGATGCGGTTCGTGCGGACGAATTCGCTCGGAACTGGTTGAAGTGGGTGCCACGACACGCTATTCAACATGCGACACCGCATCTTGGACTTCGCCAATGAGCGCTTTGAATTCTTGTGTGAACTGGCACTGCTTGTTAAGCGATATTTCGCTGTTATTGTAAATCGAAAGCAGTCGCTCTAAAAGCGTCAGTAGTAGGTATTCGTTCATGTCGTGTTCTCCTTGTGATATGCTGCTATTATAGCATAATTATGCGAAGAAGTGTGTAGGTCAGAAATGGGAAACGAATCATGGTGTGTCATTTGTCACATATGACCGCATGATTGTGAGGTATGGCGACGTGGCGGTGGTTGTGTAACAATGACAGGCTGGGCCGCCGTCGCGCAGTGATAGCCGTCTGGGGCGTGACGTGATGACGTACTAATCGACTTGTGGCCGAACACCTAAGTTGCGTTACTTGCCATTCATGCGGCCGGATACTTTGATTTTTTACATAGGGCTACTTGACTTTTTTACATAGTGTTTGGTACAATATCCACATCTTCAAAGAAAGGAAGAAATGATTAAACGTTGGCAAGAACAAAGACTCCGATCCTTGATGAAGGTCCGGCGTGGCGTGAATCTGACTGGCGCAAGACAGGTAGGGAAGTCAACGCTTGCGGGAATGCTCGAGTTCCCCAGCTTGCGGCGTTATACTTTCGATGACAAGCTCGTGCGCGGCATAGCCATGGACGATCCCAACGGGTTTGTGCAACATGCCGAAGGCGAGACTATTGTCATAGACGAGATACAGAAAGTGCCAGACGCGCTTGAAGCGATCAAGATGGTTGTTGACGAAGATTCGACAGCTGGCCAGTATCTGCTTACTGGCAGCTCCAACCTTCATTTCGCCAAGGCGATCAAGGATTCTCTCGCTGGGCGCTTCGGCAAGGTGCGTCTGCGGACTCTTGCTCTTGGGGAAATCAACGGGAGCGCGCCGAATTTCCTTCAAAGGGCATTTAGCCGAGATTTCGATTCGTCATACGCTGGCTTTTCCAAGAGAGATGTAATACGCGCGGCGTTTCGCGGCGGCTATCCCGAAATCCAATCCTATTCGCCAACTGACCGCAATGACTGGGTTGAGGCGTATGTCGACGACTTGCTGCAAAAGGACATAAAGGATGTGACAGAGATTCGGAAACTCCACGAACTGCGTTCAACTGCGCATTGGCTCTTCGCCCACACCGCACAGTTCTTCGCCATCGACGAACTGGCGGCGAAATCTGCGATTGCCAAGGTCACCGCTCAGAACTATATGGAGGCGCTGAAGGCTCTATATCTCTTCGACAGTCTTCCTGCTTGGACGAAAACCGACTATGGCATGGTTGGAAAGCGAGAGAAATGGATGGCGACGGACTCGGCGCTCGTCGCCAACGCCCTTGGCTGGGACGAGGAGTCCGTGTATATGGACGAAAACCGAAGCGGCAAGCTAGTCGAGACGTGGGCGTACCAGCAGTTGGCGTCGATAGCCGAGGCGGAAGGTGGTTATGCCATTACGCATTACAGGGACAATCGCAAAAGGGAGATCGACTTCATGGTCGAGCGCAAAGATGGCGTGATGCTTGGAATCGAGGTCAAGGCTGGGCAAGCTTCGATAGGAGACTTCAGACACCTGAAATGGTTTGCGTCAAATCTTGCCAAGGGACAGTTTACAGGTATTGTGCTGTATTCTGGTACGAACACACTTCGCTTTGGCGATGGATTTTATGCAGTTCCGCTTGCTGCGCTTGGGGCATAAAATGGGCTGCGATACGTTTGTCTGCCAATTTGCCTGACAATCAATTATGCGAGGTTGGATTTATGCTGCGCTTGCGATTGCCGTCTGGGGCGTGACGTTTGCGAGCACGAGGGCGCTGCTTGCCGACTTCTCGGCGCTTGAAATCCTCGTGATGCGGTTCTCGCTCGCGTTTGCCGCGCTCTGGGGCGTCGAACTTCTGCGCGGCGGGGCGAAGCGCGGCAGCTGGCGAAACGAGTGGATTTTCGCCGCGATGGGGTTGACGGGAATAGTCGCGTACCAGTTCCTCGAGAACTGCGCCATCTACTACACGAACGCGAGCAATGTCGCGATCCTCGTCTCGTTCGGACCGATCGTAACGGCGTTTGTGGCGAAGGCGTTTGCAAGGGGCGGGCAGTTCTCGGCGCGGCTCGTCGCCGGTTCCCTCGTCGCGGTTTGCGGCGTCGCGCTTATCAGCTTGAATGGGATGGTCGAATTCGAACTGCGCCCGATTGGAGACGCAATGGCGCTTTGCGCGATTGCGTCCTGGGGGTTCTATTCAATCCTGCTCGATGCTGCGAACGAGCGCGGCATCTCTCCGCTCGCGGCCATCCGCAGGGCGTTCGGCTGGTCGCTTGCGATGATGGCGCCGTTCGTCGCGTGGGGGATGACGGAATCCGGCATCTGCGCACTCGACGGCTCGTTTGCTGTGATGCTTGACGCGGCGGCAAACGCACAGCGCTTCGCCGACCCGGTCAACTGGATGAACATTGCGTTTCTCGGGCTCCTTGCGTCAGCGGCGAGCTTCGTTCTCTGGAGCGCGGCGTGCAAGTCGCTGGGCGTGGTGAAGACGACGGTTGCCCTCTACCTAACACCGATAGTGGGCGTAGTATTCGCCGCGACGTTCCTCGGCGAGAGAGTGACGTGGCTTGAGGTAGTTGGCGGAGGTGTCATTCTCGTTGGCGTTGCCATTGCGACGGCAGTCAAAGGAGGCGTGAAATGAAATTTGCCACAGTAATCGTGATAATGGTGATGAACTCTGTCGCCCTCGCCGCAACAAACATGCCTGTGGCTGTTTGCTCGCCAACTACAAATGCCGTCCCGACGAAGGTAACCCAGAAAGCGACAAGGGCGGCTCGCCCGCAGTGCGAGGCGACCACGCTGTCCGGTAATAGATGCAAACGCCACGCGGCGCAGGGCTCGCATTATTGTAGTCAGCATGCGGCTATCGCCCGCAGGCGTGACAAGGAAGCGAAGCGTTAGCGGAGCACCTTTGTTAGCCCTCGGAGTTTGAGATTTAGTTTGAGTTGGAGTTCGAGATTAGTTCGAGTTGGAGTTCGAGTTCGAGAGCGGAATCTTTTCTCCACTTCTCCACCTCTACACGGCTAAATCATACTCCTCCGGCCTGCGGCCACCCCTCTATCTTTGAGGGGGAGTTTGCTTCGCAATCCTGATAATCCTGTAAATCCTGTCTAAAAACTCTCTGCGCGAGAATATGATTCTCCATGTCCTCCTGCTCTTTGTGGCTAAACAACCTTTCCGTGCAATCCGTATAATCCGCGGTTAAGATGTGGTGGGCGCGGAGCGAATGACGCGCATCTCGCCAAGAGAAACAAGGGAGCATGGTTGTCCTTTACGTGAGCGCACGTTCGGAAGGCAGGGAAGGCTTGGACGGCAAGAAGGCGACTTGGGTTCAACTGCGATTTTTAGGATAAACAAGCGCGGAGAATATGGTATAATACGGCTAACTTCAAGGACAACCACGGATAAAAGGGGGCTTGGGCAGCAGAGCGCGTTAAGATGGCCGAGGAGAGCGTCGAGACAGTAGAGGGCACCGTCAAGAGCGTTGTGTACCACAACGCCGAGTCGGGCTATGCCGTCTTGCGCGTCGAGCCGCCGAGCGAGTTCGAGCTGAGGTTCGCGCCGGAGATGACGGTCGTCGGCAAGGTGCAGGCCGTCTGGGAGGGCGAGGAGGTAAAGGCCGAGGGGCGCTGGGTGAACGACAAGACGCACGGCCGGCAGTTCAAGGCCGACTCGATTGCGTGCGTCGCGCCGCGCAGCCTCAAGGGCATCGAGCGCTATCTTGCCTCCGGGCTGATACGCGGCGTCGGCAAGACGATTGCGCACCGCATAGTCGAGCATTTCGGCCACGACACGCTCTACGTCCTCTCCCACCAGATCGCTCGGCTTAGGGAAGTGCCGAAGCTGGGCAAGGCGAAGATCGAGCAGATACGCCGAAGCTGGCAGTCGAACGAGACGATGCGCGAGAACATGATCTTCGGCCAGACCTACGGCATATCCATCGGGCGCATGACGAAGATAGTGCGCCGCTACGGGCCGGACGCGATAGCGATAATCAAGGCCGACCCGTACAAGCTCTGCCGCGACATCTGGGGCATAGGCTTCGCCACGGCCGACAAGATCGCGATGAACGTCGGCATCGCGCCCGACTCGATGCTGCGCGCGCGCGCAAGCATATCGTTCGCGCTCGAGACCGAGGCCGACGACGGCGGCCACTGCTGGACGGCCGAGAACGACCTCCTCCTCAGGGCGAACGAACTTACCGGCATACCCGTCGAGACGCTTTCCGACGCGCTTGCGGCGGAGCTCGCCGACGACCGCGTCGTCGCCGCGTCGCCCGCGCCCGGGGAGCCGCGCAGGGTATACCTCAAGGGCCTGTACTTCGCCGAGAGGCGCACGGCGACGCGCATACTGAAGATCCTCGAAACGCCGCGTTCCGCCGCCAGGGTGGATGCGGAACGCGCAATCGCCTGGTGGGAGAGAAGGAGCGGGCTCGTGCTCGCGGCAAGCCAGCGCGACGCGCTCGCCTCGTCGCTTAGGGAGAAGTTCTCCATCATCACGGGCGGGCCGGGCGTCGGCAAGACGACGATCATCCGCGCGCTCGTCGAGATATTCAAGGCCAAGGGCGCGAACATCGTGCTTGCCGCGCCGACGGGGCGCGCGGCGAAGAGGATGGCCGAGAGCGTCGGCGAAAACGCCCAGACGATACACAGGCTCCTCAAGTGGAACCCCGTCACGAACCGCTTCACCTTCGGTGACGAGAACCGCTGCGAAGGGGACGTCTTCGTGTTCGACGAGACGAGCATGATAGACATCCGCCTCGCGGCGGACCTGCTGTCGGCGCTGCCCGACTCTGCGACGGTGGTGTGGGTGGGCGACACCGACCAGCTGCCGAGCGTCGGCCCCGGGAGCGTGCTTGGCGACCTCATCGCGTCGCGCCGCATTGCGGCTACCAGGCTCGACGTAATCTTCCGCCAGGACGTCACGGGTCTTATCGTCAGGAACGCGCACCACGTGAACGCGGGCGAGCCGATCGAGACGCGGCGCGGCGAAAGCGACTTCTACTTCGTGAGATGCGAGGACGCCGAGATGTGCGTAAAGCGCACGATCGAGCTTGTGACCGAGAGGATACCGCGCACGTTCGGCTTCGACCCGCACGACGACATACAGGTGCTCGTGCCGATGCGGCGCAACCTCCTGGGCGCGGAGAACCTGAACTTCGAGCTGCAGAGGGCGATAAACCCGCTTGGGAAGGCGATCCGCCGCGGCCGCACGGAATTCCGCGAAGGCGACAGGGTGATGCAGCTCAGGAACAACTACGACAAGGAAGTCTTCAACGGCGACGTCGGCAAGGTGCTCAAGGTCGACGAGGAAGAAGGCTCGCTCGTCGCCGATTTCGACGGCCGCCCCGTGAAGTACGACGCGCCAGACCTGGACGAGCTCGTCCTTTCGTACGCTACGACGATACACAAGTCCCAGGGCAGCGAATACCCCGCCGTCGTCGTGCTGATGCACACGCAGCACTACGTTATGCTGCAGAGGAACCTCTTGTACACCGCGATGACACGCGGCAGAAAGCTCGTCGTCCTCATGGGCGTTCCGTACGCGGTCAGCCAGGCGATCAAGACGAATACAGTGAGGGAGCGCCGCACGTCGCTAAAGGAGGCGCTTGCGCGATGAAGCTTGTCGAGGTCTTCGAGTCGCTTCAGGGCGAAGGGCGCAATTCCGGCCGCCGCTGCGTTTTCGTGCGCTTCGCGGGCTGCAACCTCGACTGCCCGTGGTGCGACACGGCTCACGATGCGCGCTTCGAGATGACGGTGGGCGAGCTTGTCGCCGAGATCGCGCAGTACCGCGCAAGGAGCGTCGTCCTGACCGGCGGCGAGCCGACAGTCGCCAAGGGCGTCGACGAGCTTGTCGCCGCGCTAAAGGAGCGCGGCTACTGGATAGCGGTCGAGACGAACGGGACGAACGGCATCGACGAGGCGCCGTGGCTCGCGTTCGTCGACTACATCGCCTGCTCGCCGAAGATCGAGCGCCCTGGCAGCCTGCGCCTTGCGCATGCCGACGAAGTGAGGGTAGTCGCCTCTTGCGTGGGCGCGGCGGATTTCTGCCGCGCGGTGCGCGAGCGGATAGAGGCGACCGACTACTACGTCTCGCCGTGCGAGCGCGACGGCAAGATGGACTTCGCGCTTGCGAAGGAGACGCTTGAGAGCCTCGACGGCTGGTCGCTTTCAGTGCAGCTCCACAAGCTGCTTGGGTTCAGGTAGCGCGGCGGGCGGATTCCAAGTTCGAGTTGGAGTTCGAGTTCGAGAGTGGAACTTGGAGATTGAACGACTAACCACTAACGACTGACCCCTGACAAAAGGCTCTTTCCAAACGGCGGTTTTTTTGCTATAATACCGCCAAAACGTTTATCTTAAAAGACTTTCAACACAAACGACTACAGGAGCGCAAAAGATGAAGAAGATGCTGCTTGCCGCGTGTTTGCTGGCTACGGTTGCCGGTTTTGCCCGCGAGGATGGCTATGAGCTTGACGACTACGGCTGGTCGCCGTTCGGGCTGGGGATATTCTGCCCGCTGCAGCTGCCAGGCTACGAAAGCGACATCTGCGGGCTGCGGTTCAACCTCCTCTACGGCAGCAACCAGCGCGTGTACGGTCTCGATCTTGGCGTGTCGGGGCTTGCCCGCGGCCCGGTGTACGGCCTTGAGGCGCAGCTTTTCAACTGGAACGAGGATGTAGTCAGCGGCCTGCAGCTGGGCGCCATCGCCAATGTCACGATGTACGACGTGAACGCGCTCCAGTTAGCCGGATTTGCGAATGTCGGCTACGGGGCGATGAAGGGTCTTTCAATCGCGGGCGGCATCAACTGGAGCGACACGGTGAACGGCGTGCAGATTGCGTGCCTCGGCAACCGCAACAACGACAACTCCGCCGGCGTGCAGCTCGCCTTTGTGAACACGACGCGCAACACGTGGACCGGCGGTTCGGTCGGCGTGATCAACTACGCCGACAACCTCGTCGGCGTCCAGCTAGGCGTCATCAACTTCGTGCAGCAGTTCGGCTCTGGCGTGCAGATTGGCGTATTCAACGCGGCGCAGCAGTTCTCCGGCCTCCAGGTCGGCGTGCTCAACATGATCTGCACCGGCTACACGCCGCTTCTCCCGATAGCCAACATGAACTTCTGACCATGGCAAGGGGAGTTTCGACGTTGTTTGCGATAGCGGCGCTTTTTGCGCCGCTTTCCGCAATGTGCGGCGGCGAGGGCGAGGCGGTTCGCCCGAAGTACGTCTTTCTCTTCATCGGCGACGGCATGAGCGTGCCGCAGCGCATGACGGCGAACGAGTTCTCGATTGCGACCGGCGGCAGCGGGCTCAGGATGAACTCCATGGAAGTCGTCGCCATGGCGAGAAGCCGCTCGGCGAACTACCTCGTGACCGACTCCGCGGCGGCGGCGACCGCGATTGCCTGCGGCGAGAAGACGAACAACGGCTCGGTTGGCGTCGACAAGTCCGGCGGCAAGCTCGTCTCCTGTGCGGAGCTTGCGAAGATGAACGGGCGCAAGGTAGGCATCATCACGACTGTCACGATAACCCACGCAACCCCTGCGGGCTTCTACGCGCACCGCAAGACGAGGGGCGATGTGCCGAACATCGCACGCGACCTCGCCGATTCCGGTTTCGACCTTTTCGCGGGCGGCGGCATTCCCCTCAAGGGCGACAAGGCGAAGGAGGCCTACGACTACATTTCGCAGAAGGGCTACAGGATCGTGAAGACGGCTGACGAGTTCGATTCCCTGCGCCCCGGGTGCGGCAAGGTAATGGCGCGGTTCAGCGACGACGCGCTCGCCAACTCCATCGACGCGGCGGAGGCCGAAGGGCAGCCGACCATCGGGCAGATGCTCAAGAAGGCCATCGAGCTTCTCGACGGCGAAAAGGGCTTCTTCATCATGTGCGAGGGCGGGCGCATCGACTGGTCGTGCCATGGCAACGACGCCGCGACGAACCTCCGCGACATACTCGCGCTCGACGACGCCGTGGGCGTTGCGCTCGACTTCGAGAGGAGCCATCCCGGCGAGACGCTTGTCGTCGCCACCGGCGACCACGAGACGGGCGGCATGACGATGGGCTTTGCGGGCACCGGCCGCGACATCCACGTAGAAAGGCTTGGGCTCCAGACGATGAGCGTGCCGTCGTTCAACGGCGCAGTTGCAAGGCTCTTCGCCGAGCGCAAGGGCGAGCTTGCATTCGAGGACGTGGTGCCGCTCATGGAGAAGGCATTTGGCGTCAAGTTCTCAGGCGATCCGAAGAAAGACCCGATGCGCCTTTCCGCGCAGGAGGAGAAGGACATCAGGAAGGCATTTGACGAGGACATCGCCAAGTACCGCAAGAAAGTCGCGGAGACGACAGACTACAAGGCGCCGCTCAAGTACGGGCTTGGCAACGCTCTTAGGACGGTCGTGTCGCACAAGGCCGGCATCGACTGGACGAGCGGCAGCCATACCGCGCTTCCCGTGATGACCACGGCGACGGGCGCAGGCGCGAAGACCCTTTCGGGATTCTACGAGAACAGCGAACTTGGCAGGCGCCTGAGGGCGTTCTACGAGTGAGCGCGCGCCTGAAAGGCGTGCTTGTGTCGGCGCTTGCCTGCGTCGCGCTGTGCTTCGTGCCCGCGCCGAAGCTGTTTGACTCTGCGGACGGCGCGCAGACGAGGGTTGCACGTGTAGTCGAGGTCGATTCGTCGGGCGTCGAGATGCACGAGCTCGTAGCCTACGGCACGGAGCGCCTGAAGGTCGAGCTTGACGGAAAGGTCTACGACGCCGAGAACGAGCTGCGCGCGCAGATGGACCTCGACAAGCGCTTCAAGCCGGGCGACAGGGCCCTCGTGTCGGTTCCGCCCGATGGCCCCGGCGGCAGTGCGCTTGTAGCCCTCGACCACTGGCGCATCCCGTGGATATTCGCCCTCTTCGCGGCCTTTGCCGCGCTTCTCGTGTGGTTCGGCGGCTGGGTAGGGGCGAAGGCGCTCTTCTCGTTTGCGTTCGGGTGCCTTGCGGTGTGGAAGCTCCTCGTGCCGCTTCTGCTCGCTGGCTGGCCGGCCTCGCCCACGGTGTTCGTCGTCGTCGCGGTGCTTACTGCGGTCATAATGCACCTCGTCGCGGGCTTCACGCGCACGGGCTTCGCGGCGTTCGCCGGGGCGATGCTCGGAGTCGTCGCCTCCCTTGCGCTTTCCCATTTCTTCACGCGGATGATCGAAGTGAACGGGGCGACGATGCCGTTCTCGCAGGCACTCGTCTATTCGGGGTGCGAGCGCCTCGACTTGCGCGACCTCTGCATCGGCGCCGTGGTGCTCGCCTCCTCCGGTGCGGTCATGGACCTTGCGATGGACATCGCCTCGGGCGTCGCCGAAGTGGTCAAGCACAACCCCTCGCTCGGCTTCCGCGAGCTCCTGGGCTCGGGCCTCAGGATAGGCAGGGCCGTCGTGGGCACGATGACGACGACGCTCCTTCTCGCATATTCGGGCGGCTTCCTCACGCTTCTCATGGTCTTTGCCGCAAAGGGCACGCCGCCAGTCGACTTTCTCAATTCGACGCTCGTCTCGGCGGAGGTGGTGAAGACGCTCGTCGGGTCGTTCGGCCTCGTGCTCGTCGCCCCGTTCACGGCAATGGTCTCCGCCGCGACGTTCACGCGCGGGCGCGGCAAACTTGCAGAAAAGGAGAATGGGCAATGACTACAAGAAGGGGCTTCCTCCTCTCTACGGCAGGCCTCGCGACGGCGGCAGTCGCTGCGGACGGGCCGGCGCACGACGCGAACCTCACGGTCTTCCTAAGCGACGTCCACGTGTCGCCTTCCATCGCGCCCGATGACAGCTACCAGCTGGATTCGTTCCGCCGCTGCGTGGACGGGATTCTCGCGATGCGCCCGCTGCCAGCCCGCGCCGTCGTCTTCGGCGACATCGCGCTCGGCAAGGGGATGACCGCCGACTACGAAATGTCGAGGCCGGAGTTCATGCGCCTTGCGGCCGCCGGGATCAAGCTCCACTACACGATGGGCAACCACGACCACCGTGAGCCGTTCCTAAGGGTCTTTCCAGAGTCTGCGGCCGACCTGCGCGTGAAGGGGAGGTTTGCGTCCGTCGTCAACCTCGGACACTGCGACCTGATGCTCCTCGACACGCTCGACGAGACGGGCGGGCGCGAGGGGACGGGGAACATAGTCTCGGGGGCGATCGACGAGGCGCAGCTCAACTGGCTCGAAGACGAGGTGTCGCGCGCGAGGCGTCCGTTCGTCTGCGGCGCGCACCATTCGCCGAGGGAGGCCTCGCTCGCCATGGACGACGGCCAGAAGCGCATGGCGCTGCAGAAGCTGAAGGAGAGCGAGTTCTACATGGGCTGGGTGCAGGGCCACGGCCATTGCTGGTTCAAGGGCTTCAACGCCAGCAGCTCGACGAACCTCCTTGCGACGTTCAGGTTGCTCGGCCTGCCGTCGACGGGGCTTTGGGGAGACATCGGGTATGCCGTCGCGAGAAGCTTCGAGGACAGGCTGGAAGTGGCGCTCCATATAGACGACTTCTACTATCCGCGTCCGGCCAGGGACGGCGAGATCCGCCCAAGATGCTGGGACGAGAACATCAAGGAGAAGAAGGGCGACGTCTGCGTCTTTCCGACGAGGATGGCGTAGGGCTGCAATGGACGGGCGTTGCGAGATTTCGGAGGAGCTGGGCGCCGTTCGACGCGTGACGCTCGGCGGCATGGCCGTCAACGTGGCGCTCTCCGCGCTGAAGGCCGCCACCGGCTACCTCGCGGGCTCGCAGGCGCTTCTCGCCGACGCGGTGCATTCCGTCTCCGACCTCGTGACTGATTTTGCGGTTCTCCTGGGCGTTCGCTACTGGACCGCCCCCGCCGACGAGGAGCATCCCTACGGGCACGGCAAGATTCAGGCCGTCGTCGCGGCGGCGATCGGGCTTGCGCTCGCGGCCGTCGCCGTCGGCATCGGGCGCACGGCGGCGCTGCGCCTCCTTGACGTCGCGCGCGGAGGCGAGGCGTCAGTTCCCGGCGCGATCGCGTTCTGGATCGCCGTCGCCTCGGTTCTGGCCAAGGAGGCCGTCTACCGGCGCACGCTTGCGGTGGCGCGGCGCTTTCGCTCGTCCGCGCTCGAGGCAAACGCATGGCACCACCGCAGCGACGCCATAAGCTCCGTTCCGGTGGCGCTCGCGCTCGCGGCGGCGTACTTCGCGCCGTCGCTTGCCTGGGCTGATTCCGCCGGCGCGTTCGTGGTGGCGGCGTTCATCCTGAAGGCCGCGTGGGGCATCGTGAGGCCTGCCGTCGAGGAGCTTACCGACGCCGAGATGCCGGGGAAGTCAGCGGAGGTCGAGCGGGTTGCGCTTGGGGTGAAGGGCGTAGGCGGCTGCCATCGCGTGCGCACGCGCCGCTACGGCGGGGTCTTCCACGCCGACCTCCACGTGCAGGTGTCGCGCGGGCTTTCCGTCGCCGAAGGCCACGCGATAGGGCATGCCGTGCGCGACGCGGTGCGCGCCGCCGGCATCGGCGTCGTCGACGCCGTCGTGCATGTCGAGCCTGAAAAGGCGCAGCTGGGGGAAGCCGCGGAGGGCTGATTTTTGATATAATACGCAGTATGCAGATTACGCGCAGACATGCCCGGGAGTGGGCGATACAGATGCTGGTTGCAGCAGACTTGAATCCGCCGGAAGACGTTGACGGATTCATAGAGGGCTTTTTCTCCGTTCTCCCCACGATGGAAACGAAGGAGGGAGGCGTCAGGGACAGGATAAGCGCGAAGGTGCGCGAATTCGCCGCGACACGCGCAAGAGGGGTGCTCCTCGGCCGCGAGGCCATCGACGGAAAGCTCGAGGCGCTTCTCGACGGATGGCAGCTCGGCAGGCTCGGCACGGTCGAGCGGGCCGTGCTGCGCCTGGGCGCGTGGGAGCTCGAAAACGCCGACATCCCCCCTGCGGTCGTCATAAACGAGGCGGTCGACCTTGTGAACTGGTTCTCGTCCCCGAAGTCGAGGTCTCTCGTGAACGGCGTACTTGACAAGTACGCAAAGACCAAATGAACGACGTGCGCCACATGCTTCGCGCCGTCGAGCTGGCAGAGCGCGGATGCGGGCGGACGAGGCCCAACCCGCCCGTCGGCGCGGTTCTCGTGAAGGGCGGGCGCGTCGTCGGCGAGGGGTGGCACCGCAAATGCGGAGGGGCGCATGCGGAAGTCGAGGCGATTGAAAGCTCCTCGGTTTCGCCAAAGGGCGGCGTACTCTACGTTACGCTTGAGCCGTGCTCCAGAGCCGGCAGGGTCGGCGCCTGCACCGACGCGATAGTGCGCTCGGGCGTGAAGAAGGTGGTATACGCCTGCCAAGACCCAAACCCCGCCAACCGTGCGCGCGCGCGGCGCATTCTCGCGAGGCACGGCATCGAGTGCGAATGCTGGGCGAAGTCCCTGGACGCCGAAGAGCGCGAAGCCGCAGGGCTTGCGTGGCGGCGGCTTATGCGCCCGTTTGCCAAGCACGTCACGACGGGGCTCCCGTTCGTGACGGTGAAGCTCGCGATGTCGCTCGACGGCAGGATATGCGACAGGGGGGGGCGCTCGCGCTGGATAAGCGGCACCGCCGCGAGGCGCGAGACCGCGAAATGGCGCGAGCGCGCCGACGTGGTGATGGTTGGCGCCGAGACGGTGCGCGCCGACGACCCGTCCCTTCTGTGCCACACGAGGCGAAACGACTTCCTTTACCGCGCAATCGTCTCGCGCAGCGGGCGGCTGCCGCGCAAGGCGCAGGTCTTCACCGACGGTGCGAAGGGGCGTACGCTGGTGTACCGAGACGCGGTGGAGGCCGTGAAGGACCTTGGTCGGCGCGGGTTCATGTCGGTTCTCTGCGAGGGCGGGCTTTCGCTTGCGCGTTCGCTTGCGGACGCCGGATTCGTGGACGAGTGGGTGACAATTGTCGCGCCTCTGGCGATCGGTTCGCGCAACATCGGCGGCGCGACGAGGTTCGGCGCCTGTTCCTCCGCGTCCTACGGCGACGACGTGATGGTCAGGTGCCTTGGCAAGGGGGTGTCTTGAAGACCCTCTACATAGAGCGCTCCGCCGGCGGCGGAAGGGACGGCGGGTGGTCGACCGCCCTCGACCTCGACGGCGTCGGGCGCATCGTCGTGGGGACGGGCCCTGGGAGTTTCGCGGGGATAAGGTCGGCCCTTGCCTTTGCGATTGGGGTGGGGCTCGGCAGCGGATGCGAGGTCATGGGGCTTCCCTCGCCCTGCGCATGCGCCGCGCAGAAGCTCGACGAGGAGGGCGAGATCGCGGTTGTCGGCGATTCGAGGCGCGGCAAGGCGTGGGTCTCCGTGTTCTCCGGCTATTCGATGGAGGGCGACGTCTTCCAGGTCGACCTTGCAGACGTCAATTCCGCTGTTCCACTCGCATGCAAGGTGGTCTCGCCGGACGACGCGAGGATAGGCGGGGCGCTCGGCGCCGCCTTCGGGGAACGCTATCTCGGCCATGTGGAGCCAACGTCGGAAGGCCTTGGCAAGTTTGCGGCGAAGAACCCCTTGGCGCTCGTCGCCGACCCACGCCCCATTTACCTTAACCCCGCAGTGAGGGATTGAATGTTCACCGGGCTTGTACAGAGGACGGGAACCGTAAAGCGCGTCTCGCGCGGCAGGGGGCTTGTGCTCGAATTCGGGTTCGAGCCGTGGGACCGCCCGCTCGAGGTAGGCGAGTCGGTGGCTGTCAACGGGGCGTGCCTCACCGTCTGCAAATGCTCCGAGGGGCGCTTTACCGCCGACATCCTCCGCGAAACGGAGATGCGCACGGGGCTTGGGTCCGCCGTCCCGGGGACGAAGGTCAACCTGGAGCGGGCGATACGCGCAGGCGAGCCGTTCGGCGGCCACGTCGTGCAGGGGCACGTCGATACGCGCGCAAAGGTGGTTGCAGTAGAGGCATGCGGGCGCGACAGGCGCATCAGGATCAGGTGCGGCAGGGTCGCGGCGGCGCAGACCGTGCTGAAGGGGTCTGTCGCAATAGACGGCGTCTCGCTCACGGTGACGGAGAAGGGCGAGGACTCGCTCGCGGTGGACATTATACCCGAGACGCTTTCGCGCACGACGCTCGGCTCGCTCAAGGCGGGCGACGAGGTAAACGTCGAAACGGACGTATTGGGCAAGTACGCGTTGCAGGCGCAGGCGGCCGGCGGGATAACCGAGCAGGCGCTCATTGACGCCGGCTTCGTAGAGGAGTGACACGCCATGAAGCAAAGACTCTGCACGACATTCCTTTCCGCCGCGCTTGCGTTCTGCGGGTGCGCGTCTATCTCGATCGAGGGATGGAGCCTCGAAAAGTGCAGGGAGATCGACCTGCCGTCCGTAGCCAAGAGCGCCGGCGGGATTGCGTGGGACGGGGCTGACTGCGCGTATGTGGCGACTGACGACAGGCCCGCGCTTCTGTGCAGGCTTAAGCTGAAGTTTGACAGCGACGGCGTTCTCGAATCGGCGGAGGGCAAGGTTCTCGGAATTCCCGAGGCCGCGAGCGACAGCGAGGCAGCGGCGGTAGATCCGCTTGACGGCGGGATATGGGTCGCGCACGAAATCTCCAACAGGGTGATCAAGTACAGGAAGGACGATCCCGCGCTTGCGGTCTCCCGCGAGCTCAAGATGCCGCCCGTCCTCAGGAAGGCCCGCAAGGGAAGGGGGCTCGAGTCCCTTGCGATATCGGCGGACGGGCTTGCCCTCTTCACCTGCACGGAGGAGGCGCTTGCCTGCGACGGCAATCGGGCCACGCGCGAGAACGGCACGTACGTAAGGCTCATGCGGTTCGTGCGCGACGGCGTGGATTCCCCGTGGCGCCCCGACGGCCAGTGGGCGTACCTGACCGAGCCAATCTCGGGCGGCGCGTGGAACACCAAGTCGGGCGATGCGTCGCGCAACGGCGTAAGCGAGCTGTGCATTGCGAAGGACGGAACGCTCCTTCTCCTCGAGCGCGACTTCAGCTGCACTGTGATGCCCAACTTCGACTGCAGGGTGTATGCCGTCGACTTCTCCGGCGCGACCGACGTGACGTCGCTCGCCTCGCTCGAGGACGCGGCGCAGTTCAAGCCGGTCTCCAAGCGCAGGGTGCTGAGGCTCTCCGGGTTTACGATGTACGAGGGGATGTGCAGGGGCCCCGACCTTAAGGACGGTTCCGAGACGTTCTTCCTCTGTTCCGACGGCGGGCGCGGCACCCCGGCGAGAATCCTCCATGTGAAGAAGCCGAATTTATGATATAATACGAACATGATTGACTTCAGCCCATTGCAGAAGAAGACTGTCGCGGCGGGATTGACCATCCTTTCGCTGGCCGTGGTGTTCGCTTTCGTGGCGTTCCTCTCGTGGTGTCTCCTCAAGGTCCTGTCGTTCGCGTCCGCCGCCCTCGTGCCGGTGATGTTCGGGTTCTTTCTCGCGCTCTTCTTCAGGCCCTACTACCGCTGGTGGCGCAAGGTGCTACGCAATCCGCTTCTCGCGCTCCTGGTGATGCTCTGCACGGTTTTCATCCCGCTCGGGTTCCTCCTCTGGCACGCGGGGTCGATTCTCGTAGACCAGGCGGCGAACCTCATCGCGCAGGGGCCGTCGCTCGTGAAGTCGGTGCTTGCCTGGTTCAGGGAGACGTTCCCGCGGCTCGACGCGCTTATAGTGCAGATGGGCGGGCAGTACACCGAGGACGTGACTGGGATGTTCGCGAAGTACGGCTCCACCGCCCTTAAGGCAGGCACTGGAGCCCTCAAGCTTGCGCTCGGCACGTTCTCCGTGCTCGTCTCGCTCGTCTTCTTCGTCTTCTTCCTCATGACGAAGGACCGCCGCAGCAGCGACATTGTGGCGCTGATGCCGTTTTTCAAGGACGACACGCGGCAGTTCCTCGCCGCGCAGGTGGACGCGTTCACCGACATTCTCGTTTCGTTCTACCAGCGCCAGACCGTCATCTGCCTTATGGAGGGGCTTATGTACGGCGCAGGGTTCTGGGCGGTCGGCCTGCCGTACGGCTTTCTCATCGGCTTCATGCTCGGCGTCCTCAACCTCATACCGTTCCTCGGTTCCGTCGTCTGCCTGCCGGTTGCCCTGCCGCTCGCGTATTTTGCGGCCGGCGGCTCGTGCGGGCGGCTCGTCGCCGTGCTTCTAGTCTGGGTAGCCGGACAGATCCTCGACGGGTATCTCATAACGCCGAAGATACAGGGCGGCAAGACCGGCCTCGGCTACGCCGGGGTCATATTCTCCTTCATTTTCTGGGGCACCGTGCTCGGGCCGCTTATGGGGATGCTGCTCGCGATTCCGCTTTCCGCGTTCTGCGTCGTCCTCTGGCAGGCGGTCAGGGCGAGATACATAAGGCCTGTAGTGTAGACGTGGAGATGCGCATTACACTCTCGGCGGCGTTTCTCGCCGCGGCGCTTGCCGCGGCCGCGAACCCCTTTGAACTTCATCCGGCGAAGCCCGCGCAGGAAGCGGTGCCGCCGGAAGTCTCGCCGCAGCCCGAGCAGGCGGCAGGCCCTGCGGCGGCGGCGAATAGCACCCCTGCGGCGGCGGCGAATAGCACCCCTGCGGCGGCGGAACCGGCCGCAAAGCGGAAGAAGAGGGAGCATCGCCCCGCGAAGATAACCGCCGCGAGGACCCTCTACGACAGGCGCGAGGGGGTGGCCTATTTCGAGGGCGGCGTCTGCGTGGACGACGAAGAGTACCAGATGCACGCAGACAGGGTCTATGTCTTTCTCGAGGGCACGAACGAATTGAAGCGCATAGTCGCCCTGGGCAACGTCGCGATGACGAACGGCATGCGCCGCGCGTATGCCTCGAAGGCGTCGTACTACAGGCGCAGCTCGATGGTAGTGCTCGATTCGCAGGGCGGTTCCCCGGCGGAAGTGCGCGACGAATCGAAGGGCGAGGCGCAAAGCGTCCGCGGCAGCAAGATTAGGTTCTGGACCGACAGCGAGCAGGTCGAGGTCGTCGGCGCCGACATCTCCGCGCCCGTGAAGGGCGGCGTGAAGGGCGGCCTCGGCGGACTAAGGGAGGCGCTCGGGAAGTAGGCTTCCGAGCGCGGCGGATTTCAAACGCAAATTCAACTAAAAGAAGAAAGGAAAAACCAAAATGACAGTCAAGGGCTACGCAAAGTACCTTCTTTTCATGGCCGGCCTCGGCGGGCTTCTCTACGGAGTCGACGTGGGCGTCATCGCCGCAGCGCTTCCGTACATCGAGAAGACGGCGTCGTATACCACGAGCCAGCTCGGCATCGTCGTCGGCATGGTGCTGTGGGGTTCGGTCGTCTCGTCGCTTTTCGCGGGCCAGCTCGCGGAGTGGTTCGGGCGGAAGAAGCTCATCATCGTCTCGGCGTTCTTCTTCACGCTCTCCATCCCGGTCATCTGCGCCTCCGGCTGGTGCGAGGGCGGGAACTTCCTCCTCCTTTCGTTCGGCCGCACCCTCCAGGGCGCCTCTGCCGGCCTTGTCGGCGTAGTCGTGCCCATGTACCTTGCAGAGTGCCTTGACGCCGAAAGCCGCGGCAAGGGCACGGGGATGTTCCAGCTTCTCCTCACGATAGGCCTCGTGTTCGCGGCGGTGATCGGGCTTGTCGTGACGATGCTCGTCGGCGCTGCGGTTCTCGGCGAGGGCGAGACGGCTAGCCCCGAGAAGCTCGCAAGCTGGGTCAAGGCGTGGCAGACCATCTTCTGGTGCTCGTCGATACCGGGCCTCATCCTCTTCTTCGGAGCGTTCAAGCTCAAGGAGTCGCCGCGCTGGCTCTACCGCCGCGGCCGCAAGGAGGAGGCCCTCGCGTCGCTCGCCGCGAACAACGGCGAGGAGAAGGCGAAGGAGATCCTTTCCGAGATGATCGCCGCCGACGAGGCGGAGGCCGCGCAGAAGGCCGCGAACAAGGCCGCGACGGATTCCCTCCTCCAGAAGAAGTACGTCTATCCGTTCATCCTCGCCGTCGTCATCCTCGCCTGCAACCAGACGACCGGCATCAACTCCGTCCTCAACTACACGGTGACGATCTTCCAGAAGACCGGCATGCAGGGCGCATTCGCCAACTTCTCCGACCTCGCCATCAAGGTCATGAACATGGTGATGACGATCGTCGCCTGCGCGCTCGTCGACAAGAAGGGCCGCAAGTTCCTTCTGAAGCTCGGCACGAGCGGCATCATCGTCGGGCTTTGCGGCGTCGGCGCGATCTTCCTCGCGATCTCCAAGGGCTGGTGCGTCGCGTCGATGACGACGGGCGTCCTCGCCACGGTGTTCTTCTTCATGTTCATCGCGTTCTACGCCGTAGGCCCCGGCGTCTGCGTGTGGCTCGCCCTGACCGAGCTCATGCCGACCCGCATCCGCGCCAACGGCATGGCGATCGCGATGATCATCAACCAGGGCGTTTCCGCCACGATCGCGACGGTGTTCCCGAAGTGGTGCGAGGCGACGAACGACAACGGCACGGTCTTCTTCATCCTCGCCGGGTTCACGGTGATCTACTTCGTCACGGCGGCGTTCTTCCTGCCGGAGACGAAGGGCCGCACCCTTGAGGAGGTGGAGCAGTACTTCACCACCGGCAAGATGCCGGAGAAGAAGTAGCGGGTAACGGGCTTGAAGTTCCGCTTTCTGGGAACTGGCACGTCGGTCGGCGTGCCGCAGATCGGGTGCGACTGCCCGGTGTGCACGTCGGCCGACCCTCGCGACCGCCGCCGCAGGTGCGGGGCGTACGTGAGCGAGGGAGAGCTTGGCGTACTCATCGACACGCCGCCCGAGATGCGCCTTTCGTGCTGCGAATACGGGGTTAGGAAGGTAGATGCCGTCCTTCTCACCCACGCCCACATGGACCATGTGGCCGGCTTTGACGACGTGAGGCGCTTCAACACCATCAACGGCGAGGTTGTTCCCTGCGACCCGAACGACGAGGGCGCGAACGGGCGCACCTGCCGCGTCATCGGCAAGGTGATGCCGGTCTATGCGACGACCGAGACCGAGGAGCACATGCACCGCATATTCCCGTACATCAGCGACAGGGGCGGGCAGCACGGCCTCTACCGCCCGCAGATACGCTTTATGAACGACGACGCCTTCACGCTGCGCGCGAGCGAAGACGAGATTCGCGTCAAGCGGCTCAAGGTCGAGCACGGCTTCCCCTGCTGCGGCTATCTCCTTTCGGCTGGCGGCGCGTCCATCGCGTACATAAGCGACTGCCATTTCATTCCGGACGAGACCCTTTCGCGCATTTCCGGCGTCGACGTCCTCGTCCTGAACTGCCTGAGGGACCGCGAGCACCCGACCCACCTTTCAACTGGGAAGGCGGTCGAGTACTGCCGCAGGATCGGCGCGAAGCGCTCGCTCCTAATCCACATGTGCCACGACTTCAGCCACGCGGAATGGCTTGGGCGCCTGCCGCCCGGCATAGAGCCGGCGTACGACGGGCTTCTTGTGGAAACATGAAACCATACGGAGATACCATGAAAAGGACATTTGCAATGGCCACCGCGCTGGCGGGTTCGCTTCTTCTGCATGGATCGACGAGCGAAATCAAGGTCAGCTTCTCGCCCGACTGCACGGACTACGTCTCGGGAGAGCGGATAAGGGGGGTCGTCGACGTCCTCAACGCCTCCGCCAGGAAGGTGAGCGTAGGATACGCCAATTCGGAAGACCGCCTTTTCATAGAGGTCTTTCGCGCCGACGACCGCTCGCAGCTCGACAAGGTGTCGTCGACCCCGATGACCGCGCGCTTCGTGATCGAGCCGAACCAGGGGCAGAAGCTCGAGGTGTTTCTCGCCGACCACTACGACCTTCTCGAGGAGCGCCGCTATCTCGTGCGCCCCGTGCTTGTGCACGAAGGCAACCGCTACGAGGGGATGACGAAGTCGATCAACGTCGTGACCGGCATGAAGCTCGCCTCCGCCCTCCAGCTTTTCGAGGGCAGGGACGAGCTGAGGCGCAATTTCGAGATCGTCAAGTGGTCGCGCCGCGGCAACGACCATCTCTTTCTCGCTGCGCGCGACGAGGGTTCCGAAAGGCGCAACTGGGTGACAACCGACCTCGGCTCGTTCCTGAGGGTCACGAAGCCCGTCATCTCCATAATGAAGACGGGCGTCGTCGTCGTCCTGCACCGGCTCGACCCCGAGACGTTCGTAAGGAGCGAGTTCTGGTCCGTGCCGAACGGCATAGAGCTTGTCGGTCGCGAGCGAGTGCAGGATCCAGAGATGGCGGGGCAGAACCGCGTGAGGGAGCTGTACAACACGCCCGGCAACGAGGTAAAGCCCCCAGAGCGGCACTGGTGGGAGTTCTGGAAATAGCAAAGGTGGACATTCTCGGCATAGAGACAAGCTGCGACGAAACGGCGGCTGCCCTGGTCCGCGACGGGCGGATCGTCCTCTCGAACGCGGTCTATACGCAGATACCGCTTCACAGGCCGTATGGCGGCGTCGTGCCGGAGATCGCCTCGCGCGCGCACATCGAGAAGATACGGGAAGTCGTTTCAGCCGCGACGACGGGCAAGGTGGACGCGGTGGCGGTGACTTACGGCCCGGGGCTTGCGCCTGCGCTCATGGTGGGTCTCAACGCGGCGAAGGGGCTTGCGAGGGCGCTTGGAGTGCCGCTTCTGCCCGTAAACCACATAGAGGCGCACCTCCATACGCCGTTTCTAATAGAGGGTCTCGGGTCTCGGGTCTCGGGTCTCGGGGAAAACGATTCCACACCCGAAACCCGAAACCCGAAACCCGAAACCCGCTCTTTACCCGAAACCCCCGACCCGCTGTCTTCCTGCCCCGCCCTCGGGCTTGTCGTCTCCGGCGGCCATACGTCGTGGTTCGACATGCCTGAATACGGCGTCTACAATCTTGTCGGGCAGACGCTCGACGATGCCGCCGGCGAGGCGTTCGACAAGGCGGCGAAGCTCCTTTCGCTCGGCTATCCAGGCGGGCCCGTCGTGGACCGCATGTCGAAGGAATACGTTGCCGCCCACGGCCGCGGCAATCTCGAGGAATTTCCGAAGGGGCGGCCGCGCGAGGGAGTCGCGGCGCTCGCCGGGCTTGACGCCGATCTCTGCGTTTCGTTTTCGGGGCTCAAGACCTCGCTTCTCAGGTATGTGCAGAGGAGCGGCGGCCCAGAAGCGCTCGCCGGCGACGTTTCGAGGGTCGTGGCCTCGTACCAGGAGGCGATAGTGCAGGCAGTCGCTGGCCGTACGCGCAACGCCTTGAAGCGCCGTAGATACCGCTCGCTCATAGTGGGCGGAGGGGTTTCGCTCAATTCGCGCATTAGGGAGGTGCTTGCCGACGTCGCCCGCGATGCGGGGGTTTCGCTTTTGACGGCGAAGCCGAAGTTCTGCGGCGACAACGGCGCGATGGTTGCCGCGCTTGCGTACTACCGCCGCGCAGTGCCTGCAGAGCGCGCGATGGAGATTGACGTCTCCCCGTCGCTGTAGGTTTATCCTAAAAAAAGCAGTTGGAGCCGACGGATCAGGCTTTCAGCCTTTGTTTTCAATAGGATTAGCAATTTGTCATTTTCACCATGTGGGTGAAATGCGGTGTAGGCTTGGTTGTCCTGTTCATGTCCACCCTTGCTGTGTCAATATGCGGCCACGAGCAGGGGCAACCGAGATGTACCTTCGGGCGCGAGGTCGGCGTGTCGGATGCGCGCAACGCTCCAAGCTCCGGTTTGCCCTGC